>JALWGH010000206.1 GCA_027013735.1 Melioribacteraceae bacterium
GTGCCGGTTTCAATTCCCAAGTCCGCCAATTCTTTAAGCTCGGTGGAATAAAGGGCTGATTTCTTCTTGTCATATTTTACTCTCGAAACCAGCGCGCGCGTAATGTCGGTAATCGTTTTGGCAACGAGGTAAAAAATAACGTTAATCCAATAGAGAGGAACAGCGGCTAACTTTGCAAATCGCTCGGGATATTTGGAAGCCCAAATCTTTGGAGTTATTTCGCCGAAAATTAAAATCAATATTGTCAGCAATACAATTTGAATCAGCAAAATCAGGTTAACCGAAATTCCGTGCAGCTTTGCAAAATCAAGTGCAATGCTTACCGAAAGGATCGACGCCCCGACGTTAAAAATTGTATTGCCGAGCAAAATGGTTACCAAAAGCCTTTGGGGAGAATCCAACAAACTCAGGATGTACCTGCCGGCTAATGTGTTTTTTTCTTTAAGTTTATCCTTGCGTTGCTTGTCCAACGAGAAAAGACTAACTTCCGAACCCGAAAATAGCGCTGAAAACAGAAGTGAAATCGCCAAAAGAATCAGCTTTAAAATCCAATCGTTTTCCAAATATTAACATCATCCCGATTATTAAACAAATCAATTAAAACGGCAAGTCGTTTTCCGGACTGTCAGGAGTGGTGTCGCCGGAAGGCTCGTAACCTCCTCCCGCTTCCTGAGTTCCGCTAAAAGAAGAACCGCCGCCTGAGGCATCCAACGGGAAAATCCTCTCTGCAATAACTTCCGTTACGTAAACTGTTTTGCCGTCTTTCCCTTCGTAATTTCTTTTTGATAGTCTTCCCTCCACGTAGAACTTTTTGCCTTTCTTCAACTGCTCGCGCATGTAATCGGAAAGTCTGTAAGCAACTACTTTATGCCAGGTTGTTTCGTTAACCCAATTCCCGTCACGACCTTTGTAGCTGTAAGTTGTAGCCAAAGAAAAGTTTGTAACGGGTACGTCGTTGGTGGTCATACGGTTTTCCGCATCACCGCCAAGATTGCCGATTAACATAATTTTGTTTAACGAAAACGCCACGTTTACCTCGTTTTTGTTTTTAAAAATAAATCTACAATCTTAATTTATTATTATTAGCTCAAAGTACAAAAAAATTTCACCTTAAACGCCGATAATGGGAAAAATTTCTAATTCTTTTCTAAAATATGCAAATATTCTTCGGTTTTATTAGCCTTGTGATTCCGGTTTTCTTCTTTGTCCGCTCTAAATCTTTGGTAATTAATGGTTGCCAAATCGTAGCGCCCGTACTTTGACATAATCTGTTTTATTTCCCCAACGGACATCAATCCTTCATTATTGTAACTTAAAAAGATGTATTTGAAATTAGCATTTTTGATTAAGTCTTCGAAAACATCTTTTACGGTAGATCTACTACAGTAAAGAGATTTTTTGTAATTCCTTAAACCTGTTTTCCCTTTAGGCACAAATTTGTCGTAAAGAGCAATTGTATTCAGCAAATGATAATTTGCTCCGTATTGACGCGTATTGTAAGGTGGGTCAAGGTACAAAATATCCCCTTCAATTTCTCTAATCAACAAATTACTGTCTTTATTGAAAACAAGATGTTGCTCATCGTTCAAATCAAATTCGGCAGGAATTATTTTTAATGTTTTTTGAGCAGACTTTTTTAAATGCTTTAAGAAAGCACCGTAAACAGAAGCAGTGTTCGCAACCTTATCAGCACTTTCCAACAAACTACTTAATAAGAAAAAATACAAATCTTCGTCTATTTCATTTGTCTTTTTCCATTCTTCAATTTGTTGTCTTGCAGCGTCTATTTTTTTTCCGTTTTCGTCAGAGAAATACTGCCTTCCGCTTCCACTACCCAGACAATAATTTTTGTAAATAAACCCCTCTTCAAGGTCAAGGTTATTTAAAGTTTCAATGTATTCTTCTTTTCCCGGTAAAGGATTGTGATTCCCAATGTAATTTCTAATTAAAACGTAACTGAAATATTCGAAATCGTTAGCAATTATTTTTTCCACTTTTGTTTTGAATTTTCTGCCGACAATTCCCGTGCCCGCAAAAATGTCGCAAAAAGTTTTATCGGATAAATCACTCCCAACTACTGACGTAATAGTTGATTCAATAAAATTAGAGAGCTTGTATTTGGAACCAATGTAATTCATAGTTAATAAGTTATTTCGTTAAAATTTATTGTGTTTTGTGTGCAATCAATTAAAAATTCAACATAACGTAATTTTAATATATTATTTTTCGAATTAAAATTGTTAAAAGTATTTATTAAGTCTTGGTAACTTTGAGATGATTTATCTGATATTTCTCTTGAAATTATCATTGGTTCTACATCTGATGGTCTATTTGGTAAATAATATTGTTCTATCCAATCTATATACCTTTGCAATTGAATTGTTATTTCAGGATAAGCTTCAATAGATTTTAATTCAATCGGAATGACTTTCCTATTTTGGCTGTTTATAGAGAGCATTATATCAATTCTTTGCATACCAACTCCACAAGAAACTTCATTCCCAATCCATTCAATAGGTTGATTTATAAACATCGATATGTTTTCTAAATTTTGAAGAATATATGCTTGTAAATGAGTTTCAAATTGTTTGCGGTTACAATATTTATTTATGAGCCTTGGTAAAACATTGATAGGTTCCTTTCTTCCATTGTATTGAAATGTCTGTTGAGTAGTTTTAATTTGTTGAGTTACTTCATCAAAAGTATAAGTTACGCCATTTAAAACGTTTCTGTTATTTTTATTTCTAATTAAATTGATTAATCTTTCACTTTCATAAATTGTAATCATAGTATTGCCACGATTACCTTTAAGTTTTCTGTAAATCAAACTCCATAACATTTGATTAGGTGATTGTATATTTTTTATCTCGTCAAGAGCTTCCCACTCTGTAACTCCTTCCGCATATATTTGGCTAGGCTCAATAATGGTTCTAAAAGTTAATGATTTACCTAACTGCGATTTTAAGAATTGCAAATTGTCATTATTATCAAGAAAAGACGGTGCTTCTTTTACTTTGAAAACCCCATAAAATTTTCCTTCTCTAATTCCTTTTTGAAAATTTTGCTGCAAATAAAAAATTACAAAATCACCAGTCCTAACTCTTTGACTATCTGCTATCATTCCTAAAAGGTTATTTTCTGTTGTTGAGTGCAAGTTACAAGTAGGTGAATTATTAAAATCAATATAATTTTCTTTTGCACCGGTTCCTGCAAACATATATTCAAGATGATACTTGAATGTTGTTGTATCTACAATAAAAACGTGTGTTGTTGCCATATCTTAAAATTCCTTTTTAAAAACTAAAATATATTCATGCTTAAAAATAAAATAATCACTTTTTAATGCCCTGTATTTCCAAATCTCATTCTTTCCTAATTTACCCCTATTACCTTCAATGTTCTTAACAACTATTCCTTTTAATTTTACATTAAATTCTTGTTTAATCATATTAAGAACATAAAACGCAAGGGGCAATATTTCGCTATTCTTGTACAAATCTCCAACCACAACTGCAAAATATCTGCTTTTTTCCAAATATTCCAATGAAATTTTTAAAGTAACTTTTAATTTTTCCAAAAATACATTTACGTCCGAAATATGGGATAAGTCATTTTCCTTGTCTGTAAATTTTATTATGTCCAGATACGGAGGATGAAGTAACACAAAATGTACCTTCGGATAATTTAACAAGTCCAACGCATTTTTAACCCTGGAATTAAATAAAGTTTCATTTGTAACATCACATTCCGAAATCACATATTTAACATTTGCTCCGAACATTTTGGATTTTACATACTTAATTATTTCATCGTTTATATCAAAACCGATAAACTTTCTTCCAAGATTATCACATTCAAACAACGTGGTTCCACTACCCATAAAAGGGTCGAGCACTATTTCCTCTTTTTTTGTGAATCTTCTAATTAATTGATTCGGAATTTGAGGAATAAAATTTCCGTGATAAATATTTTCGTGCCTGCCTCTTTTGTCCCTTTCTTTAATAATCCATAAACTATCTACATTAATATCAAGCAATTTCCAATTTTTCAAGTCCAAATCATTAAACTTCATTTTGCATTCCACTCAAATAAAAGTTTTAAGCTACATCGCCAGCTTATTCAGTCCGTTAAGAGCGGCAACGCGGTAAGCTTCCGCCATTGTAGGATAATTGAACGTTGTGTTAATAAAATATCTGAGACTGTTTGCTTTTCCCTTTTGGGACATTATCGCCTGCCCGATGTGGATAATTTCGGCGGCGCTGTGCCCGAAACAATGAATTCCCAGCAGTCCCAAAGTTTCGGGATGAAAAAGAATTTTAAGCATTCCGGTTGTGTGCCCTGTAATTTGCGCGCGAGTTAATGTTCTGAAAAATGCTCGCCCGCTTTCGTAAGGAATTTTCTTCTCGGTCAATTCCTTTTCCGTCATTCCCACGGAACTTATTTCGGGAATTGTGTAAATCCCTACAGGCATATTTTCCAACAACAAAACGTTCGGTTCACCCTTGCCGATAATGTGCGTAGCGGCATAACGCCCTTGGTCGTAGGAAGCGCTTGCGAGATTCGGGAAACCGACAATATCCCCTACGGCGTAAATATTGGGCACTGGGGTTTGCATGAATTCATTCACGGGAATTGAACCTTTTCTGTCTGTCTCAATGCCTAAATTTTCCAGACCTAATTTGTCCGAGTTTCCGGTTCTGCCCTGAGCCCAAAAGAGATACTCACTGCGAATTTGTTTGTTGCTCTTAAGATAAATCGTAACGCCTTCATCGTCCGGCACAACTTTCTCGTATTCTTCATTGTGACGAATAATAATTCCGTTTTCACGCAGGTGGTAAGCTAAGGCGTCGATTATTTCGTCATCCAAAAATTCCAATAATTTGGAGCGTGTATTAATTAAATTAATTTTTGTTCGTAAGCCCCGAAAGATTGACGCGTACTCGCAGCCTATTATTCCCGCACCGTAAATTGCAAGCGAACGCGGATGTTCCTTTAATTCAAGGATTTTGTCGCTGTCAAGAATGCGCGGATGCGTGAAGTCAACATCTTCCGGGTGGTAAGGACGGGAGCCCGTTGCAATAACAAAATATTTCGCCGAATAATTCTGTATTGACCCGTCGCTCATCTTTACTTCAATGTGGTGTTCGTCAATGAACGAAGCGTAACCGTCAATTATGTCAACCCAGTTTTTTTCGTAGAACGAACGGCGCAAAGATTCCTGCTGCTCAATTACGTAATAGGCCGTTTTGAGCAAGTCGGTAAACTTTGCTTGTCTTAAAGCGTTTTTCGTTTCTAATATTTCAGTAGCGTGCCTCAAGGACTTACTTGGAATTGTCCCCTTGTGCGTGGAGTTTCCTCCGATATTTGAAAACAAATCGCAAACGGCAACGGAATAGCCGGATTTGGTAAGCTTCATTGCTGCTCCTTCGCCTCCGGGTCCCGTACCGATTACAATTGCATCATAATCATATTGAGCCATTTTATTCCTCGAATTGCAAATCTATTTTAAAATATTCTTTAAAATAATTCAAAAAAGAAAAAAACGCTCAAATTTTTTGATACAGGTTTAACATCGGTGCTAAAATAAGAAAGAAGAAACGAGAAATAAGAAATGGATTTGCGCTAGACGCGAGACACAAGACTTTTTCAGAGAACAGTTAACAGTGAACAGAGAAAATTAAGAAGGAGAATTTAATACAAAGTGATTTGTCATTTGCCCCCGCCAACGTGGCGGGGACGTCATTCATTGTGGTAGAAAAGTTTGGAGTGTCAATCAATTCAAAGCTCTTTAGTTCCTTTCCAATGAAAAAAATTTAAATACTTTATGAACTAAGTTCCAGCGGGACGACACCTTTTTAGAATACAAAACAAAGATACGGTAAAGAGCTCCGGAGGAGCGGCACTACACTCGCTAAAACGAAAATCTTGGATGATTACAGAAGTGGATGATTGGACTATTGGATAGTTTGAATATTGGAAGGCTTGGTATTTGTAGCGTAGATTGCTTGCAATCTGCGCTTCTCCTCCTCTGTGTTTTCAGGTTTAACTTTACCAAAAACAGGAAAGCACTATTAAATAAACAAGGGATTTAACACGTGGACGATTAGATTATTTAGTAAAAGCAAAAATCAAAAATCGTAATAAAGTGAAAAATCAATCGCAAAGTAACGCGGTTGGTCGCCGTCGAAAGTTATTCCGTAATTAAGCCCGGCGGCTAATCCGAATCCCTCTTCGCTAACTTCGTGCAAGGGAAGTAAAGCATCAAAGGAAAACATTATTCCGGCGTAAATGTTGTTTGTCGGGGAGAATATTCCGTCGTTAATAAAAACCGCCCCCAAACCTTCCTGAAATTCAAACCCGCCGCTTTCTTCCGTAATCAAATATTCAAACGAAAAGCCTTTCAAATAAGGATAATACCTGCCTTCCCTGTTTTCGGGAATGAAATATTCAAATTTTCTCGAATAGAAAAATCTTCCGCGGAATTGCTCCCCGCCGAAAATATTAGTTGAAATTTCCATTGCAAGCCCGGCGTCAAGCGTCGTTACGGAAGGGGAAATCCCTGCAATACTACCCAAACCCAAGTCGAGACGTGCACGGTTAATTGTTTGCGCATTTAACAGCCCGTTAAGTAACAACAGAACGGCTAAAATCAAGAAGTGTTTTTTCATTTTTTATTTTTAATTATTTTAACAAATCAAATTTAACATATTAAAGAGGCAAATGAAATGGAAAATTTTTTGTACCACTACAAAGCGTTCGTCGTTAAGGTTTACGACGGGGACACAATCACCGTTAACATCGACCTCGGACTCCACACATTCGTCAACAAGGTAAAAATACGGCTTGCAAGAATTGACGCACCCGAGTTGAGAGGCGAAGAACGTGAAAAAGGTTTGAAAGTCAGGGACTTTCTAAGAGAGCTTGTATTTAACAAGGAGATTGTCGTTCAAACAATCAAAGACCGTAAAGGCAAATACGGACGCTACCTCGGCGAGGTGTGGGCAAAAGACGAAAAAGGAAATTACTTTAACGTGAACGATTTACTGCTCAGGAAAAGATTGGTTAAAAAAGTTAAATACTGATATGTGCTAAAAGTTTCGGGGTAAAGCATTTTCAACTTTACCCCTTTGAATTTTACTTTGCTTGCGTAACAATTTTTTCGATGTCAAACTCGAGTGTTTCAATCGGCGCTTCAATAATTCTCCCGACTTCCTTCCCGTTCCTGTAAAAAATAAACGTCGGGACTCTCTCAATATTCAGTCCGTCGGTTTCGTTATTCAACCCTTTCTTTTTTCTGTTTACGGTAATCAGTTCAACATTTTTTTCGGGGAATTTTAGGTAATCCAAAATTTTGTAAAATCTCGGAACTTCGCGGCGGCTGTCGCTGCACCAAGTTCCCATTACAATTTTGATTTTGTAGTCTTTGATTTTGTTTGCAATCTTCTTAAGCGTAACCGTGTCGGGAGAATAAAAATCGTAATTGCCTTTAAACCAGTAAGCAAAATTAGTGTCGTTAAATGCCTCGCGCGTGCAAACCCCTATTAACATTGCCTTTCCGCTCTTCGGGTCTTTTGTGAGCCTAAACGACTGGGCAAAAATCAATGCAGGCAAAAACAAAAACAGAAAAACCTTTAATTTCATTTTTCCTCCTTATTGTTTCTTACGTCCAAACCCCAGAAAAGTTTTTGGCGCAAAATGTCAAAGTAGTTACGGGAAAAAGAATGCACCAATCTTACGGGCTTTTTACTTTTCCAAATCTCAACCGTAATCGGAGGTTTGTTAAAATGCACCCGTTGTCCGTCGCAATTTATTTGGACGGAGGACTGGTGCTCTTCGACAGAAACGGAAATCTTCTGCTCGCTCGAAAGTATCAGCGGGCGCATTGTTAATGTGTGCGGTGAAATCGGGTTTAACGTAATTGCATTTGCTTTGGGGCTTACAATCGGTCCTCCCGTTGAAAGCGAATAACCCGTCGAGCCCGTAGGTGTTGCAACAATCAGCCCGTCCGCCGAAAAAGTTGAAACGTAATGGTCGTCAACCTTGAGCGTCATTGTCATCATCTTGGGCCAGCGCCCCCTGTCAATTACAATATCGTTAACGGCGAAAAGTTCAACCTCCTTTTCTCCTTTGCAGACAGCCTCGAGCGCCATTCTTTCTTCAATAATGTAACGCCCGTTTTTTAAATCATCGATTAAAATGTCAATATCGGAAAAATCAAATTCGGCAAGGAAACCGAGCTTCCCGAAATTAACGCCTAAAATCGGCGTGCCGGAATCCTTCACAAGGTAAGCAGTGTTAAGCATTGTACCGTCGCCGCCGAAGGAAATAATAATGTCGCTGTTTTTGCAAAGCTCTCCTTCCTCGGCGTATTCAAATTTCTCGCTTCCGTATTTCGATTCTTCAAATCCCTTTGCGTTTTCACTGATGCAACATTCAAAGCCGTTGGCAATAGCCTTTTCCGCAAATTTCAGCGAAGCCTCGACGGTCTTGCTTTTTTCAATGTTCGGAATGATTCCCAGTTTCATTTTTAAAACCTTTTTCAAGTTCCCAAAGCTTCAGGTACTTTGTAAATACGTACACCGAAGAAAAGACGGCAAGAGTAAAGCCCTGCAAACCGTCTAAAAAACCTCTTTTTAAAATAAACATTTTAACGAATAAAAAAGACGGTCTTAATAAAATGTCGCTGACTGAAAATTTTCTCCCTTTCTTTCTTAACTCCTCTGCGGCAAGGGAAGTGTAATTGTTAAACTTTTTGAAGTAATGGTAAATGTCAGGGTCGGTGTAATGGTAAATGTCGTTTTTTAGCAAGCCAATCTTGCCGTCAACCTCCAGCCCTTCGTGAACTGCATTTTCATTAAATCTTGCTTTGTCTTTTTTAAAGAGCCGGGTCACGTACCCGGGATACCAGCCGCCGTGTTTAATCCACTTTCCTAAAAAGAAAGCCCGGCGTGCAATTTTAAATGCCGCTTCTTCCGTCTCTTCTTCGTTTTTAAATTTTTGAATCTCCCCGCAAAGCTCCGGCGAAAGGGCTTCGTCGGCGTCAATCCACAAAATCCAATCTCCCGTTGTAAATTCCAGCGCCTTTTTCTTTGTGCCTGCGTAACCTTCCCACTCTGTAAAAATCATTATTACCTTTTCGTAAGACGCCGCAATTTCCGCCGTTCTGTCTTTAGTCTCTTCGTCAACCAAAACAACGATTTCGTCAATGCAATTCAATTGGCTCTCAATGCACCGCCCGATGTTACGTTCTTCGTCTTTGGCTATTATTATTGAGGAAACTCTAACCGGCATTTTTTCCCTTACCGTAAATTTTAAAGAAAGCAATGTTCAGTCCCGTAAAGAACCAAAGCATTGTGGCAATCTCCTGATCGCCGAAGTTCCACTCGCCCAAGCCGGAAACCAGCATTGCCGTAAAAGCACCGATTGTGCCTAACGCAAAAGAAGAAGCGAACGGAATGTTTTTTAATTCCGAATAAATTCTGACATCGACAGAATAAATTTTAAAAAGCAAGAAAAGAAAAACAACAAGTCCGACGCTACCCAAAATAGCAAGCACGTGAACGTAATCGTTGTGCAGGTGCCCGAATGTTTCCGTCTCGTAGGGTGCGCGGTACTGCAGGTAAATTTGGTTCAGGTCAATGTCCCCCACGCCGAACAACGGATGCGCTTTGAAAATTCGCCAGCCGGTTTTCCACTGGTTAATCCGTTGCACATTCGTGCCGTGGTAAGGATCCAAAAGCGAGGAAATTCTGTCCACGCGGAAATAGGAAGTGTAAAGTGTCGCGCCTTGCACAAGAAAATCATTTGCTTTGTAAGGAAGCT
>JALWGH010000207.1 GCA_027013735.1 Melioribacteraceae bacterium
TTCACCTATTGCGCATTTATGCCGCTTACTTTTTTCGGGATCTGTTGCGTCTCTAAAAAAGATAGGAGCAATTTCTAGCCTTTAAGTGTTTCTACCTGCCAAGGTTTTTCAATAATAATTACCTCTGACAAATAATGCCGGTTTTAAATTAAATTTTAAAATCGGAAAATAAAAATAGCAAAATTTTGGGATGTGAACTTTTTGCAAATTTGAGTCAATGATAATTACTGAAACAAAAACGGCTTCCATGCCTCATCAAGACGGTTCACGCTGTTCTTTAAAAACATTATGTGGGAAGGACGGTAAGGCTTAATTAACAATGGCATTCCCGCTTCCTTGGGAGTTCTGTTGCCTTTTTTGTTGTTACACCTATAACAAGCGGCAACCAAATTTTCCCACGTTTCCCCGCCGCCTTTCGAGCGTGGGATTACGTGGTCAATCGTAAGAGGCAAATCACTGCGTCCGCAGTAGGCGCATTTGTAACCGTCACGTTTTAAAATATTTTTTCTGTTGAGCATTACTTTTTGGAATGGAACCTTCACGTAAAAATTTAACCTGATGACCGTAGGCCAAGGAAGTCTTGTGCTGGCGGAGCGGATAGCCATTTCTTTCTTTTCCGCTACAATCTCTGCCTTACCGAGGTACATTAAAATAACGGCTTTCTTTACATTACAAACCGTCAGCGGTTCGTAACTTTGATTTAACAAAAGCACCTTTGCATTAAGCGCGCCGTTTGTGCCGAATTTGTGTTCGAACCCAACCTCCTGAAAATTTATTCAACAAAACTAAAAATATTTTCTTTGAAAATGAAAATAAATTTCTAATGGTACAAGTTTAAAAACGGTGGAAAAATAAGAAAGAAAAAACCAGAAATAAGAAATGGTTAAACGCAAGACGCAATTATTCAGCGAACAGATAACAGAGAATAGTGAACAGAGAAATTAAACGCAAGACGCTAGAGGCGAGACGCAAGATCTTTTCAGTGAACAGATAATAGTAAATAGTGAACAGAGAAAAAATGCTCATTACTTATGTCTCGTTACTTGAGACTTAAGAGTAGAAAAGTGATTTGTCCCGCCGCTCCGCTTGCGGGACGTCATTCATTGTGGTGGATAAAATTGAAGCGGACAATTACTTCGATACTTTCGGCATCGTTTTTTAATCTTTGTTATTTCCTTTCTACACACTTTCGACCTCCCGCATTTTGCGGGATAAACTCTTTGGGAGAGGATGGCTATTTATCATTTTATTGAGACTGTTTCAAAGAACCGCGAAGCGGTTTACCCCGCAAGATGCGGTGGGTTCAATGTTAATAGAACAAAAGGTACAAGGAAAGGAAACAGAACCCTGAATGGGTTCAAGTTAATTCTTCGATGCTATTGGTATCGTTAACCTATTTCCAATCAATTTTACTAAAGCTATTTGAGATTAAACCGTAGCGTGGATTGCTCGCTCCGAAGGTCCAAAGGTCAGAATGACTCCTTTGGAGACTCCGTTGGAGAGTTCCTTCGGAACAATCTGCGTTAAGGTTTTTGGTAAAAGTAAAAAATCGTGACAAAATATTTAAAGTAAAAACCGGCAAGAATATTTTGCTACCAAATTTAAGCTTTCATTAAAGACTTTCAAATAAGAGAAGAATTTAAAAGGGTATTTACCCAGGCATAAAGTTTTTACTTGCTCATTCGATAATTAAAATGAAAATAATCGTTGAAAAGTAAAATCAAAGAAAGGATATATCATGAAAAAATTCAATTCTTTGTTCAATTTTACTGTCATTATGTTTTTAACAACTATTATAATAATGACGTTAGCACTTAGCCTAAAAGCATATTTCGTATTTAGGGAGAATTTAAGAGAGAAAATAGCAACCTTAGAAAGAACCGTTAAGACGAATTTTCAAAGCCTGCTCGAAAACCAAATATCAAATTTGGAAATGGCAACCAAATTGGTTTTGAACAACGACAAGGTTATTAAAGACTTTGCTCAAAAAAAACGCCAAGCTTTATTTAACCATCTTTATCCGATTTTCAAAAATTCCCTTAAGCCTAAATTTGGGATAAAACAATTTCAGTTCCATCTTCCCCCTGCTATTTCTTTTGTAAGAATTCATTATCCCGGTAAATACGGTGACGATTTATCCGGTTTTCGTAAAACCGTAGTAGAAGCCAACACTTTTAATAAAACTATTGAAGGATTGGAAGTTGGGAAAGCAGGATTGGGAATTAGAGTTGTTGCTCCGGTTAACTACCAAGGGAAACATATTGGCACGGTAGAATTTGGCTCTTCCATCAAAGAGATTCTAGACAAAATTAAAAACTACAAAAATATGCAATATGCAGTTGCTATTAACTCTTCAATATTTTCAAAAACCGGTAGAGATGCAAAACAAACCGATTTTGTAAAAGGCAATGAGACTTTTTACTTATTTTCCGATCCTAAAATCATTTCATATCTCAAATCGATAGGTAATATAAATAAATACTCTCTCACCGAAATTGGAGATAAGAATATTGCCATAATAAATCTACCAATTAAAGACTATTCTAACAAAATAATTGGAGAAGTGATTTTTTTTAAGGATATAACAAGCTTGGTAAAAGAAGCTAACATCCAGATTTTCACTACTGTAGGATTAATTTCTCTCTCTGCGATAGTACTTTTCTTTGGAATATTCTATTCATTAAAGAAAAAAGTTCTACTCCCATTGAAAGAAACCCTCTACTACACTTCACAATTACTAAAAAAGAATTTCAGAGCCAAGCCGCCTTATACAAATTATAGAGAATTAGGTAAAATTATCAATGCCTTAACGGAATTGGCTGGACAGATTGAAGAACAGTATCAAATGTTGGATAATTTGCCTACTCCGGTTTTAGCAATTGATACTAACTTTAACATTACATATGCTAACAAAAAAATTGAGGAATTAACAGGCAAAACCAAGGAAGAGGTTTACAATAGCCACTGTTACGAATTAATGAAAGCCGATCATTGTCAAACTGAAAATTGCAGATTGAAAATGGCAATGAAAGACAAGCAACAACACAGCTCAGAACAAGTAGCGAGACCCGGGAATAACAAATTAGACATTCTTTACACAGGCTCACCAATATTTGACAAAAACAGCAATATCAAGGGTGCACTTGTATTTGTTGCAGACATCAGTAACGTAAAAGAAGCCGAGAGATATTTGGATGCCAGCGTCAACAAATTAGTTGACTCAATGGAAAAAGTTGCGGAGGGAAATTTAACTGAGACAGTAGAAATAAGCGAGAGTGACACAAAGGTAATCAAAAAGTTATTTGAAAACTTTAACAAATTAGTTTCTAAAGTTAAAGCTGTTATCGAAAATATTACCAAAGCCGTAGAAGCAACGGCAAGCGCAAGCACACAAATCTCCTCAAGCTCCGAAGAAATGGCTGCGGGTGTACAAGAGCAAAGCAGTCAAACTGCTGAAGTTGCTTCAGCAATGGAAGAAATAACCAAAACTATAATGGAAACCGCGAGCAACTCCGAGCGCGCCGCTCAAGCCGCTAAAGATTCTAACGAGCAAGCTTTGCGTGGAGTTGACAAGGTAAAAGAGACTCAAGAAGGAATGGAAAAAATATTTACTCAATCACAGCAAATAGGAAAGGTAATCTATTCTTTAAGTGAAAAAGCAGAGCAAATCGGAGAAATAATTCAAATAATTAACGAGATTGCCGACCAAACCAATTTGCTTGCTCTTAATGCAGCAATAGAAGCCGCTCGTGCCGGCGAACATGGGCGCGGATTTTCCGTGGTTGCCGACGAAGTCCAAAAACTTGCTGAAAGAACCACCAAAGCTACTCAGGAAATAAAAGACACAATAGGTGCAATTCAGAAAGAAGCCAAAGGCGCCAAAGATTCAATGTCCACTTCGCACGAAGTGGTTAACCGAGGCAAAAAATTGGCAAGTGAAATTGCAGAAGCTTTTCAAAGCATTTTACAAAGTGTTCAGGCTACCACTTCGGAAATTGAACAGGTTGCTGCCGCCAGCGAAGAGCAATCCAGCACCGTTGAGCAAGTTTCCCGCAACATCGAAGCAATTAGCAACGTTGCTAACGAAACAGCGCAAGGAGTACAACAAATAGCGCAGGCGGCTACGGAGCTAAATCGCTTAACTGAAAATTTGTCTCACTTAGTAGCTCAATTTCAAATAGAGAATTCACAAAGACCAAAATCCAAGTTAGCTGTCCGCAGCAATGGGAAAATCGTATCAACCGCTTAATCGTAAAATGGTTCGTAAAATAGAAAGTGCTCTTAAAAGGAGCGCTTTTTACATTAGTTCTTTAGTTCAATTATTTTGTTTAAAACAATTCAAATTCGTTATCTAATAAATAATAGTAAGGGATATATTCAACAACGGTGCTGTTTATTTGAATTTCCTTATGAGTGTTAAGATTAACAATGTAAGCCTTCCACGGACTGTATTTATTAATAAATGTTCTTAACGAACGAGGTACCATACTTAAATTCATTTTGTTAAACTCTTGATATTTCACTTCAATAGGAATAACTTCATTGGAGGCCTGCACAACAAAGTCCACTTCGGCTTTATCCTTTGTCCTCCAGAATTTAATTGAATATGGCGTCAACTCAATTTTTTTCTCCAAAAGATTTAACACAAAGTTTTGAAAAAGAAACCCCAATTCGTCTTGGCGAACATCAGTAACCTTAATTCCAATTGAATAATTTCTTAGTCCCAAATCGTAAAAATAGATATTCCGTGACTTTACTATTTCCTTTTTAGCATTTTTAAAGAAAGGAGAAATTGCTTTTACAATAAAAGTTTTTTCGGCATACCATAAATATTTTTTAATCGTAGGAACGGAAAGACTAACATTCATTGCTAAATTGGAGTACTCAACGAGTCTCCCCAACTGGGAAGATAATAATTTTATCAAGGTAGAAAAAGCATCCGGTCGATCTAATCTTAATAGGAAAACAATATCCTTCTCAATGTAGCTTTTAAATATTTCGTCTATTTGTATGATTTTATCTTTAGTTAAAACTTCCGTTACTACCCGCGGATAACCGCCGTAGGTAAGATACTCCATTAGCAGAGTTTCACCTTTGATTTTTTCAATTTCAAGATACTTTGCCTCGCTATTTTCAAATTTGTAATCTGTCTTGAAATTTAAAAACTCTTTAAAGCTTACAGGTAAAAGAGTAAACAATCTCTTTCGTCCAATTAAAGATTCCTTAATATTTTCTTTTAGTTCAATACTACCTGAACCCGAAATAATAAATTTGTACGGAAAAGATTTATCATATATTCCCTTCAAGAAAATACCGATGTTTTCCTTCCTCTGAACCTCGTCAATAAAGACATATCCTTTCTTTTTCCCCAACTCCAATTCAATCTTTTTCAGCAAAGCCTCTTGGGATTCAAAATGTAATTTATCCGACTCCCAATCCAAATTCAAAAAAAGCGTTCTTTCGCCTTGTGATTGTAAATATTTCCGGAGCTCTTGCATCACGGTTGTCTTTCCGGCTTGGCGGGGACCTACTATTACGGAAATTTCTTTTTTGCTTAAATGACTTTTTAAATCGTCAAAAATTTCTCTTTTTATCTTCATTTTAACTTTAACCCGAGAATTCGCTAAGTCAATTTAATAAATTCTCGGGCTATTTCGCAAATGAGTTCTCAAATCAATAAATTAGTTACGTCAAATTCCGAACCAAAATTGCTAAAATTGCATCAAACAAACGTTAATTAATTTTTAATTGGAGAAAAAATGAAAAAATTTCTTTCAGTAGTAATTTTTCTTGTATTTGTTTTTAGCACGGCAAACTTTGCCCAGCATATTAAATGGCACAAATTCGACGAAGGATTAGCACTCGCACAAAAACAGAAAAAATATTTGTTGGTGGATTTTTACACCGATTGGTGCAAATGGTGTAAGGTAATGGACGAGAAAACTTACAGCGACGCAAATATCCAAAAGACTTTGAAAAAATATTTTATTACCGCAAGAATAAATCCCGAAAAAGACGGCACGGTTCATTTCCAAGGCAAACAATTTACCAACCGCGAATTTGCCCAAGCCGCGCGCGTAACAGGCTACCCTTCTACCGGATTGTTTAACTCAAAGGGCGAGTTCATTACTCTCATTACAGGTTACCTCGACATCAACAAATTCAACGACATGGTTGAATATTTAAATAAGAAGCTCTACACCAAACTCCGCTTTGAAGATTACAATCTGTACAAAACTTTGAACAACTCATTAAATAAAAAACCTAAAGACGCAGGATTAAATTTTGCCGTGGGCTTTTTCGAGAAAGAAGTTTTTAAAAACAACACAAAGGCAAAAAGTTATTTTAAAAAGGCAATAAAACTTAATCCTAAATTTGCCGAGGCTTACGCCGAACTTGCCGCCGTTTACGAGAACGAAGGGAACGTCACGAAAGCTAAACAATACAAACAAAAAGCGGTTAAAAACGGTTACAAGGACAAAGACCAAACTATACAAAAGCTTAAAGAAATAATTCAAAAAGCACTTTCGTAAATAATAAGGGGGCTGACAGCCTCCTTTTTTATTAAACTCCCCTAAATTCCGAACAATCTTATTTTTGATTAGTTTTGAGAATCTTTAGTTGGGAGTACGTTCCACGCAGAGGACGCAAAGGACTTCCGCAGAGAGCGCAGTAATTTTTTAAATTCACTTTTAATTTTCAATTAAACAAGTCTTAAGTTAAAGACATTTTTCTCTGTTCACTGTTCACTGTTATCTATTCTCTGAATATGGCGTCTTGCTTCTTGCGTCTAGCGAAAAACACTTGTCACGGCGTAGCCCGAGCATAGCGAGGGCGAAGACGGATTTCTTGTTTCTTCTTTCTTATTTTAAAATATTTTCACATTTGTGTATTTTGCCAGTCAAATTTTTCTTTTAAACTATTCGGAGAAAAAATGGATTCGGCAAGTTGGCAAAATTTAATTTCTGAAATCAGTAATTACGTTTGGGGAGTTCCCACCATTGTTTTACTTGTTGGTACAGGACTTTATTTAACATTCCGTTTACGCGGATTGCAATTCACAAAACTTTGGCACTCTTTGTGGCTTGCCTTAATTAAGCGTAAGGAAGATACAGACCAACCCGGCGACATTACACACTTTCAGGCATTGATGACTGCCCTCTCTGCAACTGTAGGAACAGGCAACATTGCCGGCGTTGCCACTGCAATTGCCGCAGGTGGTCCCGGCGCGCTTTTCTGGATGTGGATTACAGGTCTTGTGGGAATGGCAACCAAATATTCCGAAGCCTTGCTTGCCGTGCATTTTAGGGAAAAGGACAAATTCGGTAATATGAGCGGCGGACCGATGTACTACATATCCAAAGGGCTCGGTTGGAAATGGCTCGGAACGCTCTTTGCAATTTTTGCCGCCGTTGCCACTTTCGGAATCGGGAACACAGTGCAGTCGAATTCGGTTGCTCAAGCTCTGCAATCAACTTTTAACGTACCCACGTGGATAACCGCAATCGTGCTAATGTTGGCAACCGGAGCGGTAATTATCGGAGGAATTAAATCAATCGGAAAAGTTACCGGTTTTCTCGTGCCGATAATGATTGTATTTTACATGGGCGGAGCGCTTTTAATTCTTTTAATCAACATCGACCAACTCATTCCCGCGATTGTTTTGATTCTCGAAAAAGCTTTTACGCCAACGGCTGCGGCTGGCGGATTTCTCGGCTCAACGGTTATGTTAACAATACGAATGGGCGTTGCGCGCGGTGTGTTTTCTAATGAATCCGGTCTCGGTAGTTCCCCTATCGCAGCGGCGGCTGCCCAAACCAAACACCCGGTTACGCAGGCTCTCGTTTCAATGACTCAAACCTTCATTGACACAATCGTTGTTTGCTCGCTTACGGGACTTGTAATTGTAATTTCGGGGCATTGGACAAGTGATGTAAACGGCGCGGCACTTACCTCTATTGCTTTCACAAGCGGACTCGGCAGTAAGATTGGTGAATACATTGTTTCAATCGGACTTGTACTTTTTGCCTATTCCACTCTTCTCGGGTGGTCTTATTACGGTGAAAAATCCCTCGAATATTTAAGCAGCGAAAAAATCATTAAGCCCTACCGTTATTTGTTTACTATTTTCGTTGGAATCGGCGCAATCAGTAAACTTGATCTTGTTTGGGGAATAGCGGATATTTTTAACGGACTAATGGCTTTCCCGAACTTAATCGGACTTTTGGCACTCTCGCCGATAATTGTAGCCGAGACGAAAAAATATTTTTCAAAGGATGAGCTGTAAATGGTTGTGCAAGTTTAAATTTGGTGGCAGAAATTTAAATAAGGAAGAAGAAATAAGAAATAAGAAATAGTTAAACGCTAGAGGCAAGAAGCTAGACGTAAGACGTGCTTTTTCAGAGAACAGCTAACTGTAAACAGAGAAAATTAAGATTGAGAAACTGCTCAAGGTAATTTATCATTTGTCCTGCATTCTGCGGGAGAACATCTTTGTAGGACACAAAGTATAGAACAGGAAGAAGCTCCTGCGGAGCAACATCTCGGTAACCACTGGTTTCAACCCGTGGGAGTGTTTTTGTTTAGTTTGTTAAAATTTACGTTCTAAACTTTTTCCGAACTGAGGAAATCAATTAATCTGTAATGTTCTATTCCTTCGTAATCGTCAAAGGAAATATTGTCCATACTTACAACTATTTTCTTGTAGTTATCTTTAATAGCTAACAAGTTCCCGAATTCCCTTTCCAATGTTGCCTGATCTGAAATTAAATAACTGACTTGGACATACATTTTACGATTCTTTTTCTCCGCAACAAAATCAATTTCTTTCCCCGAGGAAACACCGATTTTCACATCGAACCCCAAATAAATCAAATGGTTGTAAACGGCGTTTTCAATAATTTTAGCAATATCCTGCGCTCTGAACCCAATTAGTGAGTTTCTTAGCCCCAAATCGCCGAAGAAATATTTTTCATTAATTTCAAATACTTTCTTACCTCTTAAATCCATCCTTGAAACTTTATCGATAAGAAAAGTAGATTCAAGTAAATTAAGGTAGTTAATAATTGTGTTCACCGGAACATTTACTCTCTGATTCTTTAAGTAGGCGCTAATTTTATTTGCCGAAATAATATTACCCGTGTTTTCCGCAAGATATTTGGTAAGCTTAATTAAGAACTCAAGATTTCTTAGATTATGTCGTAAAACAACATCCTTTAAAATCAAAGTATCGTAAATGCTTTTGAGATAACTGAAAACTATTTCATCCTCCAAATCAAGGTGCATTAAATAAGGCATCCCGCCGAACCGGAGGTATTTCATTAAAGATTCATCAGTGTTTTCCAATTTGTGAAATTGTAAAAACTCAACGTAAGAAAGCGGATTGACTCTTATTTCAATATATCGCCCCGAAAGGTAAGTAGCTAATTCGCTTGAGAATAAGTGAGCATTACTACCGGTTACGTAAATATCCGTGTTTTTTCTTTTGTACAAATCACGGAGAACTTTTTCAAAATTTTTAATCTCCTGTACCTCGTCAATAAAAATGTAATTAAACCCTCTTTTCATTTTGGACTTAATATATTTGTACAAACTATTGTCGTCCTTAATAAAATCAAACTCGTAAAGTTCTTTGTCAATAAAAATAATGTTGGACCTTGGTTCACTCTTTTTAATCTGTTCAACAAGATATTTGAGCAAATAGCTTTTTCCGCAACGGCGATGACCTACCAAAACTTTAATAATGTTCTTTTTCTTAAAAGGTTTTACTTGTGTTAAATATTTATTTCTTGGGATTACATTCATAAAATCTCCTGTT
>JALWGH010000208.1:0-2207 GCA_027013735.1 Melioribacteraceae bacterium
AGCATCGTTAGCATCCACAATATCGTAACAAAAATCAGTAGAACAATAATAATCTTAATAAAAACATTGAGAAAATATGGGGAAATCCTTTCAAAAATATCTGCCTGACGTAGTCTAAAAACCCAAACCTGATCTATTCTTTTTAACACAAAAGCATTCAATGCGGTAGAAAAAGTAATATCGCGGAAGCCGCCAATTTTTGTTGACCCAACTAATTTAAAAAGTGAATCTACCACTAAAACATCGTGTCCACATAAAAAGAAATAGTAACCGTGAACCTTTTTAATGTAAAAAAGCAATCCCGCGCTTTCATCCAAATTAACTTTACCCTTCTGAATTAATTTATTCCCATTAAAAAAGAAATGAGTTATTTCATTCTTGTGCTTAACAAAAACAGAAGGACCAATTAAGTGCAATGAATATTTTCCAAATGTATAACCGGCAATTTCTTTAAGGTCAAAATTTCGGGGATTAAATTTTGACAGGACGACCTTTTTATTTTTAGTCTTTTTTGTAAACGAAAGTAAAAACAACGAATCGCTTTCAGCAGATACGTCTTTTAAAACCATTTTTTCAAGTTTAATTCTTTTAATGTAGCGCCCTTTAATTGAACAAACCACCAACGACGATATTTTATCCGTTGAATAATCAGGTGCCGCGGTGTCCGGTTGTGGGAATGACTTTGTTGTAAATGTGGTATCAATAAAAACCTTCTTAGTGTTTTTAACGATTCTGTAAAACGTTTTGTGAGAATAAATATGGTAATGCCGGTTTGAAAATCCCAGAGAAACGTAAAAAAATCTGTCCGGAAATTTCTTTGAATAAAAAAATCTTGAAACATAATCCGCTGTCTTAATAACCCATTTGAACTTGTAATTGTCAGAAATGTCAAAAGCAAATATTTGACGGTATTCTTTTTTATTAGGATAAATAACGTTTAATCCCACAATAAGATATTCACCCGCTACAAAAGTTTTAAAATAGCATTTCATTGAGGAACTATGAGGCAAGGAATAAATTTCTTTTTCAACTATTTGTTCGCCAACTCTCGAATAAATAAAAAACTTGATTTTTGAACGGGCAAAATAAGGAATAAATAAATCCGACTTCTTTCCTTTATTAATAATTTTCTCATATCCTAATGCAAATTTCTCTTTTGCCGAGGCTGCCTCAAATTGCTTCAACAAGGAAAAGTTACTATTGTAAATCTTAAAATTGCTAATAGAATCGGAATAGTTGTACACAATAATTTCATTTTTACCGTCGCCGTCAAAATCGAGCTCACCCTTGTAATAACTAAAATCCTTAAATTCTTTGCTAAGCGAAAGCGTGTCCGCAATCATACGAGGTGGCAAAATTATTTGAGCAGGAATTATGCCGGCAAACAAAAGAAAAAATAAAAGAAAGGCTTTCACAATGCTCCTAAAATTTCATTTGGTTTCGAGCAAAGTTAATGAAAATAATGATTTTTGACAAACTCCAGACTCAGCGTCATTTCACAACAAAAATCTTTTTCGTGATTGACTTCCCGTTGCTTTGCAGAACTAAAAAGTAAATTCCCGAAGGCACGACGTTTCCCCAAGAATTTTTTGCGTCCCAAAAGCCTAAATATTTTTCCTTGTTTATTTCACCCTCGGCTATTGTTTTTACTTCTGCTCCCCGGAGGTCATAAATTTTCACGGAATAATTTTTCCCTAACATTTCGGCGGGGAATGAAAAACGGAACGAAGTAACGGAGGCACCTTTCTCTTTCCCGCTTACCAACGGATTCGGATAAGGATTGGAAAGTTTAAAGGTCGAAGGATGAGTCTGCTTGTCTTCTACTTTAATGGGAATGTCAAACTCAATTGCACCGATGTCAATATTACTGAAAACAATCCGGGGAAATCCCACAAAGTCCCGAATCCCTACAAGGCTGTCCGGCAAGTTGACTCCCCTGTCAATTGCAGGCGAGACTTCTTTTAAGAAAGGAATAAGATGAGTTGTAATACTGTATTCGTCCAGCATCGGGTCGGCAAAAAGGGAATTCGAATCCAAGCCCGTTCCGGTTTGAAAATCATTAAAACTACCGTATTCTGAATTTTGCCAAATGAATTTTCCCCCGCTCTCGGAATAGTAAAGATTGTAATCAAAATCAAGATTTGTCCCTGTTGTGTTAGAATAGTCAATCAACGCAGAATTGGAATCCGAGTAAAAAATATTATTCC
>JALWGH010000208.1:2217-3076 GCA_027013735.1 Melioribacteraceae bacterium
ATGAAAAACTCTGCGCCCCAGTTAAAACTCTCGTTGTGGTTTTTGTAAAGTGTGTTGTTTACAATTGCACAATTAACTACGTTACCTCTTTGAGAATCGTAACCGCCAATTGAAATGCCGGCGGCGTGATTATTAAAAAGAAAATTATTTCTAACTATGATTCCTTCAGCGTCTTTACCTCCGTGCTCGCTTGCAATTTCAAAAGCGATGTTGCAATTGTAAGCCGTGTTGCCATCGAAAATAATGTTCTTACCGCCGTCAACGTAAAATCCGCCCGCGCTGCCTTCGCCGTTGTAAGCCGGGTTGTTTCTGCTGTCCACATTAAATGCGGTGTTGTACTCAACCAGTCCGTTTCTTACCCGGTCGTATTCTTCCGTCGGGCAAGTTCCTTCGTACCCGATGAAATCAAATCCGATGTTGTCAACGTCGTGAATGTCGTTACATTTGACAACAAAATTTTCAACGTTACCGTTCAAAGCAACCGCTTCGCTGCTGCCAAGGTTGCAATCGTAAATTTCATTATCCCACAAAGTTAATTCTTTAATAGGGTGTACGGCGTCCGTGCCGTAAACAGCAATGCCGTGCGCTCCGCCGTTTGCATTTTTTTGTCTGATGCCGTGAATGTCGTTGTTAATGATTTGAATATGGTCGCACGCCCCGGAAATCCAAATACCAGCAGGAAATACCCCCGCATCCGACGTTTCAAGGTTGCGAATTTCAAAGTCCTCAATAATGATGTAGCTTTTATTAACAATTTTAATAAGCCCCGGCTTGCCATCGTCTCCAAAGTCCACATTACTGCCGTCAATAACCGGATGTTCAAGCGGGTAAGCCCGCAGGATGATGTAACCCCGTAAAC
>JALWGH010000209.1:0-5949 GCA_027013735.1 Melioribacteraceae bacterium
GTTCTTTTCAGGACGAATTTTTTAGGCGCCATAATCGCGTAATCCCAAAGGTTTGTTTAAGAGCTCGGAAACCACAAAAAATTCCTTTAGATAATCTTCGGAATGTATTTTATTCCTAATAGTTAGAGCTATTTTATTTTCTTTCTCTTGCTGTTTGTAGCTTGCCTGAGATTCTAAAAATTCTTCCGCTTTTTCGGTGAATTTTTCTTCGTCTTCCTTTACTTCTTCAGCCAATTTCTTTTGTTTTGTCGGGTCAATGTAACGTGTTTCGTATTCAGCATCGAAAGTAGGGGGAATAATTGTTTGCTCCTCCGGTTTCTCTTCCGAAGTGTATTCGTCAGAAGGAATGGAAGGGGAATTCTCTTGCTCCCAGCGGAGCATATCTTCGTCCGGTCCTTCGGGCAGAGGAATTTCTTCCTCCGCCTTTTGGGGAATAGGTTTCTTCTTTTTGAGAACGGAACTTATTGCGCTAAAAATAATGAATCCGATTATTAAATAATCAAATAACTTATCCATTGTTTTTCTCGCCTTTTGTATCGCCCGGTTTTGCTATTGAGTTACGCATATCCGTATCCGCTTGAATGTTTTTCAGGCGGTAGTAGTCCATTATTCCAAGGTTACCGCTTCTGAAAGCTTCGGCAATTGCTTTTGGAATCTCGGCTTCGGCTTCAACAACTTTGGCGCGCATTTTTGCGACTTCCGCTTTCATTTCCTGCTCTGTTGCCACGGCGGCGGCTCTTCTTTCTTCGGCTTTTGCTCTGGCAACTTTCAAATCCGCTTCCGCTTGGTTTGCTTGTAAAATTGCACCGATGTTTGTTCCTACGTCAACGTCGGCAATATCGATTGAGAGAATTTCAAATGCAGTCCCGGCATCCAAACCTTTTCTTAAAACGGCTTTGGAAATATTGTCGGGATTTTCGAGAACGTCTTTGTGGGAATCGCTTGAACCGATTGTGGAAACAATTCCTTCGCCAACACGGGCAAGAATTGTTGCTTCTCCCGCGCCGCCGACGAGCCTTTCGATGTTTGCCCGTACCGTAATTCTTGCAACGGCTTTAAGTTGAATGCCGTCTTTTGCCATTGCCGCAACCAAGGGTGTTTCAATTACTTTTGGAAGAACCGACATTTTGACGGCTTCGAGCACGTCCCTGCCGGCTAAATCGATTGCAGCGGCTTTTTCAAATGTTAAGTTCAAATTTGCTTTGCTTGCGGAAATCAGAGCGTTTACAACGTTCGGCACATTCCCGCCGGCAAGGTAGTGGGCTTCGAGCAGTGAAGTGTCAAGTTTCAATCCCGCTTTTGTTGCTGAAATTAAACTTCTTACAATAATTACGGGGGAAACTTTCCTGAGGCGCATTCCTACCAAATCTTTGAAGATTTTGAGCTTTACGCCTGAAAAATATGCCGTGATGAAAAGTCCTACCGGCACATAGTAAATTAATATTATTAGAAAAATAATTACGGCAATAATGATTACTACCGATAAACCACCTAAAACTTCCATTTTTTCTCCTATGAATTTTTATTTGTTCGTTCCTTAAAATACTAAATATCCCACGGATAATGAAATTTTTATTTCGAAAATACTTTAAAAAATCTTGAAAATTCCGATAAAAAGTTGTAACCTTAGTATGAAAATAGTTAGCTTATTTCACGGAACAGAAATACGAAATTATTTGTAATAAATTCAAAGTTTAATAAAATTTAGGTGCTAAAATAATGAACGGAAATTTTTCTGAAAGGGTTCAGGAAGTAATCAGACTCAGCAGGCAGGAAGCCCTGCGTTTGGGACACGAATATATCGGTACGGAACACCTTTTACTCGGAATTATTGCCGAGGGACAAGGTGTTGCAATTAGAATATTAAATAATTTGGGAGTTGACCTTCTCAAACTGAAAAAGGCAATTGAGGACGCCGTTAAATCTTCCGGCGGAACAATTACGATTGGAAATATTCCGCTTACCAAACAGGCGGAAAAAGTTTTGAAAATTACGCAAATTGAATCGAAAATTTACCGCTCCAACGTGATTGGAACCGAGCACATTCTTCTTTCCATTTTAAGGGACGAAGACAACATTGCGACACAAATATTAAATACTTTTAACGTTACTTACGAAAGCGCAAGGTCGGAGTTAAATAACATTTTAAGCTCAAAGGGAAGTTCCCAGCCGAGCAAGCCTTTTGCTCCTTCAACTTTTTCGCCCAAAAAGCCGGAAAGAACCAAGACCCCCGTGCTCGATAATTTCGGGCGCGATTTAACAAAATTGGCGACCGAGGACAAACTTGACCCGGTAATCGGGCGGGAAAAAGAGATAGAACGCGTTGCGCAGGTCTTAAGCCGGCGTAAAAAGAACAATCCCGTTCTCATCGGTGAACCCGGTGTGGGCAAAACAGCTATTGCCGAAGGACTTGCTCTGAGAATAGTTCAAAGAAAAGTGCCCCGGATTTTGCAAGACAAAAGAGTTGTTACTCTTGACCTTGCAGGACTTGTTGCGGGTACCAAATACCGCGGGCAGTTCGAGGAAAGAATGAAAGCTTTAATGAGCGAATTGGAGAAAGCGGACGATGTGATTCTTTTCATCGACGAGCTGCACACCATTGTTGGCGCAGGCGGAGCTTCGGGCTCGCTCGATGCTTCCAATATGTTCAAACCCGCATTGGCGAGGGGAGATATTCAGTGCATCGGTGCAACTACTCTGGACGAATACCGGAAATTTATTGAAACCGACGGCGCGCTCGACAGGCGTTTCCAAAAGGTAATGATTGAACCGCCGAGCGTGGAAGAAACAATTGAAATTCTCCAAAATATTAAATTTAAATATGAGGAACACCACCACGTAAAATATTCCGACAAAGCAATTGAATCCGCTGTTAAGCTGAGCGACCGTTACATTACGGACAGGCATTTGCCGGACAAGGCAATTGACGTGCTCGACGAAGCGGGTTCAAGAGTGCACATGGGTAATTTTATGGTGTCCGACGAAATATTAAAGCTTGAAGAACAAATTGAGGAAATCCGTAAGAAAAAAGTAGAAGTTGTTAAAAAGCAGGATTACGAAGAAGCCGCCCGTTTGCGCGACAGCGAAAGGCATTTGCAGTCCGATTTGGAAATTGCCAAGCGTGAATGGAGCAAGAAAATGGAAAACGAAATTTACGATGTTACCGAAGACGACATTGCAACCGTTGTTTCAATGATGACGGGCATCCCCGTTACGCGCGTTGTTCAGGCTGAGACGGAAAAACTGCTTAAAATGGAAGATGCTTTAAGAGAAAAAATTGTCGGACAGGACGAAGCAATTATTAAATTAACTAAAGCAATCCGCAGAACGCGTGCGGGGTTAAAACGTGCTAATAAACCAATCGGTAGCTTCATTTTCCTTGGTCCTACTGGGGTTGGAAAAACCCAATTGGCTAAGGAGTTGGCTCAGTACCTCTTCGATTCCACCGATGCCTTAATTAGAATCGATATGAGCGAGTACATGGAAAAATACGCCGTTTCGAGGTTGGTCGGTGCGCCTCCCGGATACGTGGGTTACGAGGAAGGCGGACAGTTGACGGAGAGAGTGCGGCGTAAGCCTTATTCGGTTGTGCTTTTCGACGAAATTGAAAAAGCACATCAGGATGTTTTCAACATTCTTTTGCAGGTGCTTGACGACGGTCAATTAACAGACAGCCTCGGGCGCAAAGTGGATTTCAAAAATACAATAATAATAATGACTTCCAACGTCGGAACTAAAGAGATTAAAGCCACGGGCAGTTTTGGTTTTGCAGGCGAGGAAAGCGCAGACGATTACGCAAACTTAAAGAGCACAGTCGAAGATGCAATGAAAAGATTGTTCAATCCCGAGTTCTTGAACAGGATTGACGAAACAATTGTATTTAGAAATCTGAACAAGGAAGACATCAAGAAGATTATCCAGATTGAGATGAAAGAGCTCGTTGAAAATTTGAGAGAGCGGAATATTGAAATAGAGCTTGACAAATCGGCTCAGGATTTCCTTGCCGAAAAAGGTTACGATCCCAAATTCGGCGCTCGTCCTTTGAAACGGGCAATCCAAAAATACATTGAAGATCCGCTTGCCGAGGAACTCCTTTTGCAACACTTTAAGGAAGGAGAGACGATTGTTGTTAAAAACAAGAAAAACACCGACGAACTTTACTTTGTTGTGAAGGAAATTAAGAAAAAAGCATCTTCAAAGAAAGCAAAGGAAAAGGAAGATCCTGAGACGGAAAAGGTTGACTAAAACATTTAACTTGTGAAATGGAAATATTTTTAATAATTCGCTCGCCGGGTAAAATGCTCGGCGATTTTTTTAAACACAAAACATCAGAGTTAAATGATGCAAGAAGAAATTATTGAGATTTTTAAGAAGACCGGCGCGCTTTTGGAAGGGCATTTCCTTTTGACTTCCGGCAAACACAGCAACAAATATTTCCAGTGTGCCAAAGTTCTGCAATATCCCGAATACAACGAGAAAATCGGAGCGGAAATTGCAAATCATTTCAGGGATTTTGAAATCGACACCGTTGTTTCGCCCGCTATCGGCGGAATTGTTGCCGGGCAGGAGGTGGCAAGGAAGCTTGGTAAACGATTCATTTTTACGGAACGTGAAAACGGTAGAATGACTCTAAGGAGGGGATTTGAGTTACGCAATGGTGAAAAGGTTCTTATTGTTGAGGACGTAATTACCACCGGAGGTTCGGTATTTGAAGTAATTGAGGAAGTAAAACGGAATAATGCCGTCGTTGTCGGGGTAAGCTCGATTGTTGACAGGAGTAATGGTAAAGTAAATTTTCAAGTTCCGCAATTTTCGGCTGCGGTTCTTTTTGCCGAGACTTTTGAACCCGAAGACTGTCCCTTGTGCAAACAGGGAATTCCGCTTGTAAAGCCGGGTTCACGTAAATTTTAGAATTAAGGAGTAAGTAAAATGAAAAAGATTTTACTCTTTTGGTTTTTAGCGTCTCTCCTTTTTGCTCAAGTAAATTTCGATGATTATTTTACCGACAAACAAATGCGCCTTGATTATTACCACGGGGGAAATTACTACGGGGAAGAAGTATTTTTCGACCGGGTAGTCGAAGAACCGTATTGGGGAGGTTCTCACACTGCTTTAATCGACACATTCCGTTACGGCGCTTATTTCTTTAAGGTTTTGGACAAGAAAAAGGAGAAAGTCCTTTATTCACGGGGCTATTCCACACTCTTCCGCGAATGGCAAACGACTGAAGAATCGAAGAAAATAAAAAGGGTTTTCAGTGAATCGGTTATTTTTCCATTTCCGAAAGACACTGTTTTTGTTGAAATATTTTCGCGGGATTCATTAAATCAATTTCACAAAATTTTTGAAAAGCTTGTTGACCCTAAGAACTATTTTGTTCAAAAGAACAATGAAGTAAGGTATTCTAACTTTCAAGTGCATTACTCGGGCGACCCGAGCCAAAAGTTGGACATTGTTTTTTTGCCCGAGGGTTACACGAGGGCGGAGTTAGGAGAGTTTCGTAAAGATTGCGAGAAATTTAAGAACTACTTATTTCACTATTCACCCTTTAAGGAGAATAAGGACAAAATCAATATTTGGGCGGTGCTTGCGCCTTCGGTGGAAAGCGGGACGGACATCCCGGGAAAGAACGTTTGGAAAAATACTTTGCTGAATTCTTCGTATTACACTTTTAACAGCGAGCGGTATTTAATGACGACAGATTACAAAGAAGTGCGAGACGTTGCTGCAAGCGCTCCGTACGATCAGATTTACATTTTGGTTAATTCCTCAAAATACGGCGGCGGCGCCATCTACAATTACTATTCAATGACCGCAGCCAAGAACAAAAAGGCACGTCAAATTTTTGTTCACGAGTTCGGGCACGGCTTCGGCGGTTTGGGCGACGAGTATTACGACTCGGAAGTTTCTTACCGTGACTTTTACAATTTAAAAGTTGAACCTTGGGAG
>JALWGH010000209.1:5959-9715 GCA_027013735.1 Melioribacteraceae bacterium
TAATAGCATTATGCGCTCGTTTACTTCCGACGAATTTAACGAAGTTTCCAAAAGAGCTTTGCAAAGAATGATTGATTTTTACGCAAAATAATTAATTGTCGTAAGAGCCTGATTTTATTGGTTGAGCGAAAGGTAACCGAGCTCAGGTCTTTGAATATTAGGGTGAAAAGAGATTAGTTGTTTTAATTTCTTTGGATTTGATTTTCTTTAATAATATTAAGCCTGAATGTAAGTAACGTTTATTTTTTCAATGCTATTTTTTTATTTTTGAAATAAAATTTTCGAGAAATGGGAAACATCGGCAAAAGAAAAAAAGACCACGTGGAAATTTCATTAAGTACGGAATCGAAATTTGCCGAGAAGACAAACGGCTTTGAAAATTACGATTTCCTTCACTTTGCTACGTCGGAATTAACCGGAGCGGATGTTTCCGTACAGGTTGATTTTTTCGGGAAGAAAATTTCTTTCCCCTTTCTAATTGCTTCAATGACAGGCGGGTTTGAGGAATCGTTAAATATTAACGCACTACTTGCGGAAGCCGCTGAGGAGTTGAAAATACCGATTGGTGTTGGAAGCCAAAGGGCAATGCTCGAGAATTCATCGTTGGAGAAAACCTTTAAAATAATCAGAGAAAAAGCAAGAAGCGTTCCGGTGGTTGCTAACATTGGTGCTGCGGAGTTAATTCAATTTAAAGATTTTACTCCTGTTCAAAAAATTGTGGAAACTGTGGAAGCGGATGCCCTTTTTGTTCATCTTAATCTTTTACAGGAAATAGTGCAGGAGGGAGGAAAGCCTGATTTTACCGGGTTGCTTAACAAGATTAACGAGCTTACGAAATTTTGTGAGGTACCTGTAATTGTTAAGGAAGTCGGGTTTGGAATTGGTAAGGAATCGGCAAAGGCTTTGCTTGATGCGGGTGTGCAGGGAATAGATGTTGCAGGCGCGGGTGGGACAAGCTGGAGTAAAATCGAACAGATTAGAAACGGCAAAGAGCCGGACGGATTTTCGGAATGGGGACTTCCTACTTCTTACTGTGTGCGCACGGTTGCGGAATTGAAAGCTCATTACGATTTCCTATTGATTGCCTCCGGCGGAATTCAAAATTCTTTCGACTTCGCAAAAGCTTTGGCGTTGGGCGGTGACCTTGCATCTTCGGCCGGGATAATATTGAAAACGGTAACGGAAAAGGGAGCTTCGGGCGTTGTCGAATTATTAAAAAAGTGGAACAAGGATTTAATTACAATAATGATTTTAACAAACAGTAAAAATGTTCAAGAACTTAAAGGAAAATTAATTTTAAAAAAGGAATTATTTTGATGTGCGAAGACGAAAAGAAATACAAACAGATTTACAACCGTGAAATAAAAAAAGTCGAAAACAGAATTGCGAGGATTTTTAAAAACAAAATTCCCGCTTCACTTTACAAACCCTCCGAATACATTATGACGGGCGGGGGGAAAAGAATTCGTCCTTTTTTGGTGCTTGGCTCAGCTAAGGCTGTTGGAGGCGAGTTTAAAGATGTTTACAACGCTGCCGTTGCCGTGGAATTGCTCCACAATTTTACGCTTGTGCACGACGACATTATGGACAACGCGGACAAGCGTAGAAACAGGCTTACACTTCACAAAAAATACGACACGGGTACGGCAATCCTTACCGGCGATAGCTTAACGGCATTTGCCTACAAATATTTGCTTAAGGACGCGGGCAATAATTACCTTGAGGCAATTAACTTTTTTACCGACGGTGTGATTGAAGTGTGCGAAGGGCAAAGCCTTGATGCGGATTTTGAAAAGAGAAAAAATGTTACAATAGCCGAATACAAAAAAATGATTTCGCAGAAGACGGCGGCATTGTTAAAAATGTGTTGTGCAATAGGCGGTGTGCTTGGCGGCGGCTCGGCTGAGGATTTGAAAAACCTTAAGGAGTACGGAAAAAATTTAGGAATGGCTTTTCAACTGCAGGACGATTATCTTGACATTGCGGGTAACGAAAAACATTTCGGTAAACCGATTGGCGGAGACCTTGTGGAAGGCAAGAAAACGTTTCTGCTGTTGAAAGCTCTTGAAATTGCAAAAGGACAGCACAAAAAAGATTTGATGAAAATAATTAAAAACAGTGGAATTAATAAAAAAGATGTTTTAAAATACAAAACTATTTACGAAGAATTAGGTGTTTTTGAACTTACTGAAAAAGAAATCAAAAAATACACACGTAAGGCTCTTAGCGCTGCTAACAAATTGAAAGACGAAGAAGGAAAGAACTTGTTGATTTGTTTGGCAGAAGATTTGTTGGGCAGGGAAAAATGATTGAAAAAGAAGTTACAATAGTTAACAACGCCGGTTTGCACACGCGTCCCGCGGCGACCATTGTGAAAATGGCTTCAAAATACAAAAGCGATTTTTTTATTCACAAGGACGGAATGGAAATAAACGGCAAAAGCATTATTGGCGTAATGACTTTAGCAGCAGCAAAAGGTTCGAAATTGTTGTTGACGTTTGACGGAGAAGACGAAGAGGAAGCTGCAAAAGAAATAATTGATTATTTCGAGAGAGGTTTCGATGAAGAGTAAGTCTTACGGAAATCTTTTGCGTGGCATTGCCGCCGCTCCCGGTATTGCAATCGGTAAGGCGCACATTTACCACCGGATTGACGAGGAGGTTGCGGATTATTACGTTGAAGACGTTGACTTGGCAATAGAGGCTCTGGAGGAAGCTTTTAACCGTTCGAAGAAAGAGTTGACAAAAATATTTAATATGGCAATAGACAAAATCGGAGAGAAGCGTGCTGCTATTTTTGAAGCGCAATTAATGATTCTCGATGATCCAATTCTGCGTAGCACTATTGCCGAACGGGTGAAAAAGGAACGGAAGAGCCCCGAATTTATTGTTAATGATGAAATCTCGAAATACCAGCAGTTAATGCAAGACAGCAACGTCGAGTATTTGCAGGAACGTTCCTACGACATTGAAGATATTAAGAACAGAATAATAAGAAACCTAAAAAAGAAAAAACTCAAATCAAGAATTGAGGAAGATGTAATCGTTGTTTCACAAACAATTACTCCTGCGGACACGTTGCTGTTTAACCGTGTTAATTCAAAAGGGTACGTTACCGATTACGGCGGATTGACTTCCCACGCTGCTATTGTTGCACGTTCCTTGGGTATTCCTGCAGTCGTTGGAACGCACGAAGCTACCGCAAAAATCAAGGACGGAGATCTTTTAATAGTTGACGGTTTCCACGGCGAGATAATTATTAACCCGACCGAAGAGCAGCTCAAATTTTACAAAAAGAAAATTGAGAAACTCAACGTTTACGATAAAGAACTTAAAAAATTAAAAGACCAGCCTGCCGTAACAAAAGACGGTAAGAAAATTACAGTTTTGGCAAACATCGATTTGTGCGACGAGCTTGAGCTTGCGGTGAACAACGGTACGGAGGGAGTAGGGCTTGTTCGTACCGAGCAGATTTTTGATTTGTTTACCGCCTTCCCCGACGAAGAAGAGCAGTACGAAGTTTACAAGAAGTTTGCCGAGCGGATTTATCCTCTCCCGATAATAATCCGTGCGTTTGATATTGGCGGGGACAAAGTTTTCCCGATTGATTTGAAAGAACAAAATCCTTTCCTCGGTTGGCGGGGAATACGTTTGTTGTTAGACAATCAGGATTTGTTCAAGTCTCAAATAAAAGCAATACTGCGTGCTAATAAGCACGGCAATATCAGGTTCATGATTCCAATGGTTGCCGCCATTA
>JALWGH010000210.1 GCA_027013735.1 Melioribacteraceae bacterium
AACGGGCTTACAAAAAAATAACAGATTTTGTCTTGTTGGCTAACAGGGCAAAAGACGGTAAAGTTTACCCGATGACGTTTTCTTCAATGACTTACAAAGGCAAATCGTTTGTTGCTTTCGGTCCTTTCACGCCGCACACAATAAAGAAGGAAGGAAGGAAATGTAACGAATGCCACAACAATAGTACCGTTCAGGAATACAAAGCAACGGGTAAGATTGTTTTTGCCAAGTGGAATAATGCCGACAGTACTTTATCTTGGAAACACGGTGTTGTCCCCATGCCGCCGGATTACCAAACCAATTTCAAAATGGACTTTTTAACTTACAACGGCAACACGAGCGACCCTGCCGGTCCTTCGAAGAATTGGAGTAAAATAGGAGACACCTGGGACGGGCATCAAATGTTCTACGCTTCCCCGTTAACCCAGCAGCAAATGGAAGCTCTGGAAACGGATGTGCAGGACATCAGCGACAACTTCAAAACAAGCCTGCACGCAACGCGTCAGGGTAAAGCCACTTGGTATTCGAAAGACAACGGCGGATTTGAGAATATTTCGAACATTCCGATTTCGAACCTCGGATGCCAAGGGTGCCACGGCTCAACGGATGCCGACGGCAATCCGATTGATGCCGCAACTTACAAACCGTCTTGCGCAGATTGCCACCCGTCAAATTCCTCGTTCAATCCCGATTCTCTTTCGGTGGATCAATGTTACTCCTGTCACGGGCGTCAGAAAACAGAGGCAAAATTGCTGAAGATTTCGGACGTTCACAGGGACGCGGGATTTAAATGTTGGGATTGCCACAAGTCCGAAGACATTCACGGTGACGGCAGCGCGCCCAACAGTATGCTCGAACCTGGCGTTATTTCGGCAAGTTGTTCCGACGAAGGATGCCACGCAAATTTGCCTTCCTCACACTCTTCGAACGACCCGCACAACGGCAAACTTGACTGTACGGCTTGCCACGCACAAACGGTGTTGAGTTGTTACAACTGCCATTTCGAAAGCATGGAAGAGCACCACATTAAGCGGGCTTACAAAAAGTTAACCGGCTTCGTTATTCTGGCAAACAGGGCGGATGGCAAAATTGGCCCATTGTCCTTCCAGACTCTTACCTACAAAGGCAAGGCATTTGCGGCATTCGGTCCTTTTACTTCCCACACAATTACCAAGGACGGTGCAAGGAAATGTACCGACTGCCACGAGAACTTTGGCGGTCACATTGCTGCAATAGAAGATTACAACAGCACGGGTAAAATCCACTTTGCTACTTGGAACGAAAGCGACAGCACTTTAAGCTGGATGCAAGGAATTGTCCCGATGCCTGTCGATTACCAAAGGTCGTTTAAGATGGATTTCATTACCTACAACGGCAACACAAGCGACCCCGCAGGAGCTTCGAAAAATTGGAGTAAAATCGGAAAGGATACGTGGGATTTGCATCAGATGAAATATGCCACTCCTTTAACAAAAGAGCAGATGGCTAAATTAGGATTCGACACAACTTTAGTAGGTGTAAAGAAAATTTCCGATTTAACCCCAAAGAAGTTCTCACTTTACCAAAATTATCCGAATCCGTTTAACCCGACAACACTCATTTCTTACGCGTTACCGAAAACAACGGATGTAAAACTTATTGTTTTCGACGTTTTAGGCAATGTGGTAAGAACACTTGTGAACAGAAAACAAAACGCCGGGGTTTACAGCGTTCGGTTTAACGCCGGTAATCTTGCAAGCGGTGTTTATTTCTACCAGATAAAAACCTCCGAATTCACAGCGACTAAGAAGTTAGTGCTAATGAAGTAATCTGCCGTAACAACAATCTCCTTAAAGGGTTCGCAAAAAGCTGCGAGCCCTTTTTATTTTTCCCTCCCTGTTTTCCATTTTGTCGCCTCGTTGTAAATTCTTTAATTCTTAAACTATTGGAATGCCGATAAAGAAAAGAACAAGCTCTGCAAAAATTCCCGCCAAAAATATCCACAAAATATTTATTTTGAAAAACCTGACAGCAATAAAAGCAAAAACCGCCCAAACGTAAGCCACCGGGTTAGTTAAACTGATTTCACCGAGACTAATTAAAACAAACAACAACATTCCGGTAAAGCTGGCAAGTATCCCAACAAGAGCGGCTCGTATTGATTTCCTCCCTTTAATTTTTTCGTAAATTTCCGTCATAATCAAAGTGTAAAGAAATGAGGGGTAAAACATCCCCATTGTTGCAAGAATACTTCCCCAAATTCCTCCCACTTTGTAGCCGATGAATGTTGAAGTAATCAAAAACGGTCCGGGGGTTATTTGCCCGAATCCTATTCCGTCGGCAAATTCTTTCATTGTTAACCAATGATGGGAAATTACGGCTTCCTGCTGAAGGAGGGGCATTATCGTGTTGCCGTTGCCAAAAGCCACGGCACCGATTTTAAACATTGCCAGTGTCAAATCCCATTGACCGACAATAAAGCCAATTGCTAAAAAAGCAATTAGAATTACCACACTGAGGATTATTCCCCAAATTCTGCTTTTTAACGCCCCGGGGATTAGAATTTTTTTCTCTCCAGCGTAAGTTTTCCCGTTCTGTTCGTTTTTGTGAAAAACAATACCGAAGACAATTGCGAGCAAAACAATTACAAACGCTTGAACCTTGAAAACCATTAACAAAAAAGCCAAACCTGCCACAGTTGCGTTCTTAGCATCTTTTACGTAACGGCTTGAGAAATCCAAAAATATGTGGGCTATTATTCCCACTACCATTGCTTCCAACACGATGAACAAAGGATGTACCCAGCTGATTGAGCCGTATTGAAAGTAAGCCCAGGAAAGAACAAGCATCAATAAATAGGAAGGTATTAAAAATGAAAAAGTCGCGACAACAGCTCCCCAAAAACCGCGTGTTCTGTAAGCAGAATAAGTTGCCAGGTTAAACATTAAAGGGCCCGGATAAAGCTGCACCATGCCAAGTCCTTCGTCAACTTCTTCGCGGGTCAGCCATTTTTGTCCTATTATTAAAGTTTTGATTTGTTGGAGAATTGCCATTCCGTAAGCCGTGAAGCCAATCTTTAGAAAGGCGAGAGTCATCTCCGGGAGGGTCGGGCGCGTGTTTTCTTTAATATTGCCGTTCATTTAATCTCCGGCTGCAAGCAGTTCCTCGAACAACTTTTTGGTTTTCTCCGGTTCTTTTACCTTGCATCTTTCAACCAGTCCGTAGGGATTTACGGACTGGTTGTTAATTATTATTCCGGGTGAAGCTTTTAAGTTAAAGGCTTTAAAAAGTCTTTGTGCTTCAGGGTCGGTTTCAACATATTTTATTTCATGAGGAACGTTGTTTTCCTTTAGGAATCTAATTATCACGTCGCTTTTTCTGCACTGTTGTGTGCGGATAATTAATATTTTGTCCTGCATACGTATCTTTCCCTTTTACAAATTCAGTCGAACGGGTGACGAACCGTGTCGTTAAAAGTTATTTAATCAATAAAACAGCCTTACTGCTTTTGCGGGAAACTTTTTCGGCTGTACTGCCCAAAAGCAATTCCTCCGCAAGGTTGTGCCCGCGGTGTCCCATTATTATCATAGAGACGTTAAGCTCCTCGGCGGTTTTGACTATTTCCGAGCAAGGGCTGCCAACTTTAACCAAGTAAGAAATTTTTAATCCCATTCCTTTTAATGGTTCCGCAAATTTCCTGATTTCCTGCTCGGCTTTTGCAATGGATTTTGCGGTAACTTCTTCTTCGTCAACCGCGCCGTCAAAAACAATGTCAGATTCTTTAATTATTTTGTAATCGACAACGTGCATTACCACAACTTCTTCTATTCCGCAGTCAGCCATTTTTTTTACGTAATTAAGGCATTTAATCGAGTGGTCCGAAAAATCCGTTGGTAACAAAATTTTACTTAACATTTCAGTCTCCGCTAATTATCCGGCAATGTCGTAAAATATTCTATTTTCTAACATTCCCAATTTACGAAAAGTTTCTATTACAGCCTCAATAGCTATCCGTTACAGTAGATTAGTTACTTTAACCTTCTGTTTTAATTGGAAAATCTTTCAAAAATATTTTCCTGTTACCTGTCTTCTTTAGGCGGCTTCACTACTAAAACGGGAATATCTGATCTTTGTAGTACTCTGCCTGTTGTGGAGCCGAGCATCCTTTCCAAAAAACCTCTTACACCATGAGAACCCATTACAATAACGGATACGTTTAAGTCCTCGGCGGTTTTTACGATTTTTTCAAACGGAATTCCTTCTTCCACAATCAACTCGGTTTTGTAACCCAAATGTGCAATTTCATCTTCTATTTCTTTGAGCTTCAAATAGTTCTTAGAAAGCATCTTTTTTACTACGTCGTGTTTTGCCTTTTCGACGGTTTCTTCAGGATGTATTTCGGATTCAACTTCCCAATGAACCTCAATATCACGCTCGTCGTAAACGTGAAGCAGCACAACTTCTTCCGTGCCGGCTTCTTTTAATTTTTTCACGTATTCCAGGGCATACTTTGCCGAGGGAGAAAAATCTGTCGGGTACAATATTTTTCTAAACATCGTTATCTCCTTTAAATTTTAGTACAAACCGTTTGAGCCTCTCCCAATTTAAAATCCGTTCATTCAGGCTCAAGAGTTTACGTTCTCTGTTAATTTCTTTGATTTTTCAAGTTTAATTTCTTCAGCTAATTTCTTAATTTTTTCAATTACATCGTCGGCTATTCTGTTCATTGTTTCTTCGTCAAAATCGAGTCCGGGCGTTTTCTCAACTCCGTAATCTTCGTCGGGTGCAATGCGCAAAGCAGGTTTCAATCCTCCTGCTTCAATTGTCTTCAGCACGCAAGCTTCGTTGCAGCCGTCAATAACAACGACGGCATCTGCTTCGTAAAATTTATTTGCCGGCTTTAATCTTGGAAAGATTGCCGGCAGGCAATTGATGTTTGCGTAGGGAAGAGTTTTATCTATTTTTTTAGCTATTTCAAGAGACATTTGCCCGATATTGGAACGCCCCGAGCAATTTGCAATTGAAATCGTTACTTTGGTTTCGTCGTTCATCTTCTCACCGTTTTTTAATTTGTCAAATAATTATTTTACTTATTCGTTCCTGTAATTACATCATCAGTTAATTGTTTGTCTTCTCCGAAATAGTTTTGAATTTTCTTAGCCATTTTCAAATAGCCGATCATAAAAGGAATTTGCAAAATCGGCACAACGGCTGGAGGTATTGCCATTAGTCCCATTCCAGCAGCCATTGCAATTGCCATTGCCGTTCCTTCGTTTTTGCCTATTGCCGTAAAGGAAATAGCCATGTGGTCTTCGTATTTCAGCTTCAGTCCTTTGTTTGTAAGCGTCATTGTTGCGAATGCAACCAAATAGTAAAGTGCTATCGGAATCAACGCAATAAGAACAATTAAAGGTTTGCTGGCAATAAGTTTTGCCTTTTCCATGAAAATAAGGAATACTATTAAGTACATTCCGATTAAGGAAATGGAAGGAAACAAAGGACGGATTTTCATGAAACCGTCTTCGCCTAACTTCTTAAACAAATAAGATCTTGTGCCCAAGCCCAAAATCATCGGCACAATAATAACTTCCACAATGGTAATTACAAGCAGCCAAATGGAAATATTTACGTTGTAAGCTGTTGCAAAAACCTTTAGCCAAAGCGGTACTACAAAAATTGCCAGAATAAAACTTATTGCGACAATCACCGTTGCCAATTCAAGATTTCCTTCGCTAAGTCCTGTGTAGGCAATACTCATCGAAGAACAGGGAACTACAACGGCTAAAAGAAGTCCCAAAGCCAACTGCGGACTAATAGGGACAAACAATCCGACCAACTCAATGAGCAGGTACATTAAAATGGGAGCCAAAACCAGCCCCATTATTAAAGCAATGCTCAATTGTTTCCACTGCTTGGAAGCGGTTTTCATTTCCGATAATTTCAGGTTAATCATCATCGGGTAAATCATCATAATTACAACGAAAACGTTCAGCCAATGGAACGTTTCTTTGTGTGCTTTTACATTGGTGTGTAAACCGAAATAGAAACCCAGCCCCATTGCAATAATAACGTAAACGGGCAGGTATTTATCCAAATTATTTTTCAATTTTGCCAAACTACTCATTTTCAATACTCCTTAAACTTTTGCATTTTTCAATTTCATTAAAACATGTAGTACAATCCAAGCCAAGTTTCGTAAGCGTTGCCGAAAGTGCGCTTTTGGTAAATGTTAAACGGAACTACCACTTGAACAAAAAACGAATTTCCAAACCGGTACTGAACCGCCGGGATTATTTGGAAAACGTAAGAATCGGAATTCTCGATGTTTGTGCCGTTCTTGGAATTTTCGAACGCCCGTTTGTAGTAAAGGGAATTTTCAAAAATTAATTTTTTGCTGAAATTGTAAGCGGTGCTCCATTCCAAACTTACTACGTTGCCTAAGTCAACATCGTCGTTGTTTTTTCCACGCTTAAGATAAAAAGCTGACCATCGCATATCCCATTTGCCGAATTCTTTCTCGGGTAAAATTGCAAGTCCGTAATCGAAACTTCCGGTGCCCAGGGGAAGTTCGTCGGCTGTGAGATTATTAACCTTTCCGGTTGGCGATTTTGTAAACAACAAACCGGAAAGTAAAAACCTGTCTTTTTTGTTGTGGTAAAATTTGTAGAGCAATGCGCCTATTACATCTCCGAGCCCAACGCCGGATTTTGTAACGCCGTTTTTGACCATTGATTTATTGACGTAGGGGACATTCAAAATAAAGGTTAAATTGTTGGTTATTCCGTAACGGATTTTACCCCAAACAATATTTGTCTTGAAGGAAATTGAGGATGGAATATCCGTCATTTTATTCTCTGTCTTATTCCACATTGTAGTGTAGTTGTCGTAAATCCAATAGCCCCTTATTACCCAATGGTTTTGAGGTAAGGTTTTAGCCGGAATTCCGAACAACGGGGGACGTGGAAGCAACTTTTGTGCGTTTGCCGAAAAGTTACCGAACAAAGCCAATAATAAGGCTGCGAACAACAAATTTTTTATTTTTTTCATTTTTTTAACTCCTTAAATTTTTCGGTAAATACCGCTTAGTTAATTTTATTTCACGACTCATTTTCCTTTTCGTAAATCGAGTAACCGATTACGCAGGAATCTCCTTCTCTCAGGGAAAGCCGTTCGTCTAATCTTTGTAAATCTTCATTGAATCTTTCTTGAAAATGTTTTTTAATTACTTTGAACAAGTCGCTGACGCATTCGGAGGATTCCCAATTTGCTTCATAGTAAACCCAGAGTCCTTCCCTTGTGGTTTTAACCAAATCCAGATTTCTCAATACTTTGAGATGCTTTGAAACCTGATATTGGGGAATTCTAAGCGCGTCCACCATTTCGCAGACGCAAATTTTCTTGCCGCTCTGTAAAAACAGGTTTAGCAGTCTTATTCTTCTTTCATCTCCCAATGCTTTGAAAACTTGTGCAAAATCTAATTTCATGCTAAATCTCCTATATGCTTATATGCGAATATAAGCATATATTAAAAGCTGTCAAGACTTTTTTAACAAATTCTTTAAGTTAAAGGAAAAACATTGGAATTTTTTTGTTTTTCGTACGTCCGAATTTTCAAGAAAATTAAAGACTGAAATCTTTTCCGAAAGAAAAATTTACGGGATGTCCCGTTTTCACTTCGATACCTTTGGCATTGTCAATTTATTCTTAATCAACTATCTCTAAAAATATTAGGGATTGCCTAAAAAGTACTTGACTGTCATAGCGAGCGGAGTGAGGCAATCTGTAAAACCGCACTGTCATTGCGAAGAAATTGCGTTAGCAATTTCTGTGGCAATCTACCGGATATTTACAAAGGATTATTAAAACAGCAGATTGCTTCATCCCGACAAGTCGAGATCCGCAATGACGTAAGTTTTTTATTTTTTGTTCTTTTTCTTTTCAGAACTCTACCCCCAACCCCCTTCCCTTACGAAGGGAAGGGGGCTAATGGGCATTGCCCTCCTCTTTTTAAGAGGAGGGACAAGGCCATCCCGTTGGGACAGCCGTGGGATTTACAAAGAAAATCCCCAACTTTACTAAAACCGTTTTAACAGTTTTTCACACCGAAAAATGTTATTCAGTCACTTTGTCTTTGAATTCAGTCAACATTGCTGTCAGCTTCAGCTGACGAAGGGCATGGAAAAGAATAAAAAATGGCTTTAGCCACATTTCGCTTTCATTCGGAGTCCTGACAATTGAGCTAAAGCCCAATGTCCTTGTGTCTTCTTCCTTACCCGTCGGTTAAAACCGCCGGCAATATTGTTTACTTCTAGTGAATGGTGTTGCCAAAGCCGTTTGTTAATGAAATTATTATTGTCTCAACTTTTTTCAGGACAAGACATTGTTCTCTGTTCACTGTTATCTGTCCTCTGTTCTCTGAGTAGAGCGTCTAACGTCTTGCCTGTCGCGGCGTAGCCCGAGCAAAGCGAGGGCGGAGACGGGCGTCTTGCGTAGAATCCATTTCTTATTTCTGGTTTTTTATTTCTTATTTTTTTATTATTAGGCGGAAGTATTATTTACTTAATGTTAAACGATAAGAAAGAAGGGGGTGAAATTCCCAAACAATCGAAAATCCTCTTTTTTCATTTTAACTTAATTGAGGTTTAAAATGAAAAAAACATTTCCAAACAAAAAAAACAAAATACTACTCCTGACTTTTACCTTTTTACTTTTTACTTTGAATTTTTTACTTGTTTCTTGTAACACAACCGAACCGCCTGTAAATAAAACCCCGCCGGACAGCACAACTTCTAAAAAAATATTACTTGCACAAAAGGGAGTATCCGCAACTGAGATATGGCTTTATATGAAAACCGAAAATTTCGACACAGCTGAAACCGTTACGCTGCGGCAAAACGGGAACGCAATAAAACAAATATTTATGGCTTCGGGAGATACGACTTTATATTTCGACAGTTTGGCTCCTTCAACAAATTATAATTACAAAGCCTACTTAAAAGGCGATACAACCGTTAACGGAGAAGTGGCAATAAGAACGCTGGATACTACGAGCCACGATTTCAGCTACGAAATATTTACATTCGGCAGACAGCCGACAAGCGCGTTGTACGACGTTGCAATAATAAATGAAAACGACATTTGGGCTGTTGGAGAAATACACACCTCTTGGACCGACCAATGGGATAGCAACGGCGTGTGGGTTAATCCTTACAACGCAGTTCACTGGAACGGACAAGAGTGGGAGTTGAGGAGGGTGAGGTGGGATAATAATGTTTCTCGATTAACTTGCGTTTTTGCTTTTTCGAGCGATGATGTATGGTTTGGAGTAACAAATTTAATTCACTGGAACGGAGAAGAATTTATTAAGAACTGGAATCCGGTGTTGAATGATTTTACCGACAAAACAGTAAATGCAATTTGGGGAACATCAAGTTCAAATTTATATATAGTTGGCAATAAAGGAAAAATAGCGCATTACGACGGCACAAATTGGGAAAAGATAGAATTAGACGAAGATATAAGCGAATATTACTTAAGCGATATATACGGCACTGCGGAAGGGGAGGTGTATATAGTTGGAGTTGACGATTATTTCCGAAAATCCGTTCTTATTGAGAATGCTTCCGGGAAGTTCGAAGTTTTTCAAAGAAGTGATGTAGTGCCGGAAAATGAAATATTTAATCCGAAACTTTACGGCGATTTAGTGTCAATATGGAT
>JALWGH010000211.1 GCA_027013735.1 Melioribacteraceae bacterium
TTCCTGGAATCTCAACGGGGTATTGGAATGCGAGAAAAACTCCCTCGCGCGCTCTGTCCTCCGGCGCAAGCTCAAGAAGATTTTTCCCCTCGAAAATCACTTCGCCTTCGGTAACTTCGTAAGCTTCGTTGCCGGCGAGGACATTCGCCAGCGTACTTTTGCCGGAACCGTTAGGTCCCATTATTGCGTGGACTTCCCCGGCTTTTATTTCCAAATCGATTCCTTTCAGAATTTCATTTCCTTCAACTTTCGCGTGTAAATTTTTAATCTTCAACATTTTATTCTCTCTCTTCTTTTTTCAAATCTTTTTTCAATTAACCGACGCTGCCTTCAAGCGAAATGGCAAGCAGCTTTTGTGCTTCGACGGCAAACTCCATCGGCAATTCCCTGAAAACTTCTTTACAGAATCCGTTCACAATCATATTAACTGCGTCCTCCGTGGAAATGCCGCGTTGGTTCAAGTAGAAAATTTGGTCTTCCGAAACTTTGGACGTAGTCGCTTCGTGTTCAACAATAGCGGTTTCGTTTTCCACCTCGATGTAGGGGAAAGTGTGTGCGCCGCAAGTGTCGCTCATCAGCATCGAATCGCACTGCGAAAAGTTCCTTGCGCCTTCGGCATTTTTGTCCACCTTAACCAGTCCGCGGTAGGAGTTGTCGCTCTTACCCGCCGAGATACCTTTGGAAATAATGGTGCTGCGGGTGTTTTTGCCAATGTGAATCATTTTCGTGCCCGTGTCCGCCTGCTGGTGATTATTCGTAACGGCAACGGAATAAAACTCACCGATTGAATTGTCTCCGTACAAAATCGTGGAGGGATATTTCCAAGTAATTGCCGAGCCTGTTTCAACCTGCGTCCACGAAATTTTGGAATTAGCTCCTTTGCAAATTCCGCGCTTGGTAACAAAGTTGTAAATTCCGCCTTTGCCGTCCTTGTCGCCCGGGTACCAGTTTTGCACTGTGGAATATTTGATTTCCGCATTGTCGAGCGCAATAAGTTCAACTACTGCGGCGTGCAATTGGTTTTCGTCCCGCTGGGGAGCGGTACATCCTTCAAGGTAGCTTACGTAAGCTCCTTCGTCCGCAACAATTAACGTACGTTCAAACTGTCCCGTGCCCAAAGCGTTTATTCTGAAATAACTGCTCAGTTCCATTGGGCAGCGAACTCCTTTGGGAATGTAAACAAACGAGCCGTCGCTGAACACAGCCGAGTTCAAAGCGGCAAAGTAGTTGTCCGTGTAAGGCACAACCGAGCCCAAGTATTTTTTCACGAGTTCGGGGTAATCCCTGATCGCTTCGCCAATGGGACAGAAAATAATTCCCTGCTCTTTCAATGTTTCTTTAAATGTCGTAGCAACGGAGACGGAATCGAATACGGCGTCAACGGCTACGCCGGCAAGGACTTTCTGCTCTTCCAGAGGAATTCCCAATTTCTCGAATGTTTCCAAAAGCTCGGGGTCAACTTCGTCAAGACTTTCGTATTTGGGCTTTTTCCTCGGCGCCGAATAATACCGCAAAGCCTGATAATCAATCGGCGGATATTTTACTTTTCCCCACTTCGGTTCTTCCATTTTTTGCCAGTGACGGAAAGCCTTTAACCGCCATTCCAAAACCCATTCGGGCTCGTCTTTCTTTTCCGAAATCTTTCTTATTATCTCTTCGTTCAACCCAACGGGGAATACCTCTTCCTCAATGTCGGTAACGAATCCCCATTTATATTCCGATTGGGTAAACTCTTCCATCGTTTTTGTTTCGTCTTGCATTTGAACACCTTTTGTTTTCAGAAGGAAAAAAGGAAAGGATTCATTGATCTTCCGCTCAAATTCCTTCTCATAGTTAATCTTAATCTAAACATTAGTTCAAAATTTATTGAACGAAACCTAATGTTTCTTGACAAAAAAGTCAAGAATAAAATTAGGAGTGATTTAGTACGGAATTAAAGTAGTTGGCAAAATAAGAAAGAAGAAACGAGAAATAAGAAATGGAATCCACGCTAGACGCGAGAGGCGAGACGCTAGACGTCCGCCTACGCCTGCGCTTTGCTTGGCTTCGGCGCGACAAGCAAGACGCACTTTTCAGTGAACAGTTAACAGTGAACAGAGAAAAATGATTGTTGCACAATAGCTGAGATAATTCCATCCATTCATCCAGTTATCCAAACATCCAAGAGTACTTGCCCAAACGAGACTCTTGGATGATTGGAGGAATGCATTATTGGATACAAGACTTATTTGGTGAAAAGTGGAAAAATCAGTGAACAAGGGACAGAGTTGTAACAAGGTGGTTTGTCATTTGGGGTTGTCCAAAAAGTACCTGAGCTGTCATTGCGAGCGGAACGAAGTGAAGCGAAGCAATCTGTCTGTCCAGAAAACAAAAGTTGAATGAACGACAGATTGCTTCATCCCGACAAGTCGGGATTCGCAATGACGTTTTTTATTAACCCACGGCTTCAGCCGTGGGGATCTGAACAACAAACCCCGTATAACCCAAAACCGTTTTAACAGTTTCCCCGCCCTGAAAAATATTATGCATTAACATTGCCGTCAGTTTTAACTGACGGAGTGCAGAGGGGGAAAATAAAAAGCGGCTTTAGCCACATTTTTCATACGGTTATGGGGCTAAAGCCCATTATTTTTTTTGTGTTCTCTCTGCCGTCGGTTGAAACCGACGGCAATGTGCCTGAAGCCGACCAGCCTGCACTGCCTACCGGCAGGCAGGCGGCAAAGCCGTCCGAGGACTCTTTTGCAATCACGAGCAACCAGTCATTGCGACCCTGCAGAATGCGGGGGAGGCAATCCATCTTTTGAAAAAGCAAATGTTAAATAAACGACAGATTGCTTCGTCAGTCTTCCGACTATAGTCGGAATCCCTCCTCGCAATGACGTTTATTTTTTGTGCCATCACATCGGGGGCGGAAGGGTAACATAAAACCTTAGCTTATTGCTTGCTCCGTAAGGTCCAAAGGTCAGAATAACTCCTTTGTAGAGTTCCTTCGGAACAATCTTCCTTCGGAACAATCTGCGATGTTTGTTGTGCCGTTATTTTTCCAAAATCATTTTCCGGCTTTCTTGAAAATTTCCTGCTTGTAATTTGTAAAAGTAAATTCCGCTGGGAAGGTTGGAGGCATTGAACGTAACTTCGTATCTTCCCGGCGTTTGCTTTTTATTTACGAGCGTAGCTACTTTGCGCCCTAAAATATCATAAACCGTTAAATGAAGGGACAGCTCGTGAGCTGTCCCTACACCGGCAGGAATTGAATATTGAATTGTTGTTGTCGGAGTGCTTGCTCCTCCGCCGGCGGGAAAAGGATTTGGAAAATTTTGGTAAAGTTTAAAACCTAATTTTGTTCCTACATCGTCTTTCTTAACAGAGGTAAAATTGCCGGCAGGATAGTAAGGTTTTTCAATTACTCCCTCGTCGCTCAAGAGGCGCGCAAATTTCGAGTCCTTCAAAATATCGGTAACTTTTACGGAATCGCCGTTAAGAAAAGCTGTATTTAAAATGAAACGAATTCCGTGGGAGTAATCTGCGTAACCGGCAATGTGCCCGTTGTAAACAGGTTGAATGGGATTTCCAACGCTAAGATGCCAGCCGTAAATCACTACTCTGTCGTATGTTCTGTCCGAGCTGTAAATTTTGTTGGAAATAATCACGTCTTTCTTGTGTCCGCCGATAATGTAATTTGCAGAGCGGTCAAATCCTATTTGTGTTATTTGCTGTTTAATTGAATCGGTGTGCTGCTTGAAAACAGGGATTGTTGTCATTGCCGAAGACGGCGGAATAGGTTGCGGGCGGAGTTTGATTTCAGCGCCGGCGTAAATTTTATCGACCATCTTTTTTGTTGGCAACGTACATCCAAGCTTGTTAACCAAAAACTGTGCGGCTTTGGGTGTCATCGGAATGTAAAGATAATCTTTGTCCGAACCGATTGCCATGTAATCGCAAGCTGTGTAAAACGCCAGCTCGTAGTTTTGGTTGTCAATAGTTGTGTTAACTTTTAACTGCCGAAGTTTTCGAGAAAACGAAGGAACATTGCCGGAGAGAATTTCATTGACTACTTGCTGTTCACGGTCTTCAACGCTCATTCCCGAAACTTTGGAAACAAACTGCGAGCCCGTAAGTGCATTGGTTGCACGTTCGGGAATGTTCAAATAAACCAATGTGTCGCTTACGGTAATTCTTGAATTCCCTTTTTGTCCAAAAGATGCAGTATTCAAAAGAAGAAGAGCAAACACAATTGTTACGAAAAAATTAAGGAGGCTTTTTACTTTGAGTTTTGCAATCATTTTTGACTCGCTTTCATGTTTTTGTAGGACTTGTTAAAACGACAAAGCAAAATAAATGGTTTGGAGTAATTTTACAAATAATGGAATAGCTTGAGGAATCGTGGGTAAGAAAGGTTAAAATAAGAAAGAAGAAACGAGAAATAAGAAATGGTTACACGCGAGACGCCCCTCTTCGTCCTCGCTGCGCTCGGGCTACGCCGTGACAAGCAAGACGTAAATAATTGAAAGTTGAAAATGGAAAATGGAAAGTGGAAAATTCAGTGAACAGTGCAAAATAAGATTGAGAATCTGATACAAAGTGGTTTGTCATTTACTTATGACAAAATTTCAAATTCATTATTTTTACAAATCGAAATGAAAAATTAGGAGTAATTAAAATGGCGGTTAAAACATTTTCTTTTGCTGTTGAGACAAAAGGCTTCACGGACATAATTGACATTACCCCGCGCGTGAGTCAAATTGTTTCGGAATCCGGAATTATGGAAGGCAGCGCGCTTGTGTTTGTGCCGGGCTCAACCGCAGGCATTACTACAATCGAATACGAACCCGGATTGTTAAAAGATTACCCGGAATTTTTCGAAAGAATAATCCCTTCCAATAAACGCTACTCCCACGACGATACCTGGCACGACGGCAACGGTTTTTCCCACGTACGTGCTGCTTTGCAGGGCGCTTCGTTTACCGTTCCTTTCTCGGCAGGTAAATTACTGCTTGGTACTTGGCAGCAAATTATTCTCGTGGATTTCGACAACCGTGGAAGAAGCAGAAGAGTAATTGTACAAATAAACGGAGAATAAAGTGAAAACAGTTACGGTGTTTGGCAGTGCTTTGCCAGTTGCGGGAGACGAAGAATACGAAACCGCTTACAAATTGGGGGAACTTTTGGGCAAAGCCGGTTTTGCCGTTTGCAGCGGGGGTTACCAAGGAATAATGGAAGCCGTTTCCAAAGGATGCGTTGAAAACGGCGGCGAGGCAATCGGCATTACGGTTGCCACATTCTCAAGAGTTCCCAATCCTTATTTAACGAAAGTAATCGAGGCAAAAACATTGTTCGAAAGAATTCAAATACTTGTTGAAACAGGCGACGCGTTCGTTGTTCTCCGCGGAGGAACCGGCACATTGCTTGAACTTGCTACGGTTTGGGAATATTTCAACAAAGGCGTTTTGCAAGTTAAACCTGTTGCAGCGCACGGAGAAATGTGGAAACAAATCGTTGAAAAAATTGACGAACGAATGAAATTTGAAAACAGAAACGCAGGATTGGTTAAACATTTCGAGAAAATCGAGGAAGCGTTTGATTACATTAGAGCAAACATTGGCGATTAATTTTCAGCATAACACACAGCATAATACACGTAGGGACAGCTCATGAGCTGTCCCTACAAAACAAGTGTTCTGTTTTAAAAGTATTCCTAATTATCCAGTTTTAATTGAATCCCGTCCTTCGAACTGATTTTAATACTTTCCACTGTAAAAGTGGAATGTTTGAGAGAATGAATTTTATTCGGAACGGGAATTACAACTTCGGGTTTAACGTACTTTTCAAATTCGTCACGGAATCTTTCAATCATAAATTTAACGGGCCAGGCTGCCGCATCTCCGAGAGCGCAAACCGTTCTGCCTTCAATGTTCTTGGCAACGTCAACCAACAAGTCCAAATCCCTCGAAGTTCCTTGTCCGTTTTTAATTCTGCGTAATATTTTTTCCATCCAGCCCGTACCTTCGCGGCAAGGTGTGCATTGCCCGCAGCTTTCGTGGTGGTAAAAGTGGGAAATTCTCAGCAGGACGTCCAACAGATTTGTGTCTTCGTCCATTACCATTATTCCGCCGGTACCAATCATCGAGCCGGCTTCGCGCAAGGAATCGGCGTCCATTTTCACGCCTTCAATGCTGTCGCCTCTTAAGGGGGGCATCGAAGAACCACCCGGAATTACGCACTTGATTTTCTTGTTTCCCGGAACTCCGCCTGCGTAATTGTAAATAATGTCGGTCAAAAGTGTTCCCGTAGGAAGTTCGTAAACGCCGGGTTTGTTAACGTGTCCGCTAACACCAAAAAGCAAAGTGCCCGGATGTTTCGGCGCACCAATGGAAGCAAACCATTCGCCGCCGTTTGCAATTATTTTCGGAACGTTTGTAATTGTTTCAACGTTGTTGATTGTGGTAGGATTGCCCCACAAACCGTTCTGCGCCGGGAAAGGCGGTTTAACGCGCGGGTAACCGCGTCTGCCTTCAATGGAATTCATTAGAGCGGATTCCTCGCCGCAGATGTAAGCTCCTGCGCCGCGGTGAATGTAAACGTTACAATAGAAATCCGTGTTGAACGTCTCCCGCATTTTTTCGCCGAGATGCCCGCGTTCGTAATTGGCGTCAATTGCTTTTTGCAGCATTTGAATCCAATTGTAATATTCCCCCCGAATGTAAATGTAAACCGTTTCCGCTTGAATTGCGTAAGCGGCAATAATAATTCCTTCAATCAACTGGTGAGGATTCTTTTCGAATATTTGCCTGTCTTTGAAGGAACCCGGCTCGCTTTCGTCACCGTTTACGGCAAGGTAATGCGGTTTTGTTTTTGTGCGTGGCATAAAGCTCCACTTTAAGCCGGTAAAGAATCCCGCACCGCCGCGTCCGCGCAAACCGGATTTTTTAACTTCCTCAATCACATCCTCGCGGGACATTTGGAAAGCTTTCTTGGCACCTTCGAATCCACCGTTTTCGATGTAAACGTCTAAATTGTCAAGATTCGGAATGTCGGGTAAAACTATCTTTTCCATTATTTAAGCGATTCCAAAATTTCTAAAACTTTTTCTTTGGTCATGTTCTCGTAATAATCGTTGTTGATTGCAATCATCGGCGCGCCGCCGCAAGCGCCCATGCATTCTACTTCCTCAATGGAAAATTTCCCGTCTTCGGTAACTTCCATGTTGTCGATGCCGAGCTTGTTCTTGATTGCGTCGAAGATTTCGTAGCCGCCCCGCAGCATGCAGGAAACGTTCGTACAAACTTGAATGTGGTATTTGCCCATCGGCTTTTGGTGGTACATTGTGTAGAACGTAACCACGCCGAGCACGTCCGTTTTGGGCACATCCAAAACACGGGAAATTTCTTCCATTACCTCTTCGCTAATGTGGCCGTTTTGTTCCTGCCCGATGTAGCAGGCATCCATTACAGCAGCCAAGGAGGTCGGGTATTTCTTCCTTGCTTCTTCTATTCTCTTTAAATTTTCTTCCGTAAACTGAAAAGACATTTTTCCCAATCCTTATTAGAATTATTCTACTTATCCGCCTCGCCCATTACGGGATCGAGACTTCCGATAATTGCGACCAAGTCGGAAATCATTTGGTTTTTACAAACAATCGGTAAAGCCTGAAGATTACAGAACGAAGGCGAGCGGATTTTTAATTTCCAAGGACTGCCGGAGCCGTCGCTTACGAAATAAAATCCTAATTCGCCTTTCGGATTTTCAACCGAAAAATAAGTGTCGCCTTCCGGCGGATGTATTCCGAAATTCACGAGCATGAAGTCGTGAATTAATTCTTCCATTTTAGTGTAAATTTCCGTTTTGTGCGGTAAAACAAACTTTGGCTCGTTGGCAATTACTTCGCCTTCCGGCATTTTCTCCAATGCCTGCCGAACTATTTTAACGCTCTCGTGGATTTCGTCAATCCTTACAAAATAACGGGCAAGCGCATCGCTTTCTTCGTAAACGGGGACTTTGAAATCCATCTCGTTGTAATAAAGATACGGCTGTGCACGGCGGATGTCAAATTCAACTCCCGAGCCGCGGAGGTTAGGTCCGGTAATTCCAAGCGCAATAGCATCTTCCTTCGGCAAAATACCAATGCCGTCCAACCTTTGCACGAATATTTTGTTTTTGTGCAAAAGTTTTTCAAAATCTTCGAGCGCGGGAATGAATCTGTCGGTAAAGTCCAGAATCATTTTCTTTACTTCGTCTGTCATGTCCGCAGCAACGCCGCCGATGCGTGTGTAGCTGGTTGTAAATCTTGCGCCGCAAAGAATGTCGAAAATATTTTGAATGTTTTCCCTTTCGCGGAACGTCCACATGAAAGGCGTTACTGCGCCGATATCAAGCACGAACGTACCGATTGCAACAAGGTGTCCCATTATTCTTGCAAGCTCTGCCATAATCATTCTGATGTACTGCGCACGCGGCGGAGCTTCGATTCCCGCCAACTTTTCAACTGCAAGAACGTAAGCCACGTTGTTAGCTAAGTTCGCCGTGTAGTCAAGTCTGTCCGTGTGGGGAATGTAATCGTAATAGGTCATATTCTCAGCCATTTTCTCGTAACCGCGGTGCAAATAGCCGAGCTCGGGGACTGCCGCAATAATTGTTTCGCCGTCAAGTCTGACCAGCACTCTCAGTACGCCGTGCGTTGCAGGGTGCTGGGGACCAATATTTAAAATCATTTCGTTTTCAAGGGCGTCTTCCAACGTGATGTCGGGACGCTGCTCGATTAACGCTTTTAAAATCTTTTCGTCTTTCGTAATGTCAATATCGTTTTTCATCTTGCTTGCTCTTTTCAGGTAATGGTAACGAACCGGGAATTCCCCTCAGCGGGAATTCCTTTCTAAGCGGATGATGTTCAAATTCTTCGGGCATGTACATTCTTCTCAAATCGGGATGCCCCGTAAACGTAACTCCGTACATATCGTAAGTTTCTCTTTCATACCAGTTTGCGCCGGGCCAAACGGAAACAACGGAAGGAGCTTCAGTCCCTTCCAAATTAATTTTTATTCTCAGCCGGAAATTGTTCTTCAAAGAGTAAACGTGGTAAACAACCGTGAATCTTCCTTTCCTCTTTGCCCAGTCAACTGCAGTAACGTCTTCGATTAAATCAAAGGCAAGTTCTTCGTCTTCCTTTAAAATTTTTGCGACTTCGGTAATTTTTTCTGCGGGAACAACAACCGTAAAATCACCGCGAAAGTCGGAAGTTTCGAGTACGAGATTTTCTTCTTTGTTCAGGCGGGCAATTATCTTTTCTTTAATATCCATTCGTGTCTTAACCTTTTAATTGCTCGAAATCCGGGGTTACAATGTCGGTCAAATCCCTGCTTTTTGTTTTCTCAACTTTTTGTTGAATAAGCAGTAAAGCGTTCAGCAAATTGTCCGGTCTTGGCGGGCAGCCGGCAGTGTAAACATCAACGGGTAGAAATTGGTCGATGCCTTGAACCACATTGTAGCTGCGGTAAAGTCCGCCGGTAGAAGTGCACGCTCCCATTGCAATTACCCACTTGGGGTCGGGCATTTGGTCGTAAATCCTGCGGACAACGTGCGCCATTTTGTAAGTAACCGTTCCCGCTACAATCATTAAATCGCACTGCCTCGGGGTAAAGCGCATTACCTCCGCACCGAAACGAGCCA
>JALWGH010000212.1 GCA_027013735.1 Melioribacteraceae bacterium
CCGGCAACAAACGATTATCCCGATTGGATTGAGCTCTACAACTTTGGCGACCAGCCGGTTGATATCGGCGGCTATTACATTTCCGACGATTTAACGGATTTGACAGCTTGGCAAATTCCCGAAGGGGAACCGGATTCCACTACAATTCCCGCAAAAGGTTTTCTCCTTTTATTGGCGGATAAAAAGACAGAAGCCGGGGTTCTCCACGTTAAAATAAAACTTAGCGGAAAGGGTGAACAAATTGCGCTTACGGCTCCGGACGGTAACACGGTAATAGATTCTTTAACTTTCGGGGAACAAACTACCGATGTTTCTTATGGCAGGTTGCCGGATGGTTCGGATAATTGGCAATTCTTTGAAAATCCCACTCCGGGTGTTTCCAATGCAAATCCGAATGGTGTTGAGGGAAATAAAACCTTACTTACCGGTTTCGAACTTCTTCAAAATTATCCCAATCCGTTTAATCCTACGACGACAATTAAGTACGTTATTGCGAACGTAGCGAAGCAATTCGCAGGGTTGTTAGTTCAACTCAAAGTTTATGACGTTCTCGGACGTGAAGTTGCAACGCTTGTAAATGAAAAACAAACTCCCGGAAATTATTCGGTTAAATTTAACGCAAGCGCTTTAACGAGCGGAGTTTATTTTTACACATTGAAAGCCGGTAAATTTATTTCAACCAAAAAATTGGTTTTAATAAAATAAAAATGAAAAAGACGTGTTGAGGCTTAGAATACTCACGTTGACGATTATTCGTAAAACTTTGATAATTTGAAAACCAAATCCCCTCCCGTTGCAGGGGAGGGGATTTCGGTAAATGTTTAATGTTAAACTTACTTCCTGAAAAACAACAGTGCATTGTGGACGGGTCTTTCGCCTGTGGAATCCGAAGGGGAGTTAACTATTTTACCGTTGACAACCATTGTCGTAGAACCGCCACCGTCCAAATTCAATGCAAACCACGCGCCTTGTCCTGCTAAAAACTCTGCCAGTTCGGGCAGTGTCATTCCCATGCTGTAACCGGGTTGCCTGCCGTCAACAGTTACAACAAAAATCTTTTTCCCCTCTTTGTCGTAACCAATTGCCGTGCGCGGATTTTTGCCGATGAACCATGCGCTTTTGAGTCCTTCGTAGCCGAAAAAATTTTTAACGGCTTTGCCGTTTTTTACCAGTGCGGGTCTTCCGCCAACGAGTGTTTTAATTGGAATGTTTAGTGAATCAAAAGAGGCGGTTAAAAACAATGTGTCTCCTTTTGTGTAACTGCCGGAAATTTTGTCGAACTGCTTTTGGGAAACGTTTAAGAAAATCTCATTGGTTTTAAGTGTGTCCAAGAAAAATCCTTCTACTTCTTTACGAATTACAACCGGAGATGTTTTGCCTTCCTTAAGAGGTTTAATTGTTTGGAGTAAAAATCCTCCTTTTAATGAATCTTTGATAAACAGACGGTTGTAATATTTGTTAAACAATGCGGGTGTGTGTCCTTTAACATTGAGATATTTTATTGACAATTTGAAACCGTTTTTGAAAACAACTCCCTTGAAAGGGAAAATGCCGATGTGCGGCTTTCCGTTTTTGTCAATTGCAAATTGTGAAAAATTAAGGTTAATTCCTTTAACAATTTCTCCCTCCATCATCATCGAGTTTAAAATCCGGTGAGGTTTGCCTCCGAAGAAATCGGCATTGATTGCTGCAAACAACTTTTTGTTTTGTTTCTTGATTCTGTGAAAAACATCGGAAGTTTTCTCTCCGCCGTTGCCAAGGTAATTATTTGCAAGAGCGCAACCCACATTAATCGAATCCAAATTCAAAATAAGCTCTTGAAGTGCAAGTGGTTTGCTGGTGTAGTACTCTAATAGTGTAGCACCCGGGAAAAGATGTTTTACAACTGTTGAATCGGCTGAAAATATCCTTGAGCCAAAGAAAAATAAGAAAAATATTTTTGCAATTGTTTTCATAATCAACGTACTTAAAGGATTTGAAAAGTATTAAATAATTGACCGTTAAAATAGTACGATTTTAATTCACAGTAAAATTAAATTTAATTATTTCCGTTTTTGTTTTTGCGCCGTCACCTCGGGGCGGAAGGGTAACAAAAAACCGTAGTGCAGATTGCTTGCAATCTGCGCCTCAAGTTTGGCTATTAACCGGGGAAAAGGGGAAAAATAAGGAAAAGTTAAAACCAGAATTTTGGAGAATCTAAAAGGGAAAAAAAGAGGCGCTCGTAAAAAAGCGCCTCTGAAAAATTTACCTTGTTGCGTGTTTAAGTTTCTTAAGGAAAATAGCAATTAAAAATGCTGCAAACAGGGAGGTAATTACCAACAGTAAAAAGAACTGCCACAATTCCCAGTCTTGGTAAAACCTTCCGATAAAACCGGCGAAGTAATTTCCAACAGCGGTTGCACCGAACCACATTCCCATCATTAGTCCCTTCATTTTAGGCGGAGCTACTTTCGAGACGAATGACAATCCCATCGGACTTAAATGAAGCTCTGCGAGAGTAATAATAAAATAACTGCTGATTAACCAATACGGGCTTACTAAAACCGGGGAAGTAGAGCCTTGCAATGTGTGAACTGCAGGTAATCCGATTGAAGCAAGAATCATTACAAAATAAGTAACTGCAGTAAGCACCATTCCGATTCCGATTTTGCCGGGCGAGGAGGGCTCTTTCCCTTTACTGTGGAGGTACTTAAAGTATCCGACAATAACGGGGGTCAACAACACAATAAACATCGGGTTAAAGGATTGGAACTGCTCTGGAGAGATTTTGTTCTCGGCTCCCGATTCCATTAATTTTATTACTATTATTACAAGACCGGCAATCATTGAAATGAGTGAGTAAGTTTTGGCTCTGCCTTTTGTGCTTTTCGAAAAGAAGAACCCGCCTCCCAAAAGGAGCAGTAATATTCCGTGCAATCCGATAATGTCGAAAAGCAGGTAAGTGAATTTTCCAACCACAAGATTCGTGTAGCTCTTTGCAAAAAGAGTTAATGCGGCACCGTTTTGGTGGAATGACATCCAAAAGAAAATTACAATTGCAAAAATTGTAATAAGTGCAATAACCCTTTCCTTTTCCTGTTCTTTGGGTAAATGTAAATCTTTGTCGGTGTTTTCAACTTTCTTGGATTGATAATCGGCATCTTTGTAATATTTTTTGAACGCGTTGAAAATCAGTAGTGAAATAACCATTCCCAAGGCGGCAAGAGCAAACCCTGCATTGTAGCCTTCCGCAAGTGTAAGGTGGAAATGATTAATCATCAGGTTTTTAATTCCCGCGGCGGCTTGCGGAGCATAAAAAGCGCCGATATTTATTCCCATGTAAAAAATATTGTAGCCGGCATCTTTTATTGAGCCATCCGCATGGGAGTACAGATTCCCTACAAGTACCGAAATATTTGCTTTGAATAAACCGTTGCCCAAAGCCACTATTGCAAGCGCAATGTAGAGCTGCATTGCCGAATGTGTGGGAACAGCCATTAGTCCGTAGCCGATTGCCATTACAATTGCGCCGATAGTAATGGTTCTGCCGTAGCCTAAGAGGTTGTCCGCAATCCACCCTCCGAAAATAGGGGTAAAGTAAACAAATGCAAGAAAAATACCGTAAACGTTAGTGGTAGTTTTTGCATCCCAACCGAAGTTTTCCTGTAAATAAAGGACGAAAATAGCGAGCATTGTGTAAAAGCCGAAACGCTCCCACATCTCCGTAAAAAATAATACGGGTAATCCTTTTGGATGGTTTTTAAACATAATAGCTCCTTGATTATTCCTTTTGTAACTAAATTCAGATTAAGAATTGCGAAAGATAAGAAAATCATTTGTAGAATAAAAAGGGAATAAGACGGATTTCTGGATGATTGCAGGAATGGATAAATGGATGATTGGCAGTTTAACTTTTCACTTTCAATTTTCAATTAAATAAGTCTTAAGTAACGCGTAACGAGTCTTAAGTTAAAGACATTTTTCTCTGTTCACTGTTCTCTGTTATCTGTTCTCCGAATGTGTCGTCTTGCCTGTCGCGCCGTAGTCAAGCAAAGCGCAGCGGAGGCGGATTTCTTATTTCTTCTATTTTTTGCCACTAAATATAAACGGATACCATTCTCGAAGTAACCGACTGCATTAAAATGATTATATTTAAAAATTAAATTAAAAATTTTTGTTAGCAAGAAGAGGCATGGAATTGATTAAATACGAATTTCACATTGCAAAAAAAATAAGAGATAAATTCAAACTTAACGCCGAGCTTTTTTCATTACGAGGGGGGGTGATATTTGAAAACCGTGAGGCTATTGGAAAATTGGCTCGGGAAATAAATTCCGAGAGGGAAGCCGATAAGCAAGTAACAACGGGAGAGCTTTACGCTCTCGGTTTGTTAGACGAAATAATTCATTACGTAATTCAACAATACGATGAGAAAATAAATCCGCGCGTAATGGCAAAAGCCGTGGAAAAATTGAAGGAGGAATTGTCGGAAGATAATTTTAACAATTTATTGTTAGACTTCATCGCAAACTTTCCGCCGTTGAATGTTTACCTTGGCAGGCAAAGCGCCGAGCAGTTTCTTTCAAATTTTATGGATTACAAATCCAATGTGGAAATTGCAACCGAAGAAATGATTCTTCTTTATTTGGAAAACTTCAATCCTGCAGCTAAAAAATTAAAAGATTTGTTCGATGAAAATTATTTATTTGCAGAGGCGGAATACTTTAAGTCTATTACGGCATTGCACCGGATTTTCGAGGATGAAGTGCGCTTGGGTCCTGAGATGCAGGATTTATTAACATTCTTGAAAACCCCTTTAATTAAGCATCCCGACGATTTGTTAAAACAACTTGAATACATTGAGAAAAATTGGAAATTTATTATCGGTGAAAAATTTACCGAAAGGATATTAAAGAGCAAGGAAATTTTTGCTGAGGAGGCAAAATATTTCGCCGGCGGTTGGAGAGGAAAAGCTCCTACGCTTGTGCCTAAATACAAAGGGGCTAAAGGCTCTGTTTCCGGTACGGACGAATCGGCAGCGGAATATTTGGAAGAAGAAAAGTTTACTCCCGATGTTGACTGGATGCCGAATGTTGTGTTAATTGCAAAAAATACTTTTGTGTGGTTAGACCAGCTTTCAAAAAAATACGGCAGGGAAATCAAACGGCTGGATCAAATACCCGATGAGGAACTGGATATTTTAGCAGCACGTAATATTAATTCTCTCTGGCTGATTGGAATTTGGGAGCGGAGTTCTGCTTCTAAAAAAATTAAACATCTTACGGGAAATATTGACGCTGTTGCCTCGGCTTATTCTTTGTACGATTACCAAATAGCTGCCGAGCTTGGCGGTGAAGAAGCCTACGAAAATTTAAATGCAAGAGCAAAGAGCAGGGGAATACGTCTCGCAAGCGATATGGTGCCGAACCACACCGGCATTTATTCCGACTGGGTAATCAATCATCCCGATTACTTTATTCAAAGGAGCAATCCGCCGTATCCCGCTTATTCGTTTAACGGCGCCGACCTTTCCGAACATCCCGATATTGAAATTAAAATTGAAGACGGCTATTATTCAAAGATGGATGCTGCCGTTGTTTTCCAATGGAGAAATAAAAAGACAGGCGAAACGCGCTACATTTACCACGGCAACGATGGCACTAATATGCCTTGGAACGACACGGCACAGTTAGACATGCTCAAGGCTGAGGTACGCGAGGCGGTAATTCAAAAAATATTTGAGGTGGCGGACAAATTCTCCATCATCCGTTTTGATGCTGCTATGACGCTTGCCAAAAGGCATTTCAAGAGACTCTGGTATCCCGAACCCGGAAGTGTGGGAGACATTCCGTCCCGTTCCGAGTTTGCAATGACGCAAAAAGAGTTCGACAAATTGTTCCCCAAGGAATTTTGGCGCGAAGTGGTGGACAGAATAAATGCCGAAAAGCCGGACACGCTTTTGCTCGCTGAGGCTTTCTGGTTAATGGAAGGTTACTTTGTGAGAACCTTAGGAATGCACCGTGTTTACAACAGCGCTTTTATGCACATGATGATGAACGAGGAAAATGAAAAGTACAGGGATTTAATTACAAACACTTTGGAATTCGACCCCGATATTTTGAAGCGTTACGTAAACTTTATGAGCAACCCCGATGAGGAAACGGCAATTAAACAATTCGGAACGGGGGATAAGTACTTTGGTGTGTGCTTGTTAATGGTAACTTTACCCGGTCTGCCAATGTTTGCTCACGGACAAATTGAAGGCTTCACGGAAAAATACGGAATGGAATACAAACGCGCTTACTACGACGAACAACCGTTGGACTGGCTGGTTGAAACTCACGAGAGAAAAATCTTTCCACTACTTGCCAAAAGGTATTTATTCAGCGAAGTTGAAAATTTCTGGTTCTACGATTTTACGGATGACTACGGGGCAATTAACGAAAACGTGTTCGTTTTCACCAATAAATTCGGGGGTGAGAAGGCACTTGTGCTTTACAACAACAAGTACGACAGGGCTTTCGGGCATGTTAAGCAATCCACTCCGAAGCTTAATAAGAAAACGGGCGTAAAGGAAACCGTAAACGTGTGGACTGAATTCAGCATTTTACCCGGTAGTGATTATTTCTACATCGCCAAGGAATTAACCACAAATAAAGAATATTTATTCTCGGGCGAAGAAATTTGTTGCGACGGATTTGTTTTTACTCTTGACGGTTTTCAACACAATGTGTTTTACGGTTTCACGGAGGTTTACGATTCAGAGGGGTTGTACCGTAGATTGTACAATAAAATCAAAGGTGCTGGTGTTGATAGTGTTGAGAAAGAATTGTTATTATTAAAGCTTGAGCCTGTACACTCGGCGTTTCTTAAAATCTTTGCGAAGGAACAATTCGGTAAATACGTAAAAGCGGCTTACAAGGGAGATTTTGAAAAAGCGTTGACGGTAAAAGAAAGATTGATTTCTTCGGCGGAAGATTTTTTCAAGGAAGCGGCGGCTTTTGGAAAAAAGACTTACCTCTTGAAGTCTACCATGAAAGAGTTTGACGAAAAACTGCAAACTGCGGCAGAGTTGAATATTATGTTGAGAAAACTGCCGAGACCTTCTGAAGACATTACCTTTACAGGAATTTGCCACACTGTTAAAATTTCACTTGAAAACAGTTACAAAGAAAATCTTCAGATTGTTTTACTCAAAATGACACTAGAGATTTTAAATCAACTTGCCGGGGAAAATGCCGTTGAAAAATTATTGCTTGACGATAGAATAAACGAAGCGCTCAGGCACACGGGCAGGGGAGAGAGTGGAATCGAGTTTGAGAAAACGCTCGTTGAAATTTTAGTTGAAAAGGAAATATCGTTTACGGAATTAACCAAATTCGAATTTGTTAACAAGTCGAATGGGAAATTCAAAAAAGCTAAGGAAAAGGAAATCTTAAAAGCCTTTTACAATTTATTGCAGGACGGGAAAGTCCAAAAGTTGGTGAATAAGCACTACTACAACGGTATAGTATATTACAGTAAAGAAAACTTTGAAGACCTTGTTGATTGGCTGTTCACTGTTTCCCTGCTCGATAATCTTGGCGAGATTTTGAAATTAAGTAAGCGAATCCAAAAGGACAAAAGATTTTTTACCTTACTCAGAGCAAAATATTTGCTTGTCGGTAAGTTGAAAGAAATGTCCGTTAATTCGGCTTACATGTGGGACAAGTTTTTGGAAAAGCTGAAGAAGGAAATTAAGGCAGGAAAATAGCGGAAAGCGGCTTAGTTTACACTTTCCTTTTCGGCGTGAAAATTTATTTCAATTCCCGTTTTAATTATTTCCCAAGCGAAAGGATTTTCTTCGTTGAAATCGTTTGTTGTGAATATGTGAGGTTCGATTCTTAAATCGAATTTTCTCCTCATTTTCATTAGTTCAATCTGTGTTTCAAAATAATCCTTGAAATCGGATAATACTAAAGCAACGTCAATATCTGAATTCTCATTGTTTTTATTTTTAGCAAATGAGCCAAAAATAAAAGCCTTTCTTACATCGTATTTTTCTAAAACAAATAACAGGTAAGCTCTGACAATATTTAAAATTGTTTCATCAGCCATTCGTACAATTCCTTTATGTTTTTTATCCATTTTTCGGTGAATTCCTTTGTGCATAACTTGTAAAAATCTTGTTTTACATTATCATATCTGGCATTAATATTAAAATTAGTTATTATGTCAAGCATATCCACTTGGTTTTCGTTCAATTCGAGCTCACATGCTTTTGCCAATCGTAATAAATCATGAGTAAAGATTGGGTGTTGTTGTTTTTCCTTAATGTACAATCCTTTCAAAAGTTTTTCAATGACCAAATGTCCTATGAACAATGCCCAATGATAATCTCTCGATTTGTACAAATTAAGCATTGTTTTATAGTCTCGTTCTGCAGATGTTTTCCAATAATTTGTTAACTCGTTAGTATTGAAATTTTCTATTGTCATACCTAAATATAAGTAAAAAATGAAAATTGGAAGAAACTTTTTTGTTAAGAAATGGCAAATTACGATGAAGAATAAATAATAAAAAAAGGGGTGCAGAAAACACCCCTTGGTACCGAAGGCCGGACCTGCCTGCCGTCTGCCAGCAGGCAGGCAGGCTCGAACCGGCACGATTAGAAGAGCCTAATTTTAGTAGGCAATTAGATTTCAATAATTGTATTTAAGGATTTTAGGAATCTTTTACCCGTAGTGGTTTTAAGGTATTTCTCCTTTTGTCTGGCTTCAATTCTTGTGTCGAAAGTTTCAAGATAAATTAATTTGAAAGGTCTGTAAGGTTTAGTAGTTCTGTTGTATCCTTTGTTGTGGTCGGAAAAACGCCGTTGAATATTATTAGTTAGACCGACGTAAATGTAATTCCTCTTTTCGCTTTTAATGGCGTAAACAAAATACATGTTTAACCAAAAATGTTAAATAAAAAAGGGGTGCAGAAAACACCCCTTAGTACCGAAGGCCGGACCTGCCTGCCGTCTGCCAGCAGGCAGGCTCGAACCGGCACGATTTGAAAGGCTTAATTTTAGTAGGCAATTAGATTTCAATAATTGTATTTAAGGATCTTAGGAATCTTTTACCCGTAGTGGTTTTAAGGTATTTCTCCTTTTGTCTGGCTTCGATTCTTGTGTCGAAAGTTTCGAGATAAATTAATTTGAAAGGTCTGTAAGGTTTAGTAGTTCTGTTGTATCCTTTGTTATGGTCGGAAAAACGCCGTTGAATATTATTAGTTAGACCGACGTAAATGTAGTTTCTCTTTTCGCTTTTAATGGCGTAAACAAAATACATGTTTAACCAAAAATGTTAAATAAAAAAAGGGGTGCTAAAAACACCCCTTAGTACCGAAGGCCGGACCTGCCTGCCGCCTGCCAGCAGGCAGGCAGGGCAGGCAGGCTCGAACCGGCACGATTAGAAGAGCTTAATTTTAGTAGGCAATTAGATTTTAATAATTGTATTTAAGGATCTTAGGAATCTTTTACCCGTAGTGGTTTTAAGGTATTTCTCCTTTTGTCTGGCTTCAATTCTTGTGTCGAAAGTTTCAAGATAAATTAATTTGAAAGGTCTGTAAGGTTTAGTAGTTCTGTTGTATCCTTTGTTGTGGTCGGAAAAACGCCGTTGAATATTATTAGT
>JALWGH010000213.1 GCA_027013735.1 Melioribacteraceae bacterium
AAATTCACATACCATTGTTCGCTTTTTTTTCTTTTGATTAGTTGAATTTTTGTTTGTAGTCCCATGTCCATCTCCATATTCTAGTTGTATCACTAGATATAATTTAACAAAAAAAAATTGTTTTTTCAACTTTTTCTCTTCTTTTTCTCCTCTCTCTAGTTAAAAGCCAAACTTGAGAGTCCCGCAAAATGCGGGACGGAGACGGACGTCTCGCTTCTCACGTCTCGCGTCTTGCGGGAAAGATTTCTTATTTCTAATAATAACATCGCTAATAAAAAAATCCTTTTACCTTGCCAATAACTCGTTACTAATTGTTAAATTCGCAATGCGAGAAAAAAATAAAAAGAAATGAGAAAATTTGACATTCCCGACAAATACAGAAGTTCAATTATTTCCGAGGTGAAACGGTACCGGAGAATTGCCGACCCTCTGAAAAAGGATTTTAGTCCCACAAGGCTTGATTTCGGCAGTGTGGTTTTCTACCTTGCACGACATTTTGGATTTTGCTTTGGTGTGGAAAACGCAATTGAAAAAGCGTACTCGATTTTGGACGAAAATCCGGACAAAAACATTTACCTGCTTAGCGAGATGATTCACAACCCGTTAGTCAACCGGGATTTACAGGAGCGTGGTTTGCGCTTTGTTTTCGATTACACGGGGAAGCAGTTAATCGACTGGGACGAAATTTCCCGCGACGACATTGTAATTATTCCTGCCTTCGGAGTGAGTCTCGAAGTGGAAAAAACACTAAAGGAGAAAGGAATCAACACGCAGGTTTACAATACTACCTGCCCCTTTGTTGAAAAGGTGTGGAACAAATCCGCAGAGCTGGGGAAAAAAGATTACACTGTTATTATCCATGGCAAGCACAATCACGAGGAGACGATTGCCACATTCTCGCATGCCCGCCAAAGTGCGCCGTCGGTAATAATATTAAATCTCGAAGAAGCAAAACAGCTTGGCAAAATAATATTAGGGGAAATTCCCACGGAAAAATTTTACGAATTTTTTGAGGGAAAATACTCCGAAGATTTTAATCCCGAAACGGATTTGGTTAAAGTAGGAGTAGTAAATCAAACTACAATGCTTGCCTCGGAAACACAACAAATTTCCGATTACTTTAAGGAAGTAATGATTCGCAAATACGGTGCAGAAAATATTAAAGACCACTTTGCCGACACGCGCGACACGCTTTGTTACGCCACAAACGACAACCAACGTGCAACGTCAGCGCTTACCGAAACGGATGCGGATTTGGCAATTGTGGTTGGCGGTTACAACAGTTCCAACACAACCCATTTGGCGGAAATTTTGGAAAGCCGTTTCCCCGTTTATTTCATTTCGGATGCGGAAAAGATTTTGTCGAAAAGGGAAATCTTTCATTTTAATTTTCACAAAAAGGTGGACGTGGTAACCCGGAATTTTCTGCCAGGAAAACGCCCGGTTAAAATTGCAATTACGAGCGGCGCTTCGTGTCCCGACAAAACAATGGAAGATGTGTTGTTGAAACTAATTTCGTTGTTTGTTCCGCCCGAGGATATTAAAGGTGAAGTAAACCGCGTGTTGAACGAGTTGAAAACAGTAGGGAATTAAACTCCGAAACAATTCGAATTTTACGGGAGCAACAAAAAAGCCCTTCTGCGAGGAAGGGCTTTTAAAAACGGAAGTGTAAGTTAAAATTAAATTATTCCTTTTTCTTCCAAATAGTGCTGGGCGTCTATTGCCGCCATGCAGCCTGTGCCTGCTGCGGTTACCGCCTGGCGGTAAATTTTGTCCGCAACGTCGCCTGCCGCAAAAACTCCTTCGATGTTAGTCTTTGTTGTTCCGGGCTCAACCTTCAGGTAACCGGTTTCGTCCATATCCAGCCAGCCTTTGAACACGTCGGTGTTCGGTTTGTGTCCGATTGCAATGAACACGCCGTCGATGTCCATTTTCTCGACCGAGCCGTCGCGGGTGTCTTCTAACATAACGCCGGTAAGACGTTTGTTGCCCATTATCTCCGTGCCCAAATATTCTTTAATTACTTTGTTGAGCATGAATTTGATTTTGGGATTTTTCTTAGCTCTTTCAAGCATTATTTTGGAAGCGCGGAAGCCTTCGCGGCGGTGTACAATAATTACTTCGCTTGCAAACTTGGTCAAGTAAGTGGCTTCTTCCATTGCCGTGTCTCCGCCGCCGACGACAATAACGCGCTGGTCTTTGTAGAAAAATCCGTCGCAGGTTGCGCAGGCGGAAATTCCGAAGCCGCGGTAAGTGTCTTCTCCCTTAGCTCCGAGCCAGCGTGCCGTTGCGCCTGTAGCAATTATTACGGCGTCTGCCGTGTGCTCTTCGCCTTCGGCTACGAGCCGGAAAGGACGTTTGGAAAAATCCACTTTTGTTACTTCTTTGAATTCGCACTTTGCGCCGAATTTACAAGCCTGTTTACGGATTGTGTCCATTAACTCGGGACCTTGGATTCCTTTATCGAAGCCGGGGAAGTTCTCCACTTCCGTTGTTATTGTTAACTGTCCGCCGGGTTCCATTCCTTCAAACACTATCGGTTCCAAATTTGCCCTGCCCGTGTAAATTGCCGCCGTTAGTCCGGCAGGACCGCTGCCTACAATCACTACCTTATGATGCTCTGCCATTTCGTATCTCCATTTATTTTATTAATCGCAAATATTTTAATTGTTACACACAAACATAAAAATAAAAAACGTTAGATTCATTTGAAGGAAAATAGTTTCAATTGCACGACAAGACAAAGACGCGAGGAATGCGGAGAACAGATAACAGTGAACAGAAAAAATTAAAATTGAGAGCTTGATACAAGGTGAGCTGTCATTTGTCCCGCCGCTCCGCTGGCGGAACGTCATTCATTGTGGTAGAATAGATTGGAGAGCGAAACATTCGAAGAGAAAAATGCTTTGCCACTGATTTTAATCTGTGCCGTTCAGAAATTATTTTGTTAATAATGTTTTAATTGTCTTTAAGTGTTTACCTGCTTTCATATTAATTAGATAAACACCGCTTGCTAAATTTTCGGCATTAAATATAACTTCGTGCTT
>JALWGH010000214.1:0-9262 GCA_027013735.1 Melioribacteraceae bacterium
CCGTCTCCGCAATAAACACGCTTGTTGGAGCTGCATTCGATATTTACACGCGCAAGCCGAAAATCAAGAATATTACCGGAGGCTTGTCTGGTCCGGCAATTAAGCCGGTTGCCATTGCCAAAGTGTTGGAAATAAAGAGGAAAGTTGACCTCCCGATTTTAGGCGTCGGAGGAATTACAACTTGGCAGGATGCAATTGAGTTCATGATTGCAGGTGCCTCTGCCGTTCAGCTTGGAACGGTTAATTTCATTAATCCTAAAGCTGCAATTGAAATCTTGGGAGGAATAGAAAACTACTGCAGGCAGAGAGGAATAAAGAACATCAGCGAACTAACCGGAGCTTTTGAAATTGAAGATTGACGAGGCGCTGGAAAAGCTTTATTCATTGCACAAATTCGGTGTTAAGCTCGGTTTGGACAATATTATCAGGCTTTTGCACAATCTTGGAAATCCCGAAAAAAATTTTCGTGCTATTCACATTGCTGGTTCTAACGGAAAGGGGAGCGTCGCTTCTTTCTTGGCTTCAATACTAATGGAAAGCGGAAAGAAAGTCGGACTTTACACATCTCCTCATTTTGTGCGTTTTAACGAGAGAGTGAAAATAAACGGAAAGGAAATTGAAGACGAGTACATTGCCAAATTTATGACCGGGCTTGATGATTACGTTCAAGGGTTTAATCCTACATTCTTTGAAGTAACAACAGCTTTGGCATTTAAATATTTTGCCGAAAAAGGAGTTGATGTTGCCGTAATTGAAACGGGGCTCGGCGGACGTTTGGATGCAACGAATACAATAAATCCTTTGGCATCGGTGATTACAACTATTAGCTATGAACACACAAATATTCTCGGGGAAAGTTTGGAGCTGATCGCAAAGGAAAAGGCCGGTATTATTAAGGAAAACACTCCGTTGTTCTTGGGATTGCTGCCCCAAGAGGCTGAGAATGAAATAGTAAAAATCGCAAAAGAAAAAAAGGCTGGAATTTTCTTACTTAAAAATTTTTTAACGAAAGGGAAAAACTTTGCTAAAATAGAGAAGGGAGATTTTACTTGTACTATTTACAGAACAGGATTGAGAGGCAGTTACCAGCTAATAAATTCAGCTCTTGCAGTACTAACGGCTAATGTTGTTTTCAATATCTCCGATTACAAAATTATTTCGAACGCATTGCTCAATGTTGTGAGAAACACCGGTTTTCAAGGGCGTTACGAAGTTTATTTTACAAAGCCCAAAGTAATTTTTGATGCGGCGCATAACGCCGAAGGCGTGGAGGTTTTCTTAAGTGAATTTGAAAAAGAAAAAGATTGCGAGAAGAAAATTTTAATTTTCGGTGCGATGAAGGACAAGAATATTGAAGTAATGCTGAAAAAAATGTCCGGTTATTTTGACAAGATTTATCTTACTACAATTGAATACGAAAGAGCTGCTTCAATTGAAGAGTTGCAGGAAATATGTGATATTATTGGTGTAAAAGCATCTGCTGTTGAGAATGCCTCCGATTTTATTGAAAAATTTATTCGGAATAATTCAAAAGATTGTTTGGTTATTTTGGGAAGTATTTATATTTTAGGAAATATTAAAGGGAAACTTTTAGCAAAGCTTGACATTTGATTTCATTTAAACTAATTTTCGATATGCCTCTTGTTCCTTTCGACAAGTTCATAAAAATTTAAGTAAGAGCAAATTCTTATTATCCCTTAAAATTATTAAGTGCTCAAGTTTTGTTAATGCAAATTATTTCGTAAAACAATTTAATGGATTAATACTATGCCTATGGACATTTCCGAACTCCAATCAATGAAAATTGTTGACCTGTACAAAATTGCCAGAGAGTTGGACCTTTCTGGTTACAGCGATCTCAGAAAACAAGAACTTATTTTCAAAATTCTCGAAGCCCAAACACAAAAGGATGGTTTAACGTTTGCAAAGGGTGTACTGGAAGTACTTGCAGACGGTTACGGCTTCTTGAGATCTTCGGATTACAATTATCTTCCTTCGCCCGACGATATTTACGTTTCGCCTTCACAGATTAAGAGATTTAATCTGAGGACGGGTGATTTTGTTAGCGGACAAGTTCGCCCGCCAAAAGAAGGTGAAAGATTTTTTGCCTTGCTAAGAGTTGAAGCGGTGAACGGGAAAAACCCGGAAGAGATTAAAGAACGAAAACTCTTTGACAACCTGACTCCGCTTTACCCGATGAAGAGGCTCAAATTAGAAACTGCACCGGGCGAGTACTCGATGAGAATAATGGATCTTTTAGCACCTATTGGCAAGGGGCAGAGAGGACTTATTGTTTCGCCTCCCAAAAGCGGTAAAACTATTTTGCTGCAAAAAATTGCAAACTCAATTACAAGGAATCATCCCGAAGTTAAGTTAATTGTGTTGCTCATTGACGAACGTCCTGAGGAAGTTACCGATATGCAGCGTTCGGTTCAGGCTGAAGTAATTAGCTCTACTTTCGACGAACCGCCGGAACGACACGTTCAAGTTGCAAATATGGTAATTGAAAAGGCAAAGCGTTTGGTTGAAGCTAATGAAGATGTGGTGATTCTGCTTGACAGTATTACCAGATTGGCAAGAGCACACAACACAATTATTCCACACTCAGGAAGAATTCTTTCCGGTGGTGTTGATTCTAACGCATTGCAGAAACCGAAGAGATTTTTCGGCGCTGCACGTAACACCGAGGACGGCGGAAGCCTTACTATTATTGCCACTGCGCTTATTGAAACAGGCAGCAGAATGGACGAGGTTATTTTCGAAGAGTTCAAAGGTACGGGTAATATGGAGCTTGTGCTCGACAGGGCACTTGCGGACAGAAGAATATTCCCTGCCATTGATGTTAACAGAACAGGAACAAGAAAAGAAGAATTATTGCTGAGTGAAGAAGAGCTGAATCGCGTTTGGATATTGAGAAATCTCCTTAGTGAGTTCGACTCGGTTGAGGCAATGCAATTCTTGCTGAATAAAATGCGGGGAACGAAGAATAACAAAGAGTTCCTAATGAATATGAACAGCTAACCGTTTTAATTAAATCCCTCTTTCGAGAGGGATTTTTTTTGCCTGCTATTTAACTCAAAAAAGTTGGGCTATTTTTGCCAAAAAATATTTATTTTGACGAACGATTTAGCGAAAAATTATTTGGCTGTGAAAATGCAAAGAAAAATAATTATTACTTGCGGAGACGTAAACGGAATAGGCCCTGAAATTGCAATAAAAGCCATTGCGGAAAATTTTAATCCGATTGAGAACAAGTTCGTCCTTTTAATTCCTAAAAATGTTTTTGAATTTTACTATTCTTCCCTTGTTGCCGAGTTTGAGTATTCCTTTGCTCGAATGGATTCGTTAAATGATTCGAATGTTGTGGATATTGTTGACATCGGCGAAGTCCCTATGAATATTGGTCAAGCGACTTCTTACTCGGGCAAAGCGGCTTTTGACGCTATCAACAAGGCGCTTGAAATTTGTAAAAACGACTTGAAGAATTCGATTCTTGTAACTGCTCCTATTTCCAAAACCGCTTTTGAAATGGCAGGCGTGAAATTCCCCGGTCATACGGAACTGCTTGCAGATTATTTTGATGTGAAAAAGTTTGCAATGATTTTTCTCGGTAAGGAATTTAATGCTGCGCTCTTAACTATTCACATCCCAATTGCGGAAGTGCCTGAAAATATTAAGGGAAAACGTCTTGAGGATTTCTTACGGTTTGTAAAACAGGTAATTGAAAAAGATTTGGGAATTCAAGAACCTAAAATTGCAGTGTTGGGATTAAATCCGCACGCGGGCGAAAACGGACGAATAGGGAAAGAGGAGCTTAACGTGATTTCTCCCGTCCTTAAAAAGCTCGGTTACGCCGAGGGTCCTTTTGTGCCGGATGCATTTTTTGGAATGAAAAAGTACCGTCAATACGATATTGTTGTTGGGATGTACCACGATCAGGTATTAATTCCGTTCAAATTGCTTGAGATGAACAAGGGCGTGAATTTTACTGCCGGTTTGCCGATCGTTAGAACTTCCCCTGACCACGGCACTGCTTTTGACATTGCGGGTAAAATGATTGCTGACCCGGGAAGTATGTCCGAAGCAATTAAACAGGGAATTAAAATTTTAGAAAACAGGCGTAACAAATGATTGCAAAGCAATATTCCGTCGTTGCAGAGATTTACCCCTTTATTATGAGAAAAATAGATTACGGTGCATGGGCAAATTACATTTCCGATTTGGCGGAATTTAGTAGCCTTGATGTTAAATTGGCTCTTGAAATTGCTGGCGGCAACGGTGCTTTGGCAAACAAACTAAAAGGTAAATTTCAAAACATTATTTTAACGGATTTATCCCTCGCAATGCTAAAGAAGAACAATAACGAGAAGCTCTCAAAAGTTTGCTGCGATATGCGCTCTTTGCCTTTTAGTAAAAAGTTTGATTTTATTTATTCCGCTTTCGACAGTGTTAACTATTTAATGACAAAGGAAGAGCTGAGGAAATTTTTCTTGGAGGTAAAAAAGATTCTTGCGGCAGACGGGATCTTTACTTTTGACGTTGGTTTGGAAAAGAACAGTTTGAAACATTTAAGATTTTTAAATCGTTCGGGAGAAGTTAACGGGATTAAATTCCAACAGATTAGTAAATTTGACAAGCGAAAAAAAATTCATTTGAACCGTTTCCTTTTTGATTTACCGGACGGACGGAAAATTGAAGAAGTTCACCGTCAAAGAATTTACAGCCTAACGGAAATTTTTGAAGTTTTGGATGGCGCCGGTTTTTTTGTCGCGGAATGTTTTGAAGCTTTTACATTTAAGGACGTTAATTCAAAAACCGAGCGTGCACAATTTTTAATAATTCACAACAAAGATTATGCTGATAATTAAAGACGTTTCATTTGCTTATGGAAAAGAGCCCATTTTTAGCGGCTTAAATTTGAGGGTTGAACAAGGGGAGTTTGTTTACTTGGTTGGTAAAAGCGGCACAGGTAAAAGTACGCTTTTTAAATTAATTTACATGGATGTTTTTCCGAACGAAGGGTATGTTCAATTCGAAGATTATTCGAGTGAAACAATTAAACTGAAAGACATCCCTTTTCTGCGTAGAAAAATCGGAATGGTTTTTCAGCAACCGGAGATTTTGGAAGACCGTGACATTCACGCAAATCTTGAATTTGTGTTGAGAATAACCGGACACAGGGGAAGGGAAATAAAAAAGAAAATTTTAAATTCTCTTGCTGATGTCGGGCTCTCACACAAGCAACACAGCATGCCTTCGGAATTGTCAGGCGGGGAGTTACAGCGAGTTGCAATTGCACGGGCATTGTTAAACGAACCCAAGCTATTATTGGCTGACGAACCTACCGGTAATCTTGACCCTGAGACAACTAATGAAATAATGGAACTGATTAAAAAAGTACATCGGAGGGGAACGGCGATTATTTTTGCAACCCACGATTACGAATTGGTGAAGAAACACCCTGCGGAGAGAATTTTAAAAATCGAAAAGAAAAGAATTTTTAGGGTAAGATTAAAAGAAAACAAATAGCCCCAAACTTACTTGTGAAGTCCGGGGCTTTTTAAATTTAATTTACTCCCAAACCTTCCATAATTTGTCGTGTGACTTCGTCCATTGGAAGGGCTCCGTCGATGTCAAGAATTTTTGCTTTACCTTTGTAGTACTCTATTACAGGAGCAGTTGACTCGTGGAATATTTTAAGTCTGTTTTTAATTACTTCTTCTTTGTCGTCGTCGCGTTGGTACAGCGTGCCTTTTGCACCGCAGTTGGGGCAAGTGTCGGGATCTTTTAGTTCGCTTAAATTAGTAATGTAACCGCAGTTGCTGCACACTCTTCTACTTGAAAGTCTTTTGATAATTACATCATCATCGGCGGAAAGTTTAATAACGATAGGATTTTCAAAACCAAGCTCGTTGAAAATATTTGTGAGAATTTCCGCTTGGGGCAGCGTACGGGGAAAGCCGTCGAGGATAAATCCGTTTTTACATTCTTCACTGCTAATCGTGTCTTTAATTAAACCTCCCATAATGTCGTCTGGAACCAAGTCTCCCTTTTGAACAATTTCTTTTGCTTTCTTACCCAACTCGGTTTCGTTTTTGATTGCTTCTCTAAGAATATCTCCAGTTGAGATATGCGGAATCTCTAATTTTTGTGAAATAATTTTTGCCTGTGTGCCTTTGCCAACACCCGGAGCGCCAAAAATGATTATTTCCATTGTTCTACCCTTTATTACTGATTAAATGTTAAACAAAATTAAGCAGAGTTTTCAAAAAATAAAAATTACTTTTTAATATTCCAGAGAGCCTAAGCGTTTCTTTTTAAAGTATTCTTGTAACAATGCTTTGCTTTCGTCAGCGTAAATTCCCGAGTAAACTTCTACGGAGTGGTTGTATTCTTTGCTTTCAATAACATTGTGAACCGAACCGCAAGCACCGAATTTCGGTTCGAATGTGCCAAAATAAAGTCGTTTAATTCTGCTCAACATTATTGCCCCGGAACACATTATGCAAGGTTCAACGGTAACGTAAAGTTCGCAATCGTAAAGGAATTTTGACTTGAGAAAATTTGAAGCGGCGGTAATTGCAAGTATTTCTGCGTGTGCCGTCGGGTCTTTGAGCCTTTCAGTTTGGTTGTGTCCACGTCCGATTATTTTACCGTCCCACACAACTACAGCACCGATTGGAACTTCACCTTCCTCCAAAGCCGTTTCGGCTTCCCTCAAAGCCTGAAACATATTTGCGTAAATATTCTCGGGAAACAACATTAATCTATTTCGATTTTATTAAAATCGAAAACTAAGAAAATGAATAAATACTTGAAAGTTGAAAATGGAAAGTGGAAAATGATTTGTAAGGAACGCACTCACTCAACGGCGGGTGCATTCCCTAAAATTTCATTGTCCTAAAATTTTACGGCAATAAAATCGCAGCCGAAACAACCGTTGTCCACAAGCCGTTTTTATTACCCCGTGCGGATTGTGTGATGTTAAACGTTCGTACAATTTTACCGGACATTTTAAACACTTGCTCCTTTTCATTCCAAGCTTTATCCGGGTCAAAGTCAATTCCCAAAGTAGTTGCAAGCATGCTTGCGGCGAGGTCTTCGGCGTATTCGCCTGAAAATTTACCCGTCTCACCGTAAGGGTGGTGTTCCGACAAATAACCGTACATTGTTTTGTCGGCAGGGATTGCAACCCCGATTGAAGAAGCAATCAACCTGTTCGGCTCGTTGGTTGCGTTGCGTGCCATTACTGCGTGAATAATTTGTCCGGGCTTCAGTTCCTTCAAACCTTCTTCCAGACTTATTTTTTTACACCCAACGGGAAAGATGCTTGACACGGAAACAATGTTGTATTTCTCGATTTTGGCATCTCTCAATGCCAACTCGAAAGAGGAAAGGTATTCGCGGTGAATGCCTACCCCTTTTGTGAAAAATATTTTAGTCGGTACGTACATTTTTCTCCTTTTTAATTTACCGTAATTTTTGCAAAACGTCTTTTGCCAACTTTCAATACAAAAGGTTCGTTTGCTGAAATGATTTCCTTAAAATCCAAAACTTTATTGCCGTTAATTGAAACTCCGCCTTGTTGAACAAGTCTGCGGGCTTCGGCTTTAGAAGGTGCAAAGTTAACTTGTGTGATTAAATCGATTATTCCGATTCCGTCTTTTATTGCCGGAATATTGAACTCCGGCATCTCGTCAGGCACATCTTTTTTAATGAAAATTTTGTCAAATTCTTCTTCGGCTTTAATGGCTGCTTCCTTGGAATGGTACATCTCAACGAGCTTGCGGGCAAGTGCTCTTTTAATGTCTCGCGGATTGGTTTTGCCGTCGTTGAGTTTGTTTTTTATTTCTTCAAGTTCTTCAAGCGAAACGTCCGTTGCCAACTCGTAGTAAGGGTAAATTAAATTGTCGGGAATGGAAAGCGTTTTGCCGTAAATATCTTGGGGCGTGTCATCAATGCCGATGTAATTATCGTAAGATTTGCTCATTTTTTCCGTGCCGTCCGTTCCCACGAGCAACGGCATTGTTAGGATTACTTGTGGCTCTTGTCCGTACTCTCGCTGAATGTCCCTGCCGACGAGCAAATTGAAAGTTTGGTCTGTTCCGCCTAATTCCACATCGCTTTCGATTGCAACCGAATCCATTGCTTGGGCAAGAGGGTAGAGGATTTCGTGCATTGAAATGGGGATGCCCGATTTGAATCTCTTTGTAAAATCGTCCCGCTCAAGCATTCGTGCAACGGTGTATTTTGAAGCTAATTTAATTACGTCTTCAAAGGACATTTTGCCCAACCACTCGGAGTTGTAAACGATTTTTGTCTTTTCCCTGTCAAGAATTTTGGAAGCTTGTTCCCAATAGGAATGCGCATTTTTACGAGCTTCTTCAAAAGTTAACGGCGGGCGGGTTTGATTTCTGCCCGAAGGGTCGCCAATCATTGCAGTAAAATCACCGATAATCAAAATTGCTTGATGTCCAAGTTCTTGAAATTGACGGAGTTTTCTTAAAACAACCGAATGCCCGAGGTGTAAATCGGGGCGAGTCGGGTCACAGCCGAGTTTAATGTTCAACGGCTTGTTTTCTTCCCGTGATTTCTCTAATTTTTTCTTCAATTCCTCTTCGGGAATAATGTCGGAAGTTCCGCGTTTTATTATTTTGAGTTGTTCTTCGACAGGTAAAAATTCCGTAGTGCTCAATTATTTCTCCTTATTCTAAAGTTTTATTTTTCTCTGATATTCTCTCTCGGCGTCACGTTTGGCGATGTCGTGACGTTTGTCGTAAACCTTTTTGCCTCGTGCAATTGCAAGCTCCACTTTTGCTTTGCCACGTGTAAAGTAAAGTCTGAGTGGAATTAACGTGTTCCCTTTTTCCTGCACGGCGCGTGTTAATTTTCTGATTTCGTTTTTGTTCAACAATAACTTTCTTTTCCTAAGCGGGTCATGATTGTAGATGTTGCCTTGTTCGTATTCGCTGATGTGGGAGTTCAAAAGCCAAACTTCTCCGTTTTCCACAACTGCGTAGCTGTCGCTGATGTTAGCTTTTCCTTGCCTCAAGGATTTCACTTCCGTTCCTTGCAATACAATCCCCGCTTCAAATGTTTGAAGTATTGTGTATTCGTGCCGCGCTTTGCGGTTTACTGCAATATTTTTTTGTTTCTCATTCATTTTAATTTAATCTCACAAACTTATTTCTCATTGGACGTAAAAGCAAGGATTTTTAATGGAAATTATTCGACAAGTTTAAATTCGGGTACAAGTTTAAAT
>JALWGH010000214.1:9272-9619 GCA_027013735.1 Melioribacteraceae bacterium
ACTATATGAAAAAACAATGAATTAAGCGCAAAAAAAACTTGAAAAAATCAAAAAAAATAGTTACCTCCTATAAGAAAAAAAAACAAAAAATAGGAGGTAACCATGGACATAAAACAAATAATACAAATAGAATTTAATCGCTATATGAAAAAATACAAAAAAAATTTAACATTACCAGAGTATAAGTTCTTACGCCAAATGGTATATGGTATATTAAGCGTTCAACATGTACATTTAAACAAAATAGGTAGCATTCTTCAAGAGGAAATCAGTTTGAAGAAAACCACCGAACGATTGTCACGAAATTTAATCAAAGATAAATTTGAAAGAAAATTATTAAAAGCCCA
>JALWGH010000215.1:0-332 GCA_027013735.1 Melioribacteraceae bacterium
GGTACAAGTTTAAATTTAGTGGCAAAAATAGAAGAGATAAGAAACAAGAAATAAGAAATGGTTTCGCAAGAGGCGAGACGCAAGACGCAAGAAGTTAATACCGTCCACAGAACAGATAACCGTTAACAGAGAAAATTAAGATTAAGAATTTGCTTCAAGGTAATTTGTCATTTGCCCAACCTTTGGTGAGACAAGTCCCGCCGCCAGCTGGACGTCATTCATTGTGGTAGAAAAGTTTGGAATGGCAATCAGTAAGTCAAAAAGGATTAAAATCTTCACAAATTAAGTCCCAGCGGGACGGCATCTTGGTAACCACGGGTTTCAACCCGTGG
>JALWGH010000215.1:342-30685 GCA_027013735.1 Melioribacteraceae bacterium
TAAACTTGTTCCGAAGAAACGAGAAATCCGCCTCCGTCTGCGCTTTGCTTGACTACGGCGCGACAGGTCCGTCTTCGTCCCGCATTTTGCGGGGCTACGCCGTGACAAGCAAGAGGCAAGACGCGAGACCGTTTCAGAGAACAGATAACAGTGAACAGAGAAAATTAAAATTGGGAGTTTTTAACGAAGTGGTTTGTCATTTGTCCCCGCCAACGTGGCGGGGACGTCATTCATTGTGGCGGAAAAATTTCGAGTAGTGAAATATTTTTCTGCGTTCTCTGCGCAAGGTCTCTGCGCCCTCTGCGTGGGGAAAGGTTTGGAAAGGCGGGTCCAATACCTTAAAAAAATAAGTGCAAAACCATTAAAAAAATGAATATGAAAAACTTCGGAATTCCCTCAAAAACCGTCATCTTACGGAAAAAAGGAAGGCAAAAACTGCGCAAATATTAATTTACGTTCGGCAAATATTTGCATTTTTAAAAGAAGAATAATATATTAAAAAAGAAGCGTGAGAATATTTTACGAACGGAAAACAATAGGGCTCGAAACTTAAGAAAATAGAAAACTACCTATTCTGCGCAATTAAATAACATTTAAGCAATACCCGGGGGGAATGTTATGAAAAAGCGACGAATATTACATCTGTTTGTGTTTTCTTTTTTACTTGTCTCTTTTAATCCAAATCCCGCACAAAACAAGTTGACAGCAGTAAACCATGTTAATCAAAACAAAAAAGGCAAGAGGTTATTAATTAAAAGCAATGTCGATATGGTAAAATCGTTCCACAATCAAAATCCGCCTCCTGCGCCCAAAGCTATGTTAAGCGAAGGCTTTGAGGAGCCTTATGGTCAGTGGCCGCCCGCCGGATGGACGATAATTAATAACGACGGTGGCGGAAAGCAGTGGCATCAATCTACTTCATTTAATCATAGTGGGGCACACAATATTGTCGTAGAATATGAAACGCCGAACGACGACTGGCTAATTACGCCGAGATTGGTCGTAGCAACCGGAGACACCTTTTCCTTTTGGGCAAGATCGCTTCACGATCCTTATTTTGAAGACTTTAACGTAAAAGTTTCAAAAACGGGAAATTCCGTCAGCGATTTTACGATAACTCTTGAGGAGGTTAGACACGCTCCCGATTATTATGTTCAATACTCATACGACCTTGTGGGAGGCGGTTACGGAATTAACGACGGAGACGTTATTTACATAGCGATTCAATGCGTATCTAATAATAAATGGGAACTCCATGTTGACGATGTAGAAGGACCCGCTATTTACAATCCTTCTATTGTTCCGGACGCCCCGTCAAATCCGAGCCCGGCAGATAGATCTACGGACATTTCGTTGTCCGGCACGCTTACTTGGGACTTTGGAGCTAACACCGATACTTATGATTTGTTTTTAGGTCCTGCCGGAAATATGAGTCAAGTAGTCACCAATGGGACAGCCGGATCGTCGGGAAGTTATTCTTTTTCCAATTTAAATTACGACACCGAATACCATTGGCGAGTAGTGGCAAAAAACACCTCCGGCGGAGGCAGCACGGTAGGGCCTGAGTGGAGTTTTACAACGAGTTTACCTCCAGGACAATACCAAATCGGAAGCGGTACAAATATAGGTAAGCATTTGCCAATCGAACCCTCTTATGACTATTCTTATTCTCAAACGCTTTACTATGCTTCCGATTTCGGCGCGGTCGGTTCAAATAAAAGAATAACCAAAATTTATTATAATTATTCCAAAGCGAGTAGCGGCAACCATAATAACGACGACTGGGTAATTTATTTTGCCACTACTACCGCTACCGGCGTTAGCGGTTGGACGCCTCTTTCTTCGTTGACGAAAGTTTTCGACGGCAATTCGGGTTACGGCGATATTTCGTCAGGGGACGGCTGGATGGAAATTACACTCGACAGACCTTTTATTTACAACCCAAGCACGGACGGCAACTTGCTTGTCGCCGTCGATGAAAATAGCGCAGGAGGAACATCGGACGACGATGAATTTTACTGCGATGCTAATCCGACGACTAACGTTAATATTCGTGTATTCACAAATATGGATATAGATCCGGCCTCGCCCGCAGGGGGATGGATGAACGGATATTATCCAAACACAAGATTTCAATTTGAAGACATTCCATCAACTCCCGAATTTACGGTAAGTCCGGAAAGTAAAGATTTCGGAACTGTCGGCATAGGAGATTCCCCCTCTACTCAAACGTTTAAAATTACCAATATTGGAGGCGGAACACTTACAATAGACCCCGCCCCTTCTTTAACCGGAACTGATGCCGGAGACTTCTCTATTACCGATGGAAATACTTATCCGAAAGCTTTGGGCTCAAATGAAAGCATGACAATAGACGTTTCTTTTAGCCCAAACTCAAGAGGCGATAAGACAGCTTATTTGCATATTGTAGATGATGCCTCCGTATCCGCTCACGATTTGCAATTAAATGGTCACGCAGTTAATTACAATTCCGGGGGCAACGGAAGCGCCTATGGCGGATATTATTGGTCAAATTCAACTTCTTATTCGGAAAATAGTAATCCGCCTACGTATAATTGGATTGACCCGATAGCAAACGGGCATACGGAAATTACAAGTTGGACATCTGGAAACGACGACAATGGTTATTATAGTGCTTCAATCGGGTTTAGTTTTACTTTTTTCGGCAACCCTTATGGAAACTGTTTCATCGGTACAAACGGAGTTATTACTTTTACATTCGGTTATTCGGAAAGCGGATTCCTTGCGTCAATCCCGAGTGGTAACGATCCTGATAATATGATTGCAGGTTGTTTGATGGACTTAGACGATATGACCGACGGGAAAGTTTATTACGGAACTGACGCCAGCGGTAATTTTGTTGTTACTTGGTACCATTATCATGACTACGGCGACAACAACGAATGGATTACTTTCCAAATTATTTTAAAAAAGAATGGAAATATTAAAATTCAATATAACTCTGCCGAAAGCCAATTGAGCTCGGAAGTTTCCGGCTCAACCATACGTGGCGATGCATTAATTGGTATTGAAAATTTGAACGGTTCCGACGGTATTCAATATAGAAACGACGGCTCCGGCGGACCGATATTAGATACTACGGCAGGAAAAATGGCATCAACGGTGTTGGAACCGATTCCCAAAACTATCTCCGATGTGAAGATATCCGAGGCTACGGCAAGTAATTTGGCTTTGGAATTTGGTAAGGACGAAGGGAATCTTCCCGTAGAGCTAACATCTTTTGTGGCAAATGTAAATAAAAGAAATATCTCTCTCAATTGGGAAACCGCAACCGAGAAAGACGCATACTGCTTTGAAATAGAAAAAGCGTTTGTCGAAGGAAATCCAAACGAACCGGTCTGGGAAAAAATTGGCGAAGTAACCGCTTCAGGTAATTCAAACTCTCCCAAAAAATATTCCTTCACAGACAAACATCTTAATTCGGGGAAATATGAATACCGTCTTAAGATGGTCAATATCGACGGGACTTATGAATACAGCAACGTGATAGAGGCTGAAGTCGAAACTCCCAAGCAATATTCGCTCGGTCAAAATTATCCTAATCCTTTCAATCCAGCTACAAAGATCGAATTTTCGCTACCTGTTGACGCAAAAGTGAAAATCGATGTGTATGACGTTGTTGGCAAAAAAATATTAAATGTTTTGGACGCCGATATGAATGCCGGATACCATACTACAAATTTGAATATGTCTCACTTAAGCAGTGGCGTTTATATCTATCGTTTGATTGCCCGCAGTGCTGTTGACGGTTCGAGTTACGAGAATGTAAAAAAAATGATTTTAATGAAATAAACGGTAGAATTAAGAAAGATTGGGGTAATACAAGATTCTCTGCGTTCTCTGCGCGAAGTCTCTGCGGTACAGGTTTAAAATCGGTGGCAAAAGTTTGAGGTTAGGAAATGCCACATAAAATAATGAGGTGAATTAAAGAACTTTACTGAAAATATAGTTAGGGAAGGCACAAAGTTTTAACCCCAAAAGTCATTAGAGCCTTAAAAATCTAATGACTTTTGGGAAGATTAGACAAAAACCCAAAAAGGAAAAATAATGCACTAAGGTTGGATTTTCCAACAACTCACCCCCTTTTTCCCCCTCTCTTACGAAGAGAGGGGGATTCTGCTGCGCCGGAATTTTCAGCTTGGTTTGAACAGGGGGAGAGTTCCGAGGAAAAATGGAGAATACTTTTTAAAATAATTGAAGCGTGTATTTTTTGCCACCAAATTTAAACTTGTACCGAAGCCTCTCCGTCCTCAGCGTGGGGAAAAAGCTAAAAGGGGCTGAAAATTGATTTGCCCTCACTTCTTTATTATATTTAAAGTCTTATTTTTTTAGAATTTACAAGAAATGAAAAGAACACATTTTGCCTTTAAAATAACGATTTTTCTTCTGCTCGCCTTTACAACATTCGCACAGATTAAAATTGTACAGCTTCCGCCGACGGGCTTAAAACCAAGCAGTCTTTTACCCGAAGGCATTTCCTCTTTCAGGAAAGTTTTTCCCTTAAACGAAGGCTGGCAAGTTTACCTGCCAGAAGAAGAAGGCAAAAGAACAAAAGTAAAAATCCCCCTTTACTTCGAAAATGCAGAAAAATTGGTTTTTGAAAAAGACTTTAATTTGGGACGAAATTTGCTCACTAAAAATCTGCGTTTGGTAATTTACGGCTTGAATTACTCCGCCGATTTTATTCTAAACGACATCCCCCTTTACAGGCACACCGGCGGGGAGCTTCCGATAAACATTTTTCTGCCACCAAGCGCTTTGAACGAAGGGCAAAATGTTCTTAAAATAATTGTTAACGGAGTTTTAAGCGACAAATTCACAATTCCAACAGCACAAAGATTCTTGTTTCCAAAATACCACGCGGGAATTTTGGGCGACGTGATGCTCGAAGTCTTACCCGAACTTGCTCTCTCCAATGTAAAAATTTCAACTTTACAGAACACTAAAAGACACACGGCAAAAGTTAAATTTTCGTTTGACCTTGCTGAAAACGATTCCACGCATTCCTTGCAGGCTTCGGGACTTGAAATCCGCACGGAAATTTTAGACAATAATTTCAACTCCTTGACAGGAAGAAATTTTAATATTAACAGCGTGCAAGGTAACCTGAGTTTCAAACTTCAACTACGGGATGTTAATTTCTGGTCGCCTGAAAAACCGGAAACGTACAAACTGAAAATTTCTCTTTTCCGAAACGGGCAAAAGTCGGACGAAATTGTTAAAGACTTTTCCGTTTTTGAAATAGCAAACACGAATGAAGGAATTTTCCTAAACGGGAAACGCTTTGAATTTAAGGGCGCCGTTTATTCGGAACCTGACGTTGACCGGCTCAAGAAGCCACTGTTCGCAGCAGTTAAAGAAGATCTTAAACTAATAAAAAGCGCCGGTTTTAATACCGTAAGGTTCAAGTTTAATTATCCGCAGCCGTTCGAATTAAACCTTTGCCGCGAGTTAGGGCTTCTCCCGATTGTTGAGCTGCCTTTGCAAAGCCCGCCGATTGAGTTTTTGTCCGACAAAGATTTTACAAACCGTTCAGCCGCTATTGCTTCCGCAGCGGTTAATTTTTATTCCGCATTTACTACTGTCAAAATTTTCGGGCTCGGCTCATCCTTGTTAAATTCCGACGAAACGGAAAGAAATTTTATTGCAAATTTAATTAAACAATTACCTGAAAATAACTTACTTAAATTTGCTTCTTTTGTGGATTTCCCTTCCGCGGGGATACCGAAACTCGACCTTTACGGCAAAGAGATTTTTGCAGAGCCGTTAAACGATTATTTTGATTCGCTCCACAGCTCGGTTTTTTCGGGCAAGATATTCATCTCGGAAGTTTCCTACCCGAGAGTTTACGGACACACAAACGGTTATTTAAACAGCTTTTCAAACGAAGCACAGGCAAAATATTTTTCGGACTTAGCGGTTAGGGCAAAGAGAGAAAACACCAACGGATTTGTAATTAACTCCGTCTTTGATTACAGTGGAGATTTTACTTCCCTTTACGCCGGTTACAGCAAAGAGAACATTTACAAAATCGGGATTACGGACAACAACCGGAATGTAAACAGTTTGACTTTCAGAACATTAACCGCCCGGCTGCACGGCAAAAGGATTGACAAAATCCCGCTCGGTACAAAGAACAACCGTTCGCCGGTATTCTTCATTCTTGCGGGCTTAATACTCGGCATTGTAATGGGACTGCTTTTTAATTCCAAAAGGCAATTTCGGGAAGATGCAACCCGCTCGCTTTTAAGACCTTACAACTTTTTTGCCGACATCCGGGACCACAGAATTCTTTCAGGCGTTCACACTTTTATTCTTTTAATTGTGCTTTCGGGAGCCCACGGATTGCTAATTACTATTATTCTTTACTTCCTTAGAATGAATATTCTGCTCGAAAAGATTTTGATTGCGTTCAACTCGCCGGCATTAAATTCATTGATTTCTTACTTTGCGTGGAATCCGCTCAGCGCGTTTTTCATTCTTTGGGCAGTTTCCTTTTTAATGTTTCCGGTTTTGGCATTTGTAATAAAGATTGCATCGCTGTTCGTAAAACAAAAAGTTTTCTTCTCCAACATTTTCTTTGTAACGGTTTGGGCTTTCCTGCCGTTAACCATTTTACTCCCGTTGGAATTGGTTCTGCACAAAATACTTTTGGCAAACGTAATCAACATTTACATTTACATTCTACTGGCTTTCTTTTTGCTTTGGACAATTAAAAGATTGTTCATGGGAATTTACATCATTTTTGACGTAACACCCCAAGCGGTTTATTTTTGGGGAGTCTTGGTCATCGTCACGCTTACGGCTCTTTTTACAATTTACTTTCAAGCAACGCAAAGCACTTTTTATTACATAACAACAGCATTAAAAGAATACCCGTTAATTTGAGCAGGTTGAATATTGTACTTATCGAAATTAGAATTATTCGGATTTAAATCTTTCGCAAACAAAACCGTTGTCAACTTCTCCAAAGGGGTAACGGGAATAGTAGGTCCCAATGGCAGCGGTAAGACGAACATCGTTGACGCAATCCGCTGGGTGCTCGGGGAACAGAAGACCGCCGTTCTGCGCAGTGACAAGATGGAGAATGTGATTTTCAACGGCACGCGTCAGCGCAAGCCGATGGGAATGGCGGAAGTTTCAATCACTTTGGTAAATGACGACGGTAAGCTCCAAACCGATTACACGGAAGTAAAGGTTACAAGAAGAATTTTCCGCTCCGGCGAAAGCGAATACCTGCTTAACAACAATATTTGCAGACTAAAAGACATCACCAATCTCTTTATGGACACGGGCGTTGCTGCCAGCGCTTATTCGGTAATTGAGCTTAAGATGATTGAAACAATTTTAAGCAGCAAAGCCGACGAAAGGAGAAAACTTTTCGAAGAAGCCGCGGGAGTCAATAAATACAAGCTGCGGCGGAGATTGTCGCTCAAAAAATTGGACGACGTAAAAAAAGACTTAACCCGCGTTAACGACATCGTTTCCGAGGTTGAAAAGACAGTACGCTCTCTCGAAAGGCAGGCAAAAAAAGCCGACAAGTACAATCAAATCCAGAGCATTCTAAGAGAAAAAGAAATTAACCTTGCCGAGCACGAGTTTGCCCGGATAACGGGAAGACTGCAAAACATTGAGTCCGACCGCCAACAACTTGAAGCGCGGAAAAACGAAATTGACAACAACATCCGCGAAATTGAAAACGAACTGATTGAAATCCGCAGTAAAATTTCCGCAATCGAAAAAGAGCTGACGTCAAAAAGGTTTGCAATTTCTTCCGTCTCGGAAAAGATTCACGAAGCGCAAAAAAATCTTTCGGTTAACGAAGAAAAATTAAATTCCCTACGCTCAAACATTCAGCGCTACGAAAAAGAACTTACCAATCTTGCCGAGGAAAAGGAAAACAACCGCCGGTTAATCGAAGAGAACAAACTGAAAATTGAGGAGCTGAAACGCCGGCTCGAAGAAAAAGAACGGCAGATTTCGGACGAAACCGAAATACGTAAATCCGTGGGCGAAAAACTCGCCGAAGCAAAAGAATCGGTAAAAGAAAAAAACGACAAGCTGATTGAAGTAGTCAAAGAAATCAATGAGATTGAAAACGAGATTAAATTTGCCGAGGCAAACGAAGCGGAGGCAAATTCAAAAATCGAAGAAATAAACGAAAAGATTCAAAAGATTACGGACAAAATAGCCAAGAGCGCCGGCTTCCTTGAGGAACTTGCTCAGGAAAAGGTTGAACTTCAGGGGAAAATTGAAAAGACCGATTCGCTCCTGCTGCAAAAGCAACGCGAGAAAGAAGCTCTGGAAAGTGAAATTACCAAACTGCGCGAGCAGGAATTGGAAGAAAAAAGTTTAATCAACAACATCACAAACAAAATAGAATTCCTCCAAAATTTAATCACTAATTTGGAGGGGGTTTCCAAAGGTTCCAAAATTTTACTCGAATCGGAAGGCTGGACAAACAAAGAAAAGAATTTAATCACCGATGTTGCCGGTACGTCTTCCGAAAAATACCGTTACGCTCTGAACGCCGCATTGAAGAACGTCCTAAACAATCTCTTAATTGAAAATATGGACGACCTCAAAAAGGCAATCGGTTACCTTGAGAAAAACGACTTGGGAAAAGCCTCGTTCATTTTGCTTTCCGCAGGCAACGGCAAAAAAGGTTTTTCCAACAAGCTGAAATCTTTTGCAGAAAATAGGATGCAGAAAAAGCTCAAGAAAGAAAAAGGCGTAATCGGTTGGACTTTCGATTTTGTGCAGACCACTGCTAAATGGAAGCCGTTTTTCAAGAAACTTTTGCGCAATACCGTCGTTGTTGACACTTTGGAAACCGCATTTGAGCTGATTAAAAATTACCCCGATTACAACTTCGTAACCCTCAAAGGGGACTTTGTACAAAACAACGGCATCGTCGAAGCAGGCTCCGAGCCGAAATTGGACGAAACTCTCTTCGGCAGGAAACAAATGCTGGAAGAACTCCTCGCCAAACTGCCGGAGTACAAAACAAAATTAGACGAACTTCAACAGGAAATCGAGCGAAAGGAAGAAGAGCTTTCGGCAATTGACTTGAACCACATTTCCGTTCAGGGCAAAGCACTGCTGAACGACTTAAATCAAATTGAAAAACAAATTTCACAATTTGAGTTCGAGAAGGAAAAGGCTTCCGAAGAAATTGAATTGGCGCAAACCGAAGTTCAAAAATTGGCGCGGGAGTCAACCGACTGGGACAACAAAATCCAAGAGCTGAAAAATTCGCTTGGCGAAAAGATTGTTCTCAAGGAAAAAACCCAAAACGAGCTTGCCCAAGCCGAAGAAGTCCTGAACGAAGTTGAAAGCTCCTTTAACAAAAAGTTAAACGAAATAAACAACTTGCGCCTTGAGCTTGAAAGGCTTAAAGGCGAACTTCAGAACAGAGTTAATTCTTCCGAAAGAGCCGAGCGTGCAATTCGGAACATTTCCGAAGGCGAGGAAAAACGAAAAGAAGAAATTCAAAAATCCCGCGAGCAAATAGGACAAATAGAGCAAGCCACCGAGGAAATTAAATCCGCTCACGAACAGCTTTTAACCGAAAGAAACAAACTGCGCGAAGAAGCCCGTGGCATTGAAGAAAACCTGCGTCAAATAAGGGGACAATCAACCGAACTGGAAAACCGCTTGAGCGTGCTGCGCGGAGACAGGGAAAAAATTTCCGACCGGATTTACAAAATAGACATCGAAAAGAACAAGCTCTCGTTAAACTTACAAAATATTACCGAATCGATTAAGGAAAACTACTCAATCGATTTGGAGCTTAAAGAGTTTGACGATTTGGAAACTTTTGACTACAACGCGGAAGCGGACGAGGTGCAAACATTAAAGGGACGAATTAAAAACCTCGGTCCGATTAACCTGCTCGCTTACTCCGAATACGAAGAAGAAAAAGAGCGTCTTGATTTCCTCCACCAGCAAAGGGACGACTTAATTGAATCGGAAAAGGATTTAATTAATACCATTAAAGAAATTAACGAAACGGCGGAGAAAACTTTCCTCGAAACCTTTGACAAAATCCGCGAGCATTTCAAGGAAACTTTCCAAACCCTTTTCCAACAAGGGGACGAAGCGGATTTGAAACTTGAGGAAGGCGTTGACCCGTTGGAAGCAAAGATTGAAATCATTGCGAAGCCCCGCGGCAAACGCCCTATTTCCATTGAACAGCTTTCCCAAGGGGAAAAAACGCTGACAGCTATTGCTTTGCTGTTTGCAATTTACTTGGTAAAACCGAGTCCCTTCTGTATTTGGGACGAAATTGACGCACCTTTGGACGACGCCAGCGTCTCACGCTTTACAAAACTGTTAAAAGAATTCAGCCGCGACACACAGTTCATCATCATTACACACAACAAAAGGACAATGGAAGCCGCCGAAAATATGTACGGCGTTACCGTTCAGGAAGAAGGCGTTTCCAAGTTGGTCGGCGTGCAATTTAACGAACAGCTCTCGGAGGTTACAAACGCAAATTGATTACTAACAATCCACATAGGTTCAAAATTTTTGTCGATTTCGACGGCACAATTACACGCAAGGACGTAGGCGAAAATATGTTCCTGAAATTCGGCGACGCCGAGAAAGCACGTGAGATTGTTAACCGTTGGATTGAAGGAAAAATCAACTCCAAACAAACGTGGATTGAACTTTGCGAAACAATTCCTTCGCTCGACCTCGGAGAGTTCGACAAATTTATTGACGAAATGGAAATCGACGAAACCTTCCCTGAATTTGTGAATTACTGCGAAGAACACGGGCACGACATCTTTGTCCTCAGCGACGGACTCGATTACTACATTAACAAAATACTCAAAAGGCACGGGCTTGAGCGCCTGCCTCTTTACTCAAACGTTGCGGAATTTAAGGACGGAAGAATCTTTCCCGTTTTCCCTTACACGGACGAGGAATGCGACCGCTGCGCCAATTGCAAAAGGAATCACGTAATTAACAACAGCGCCGATACCGACGTTACAATTTACATCGGCGACGGATTTTCGGACACCTGCCCCGCGCAGTTTACCGATTTTATTTTTGCAAAGAAATCGCTTTTGAAATTTTGCGAGCAAAACAGAATTTCCTACTACCCCTTTGAAAACTTCAAAGAAATAATTACAAGAATAGACGAATTAAGCAAAAGAAACAGAATAAGAAAACGACGCCAGGCGGAATTAAACCGCAGGGCTGTTTATTTACAAGGATGAAAATGAAAAAAGATATTTCGGAAAAAATATTTAGTTACAGAAGTTACACGCCAATCCCGTTTTTAATTTTAATGATTGCATTTGCAAAGCCTACGGCTGAAACCCTGATAATCGGTTTTGTAATTGCTCTGATTGGCGAGCTCTTCAGATATTGGGGCGTGGCTTACGCAGGCAGCGAAACCCGCACTACCGGCTCGGTAGGCGGAACTTACCTCGTGGTTAGCGGAGCCTTTGCTCACGTACGCAATCCGCTTTACCTCGGAAATATTTTACTCTACACGGGAATCGGAATAATGTCAAACGCTCTGTTCCCCTACTTGCAAATTATTGCGCTGATCTGGTTCTACTTTCAGTACAGAATAATAATTGACGCCGAGGAAAAATATTTAAGCGCTGCCTTCGGGGAAAAATACGAGGCTTACAAAAAAGCCGTCCCGAGATTAATTCCTTCGTTGAAAAAATACGAGAACCCCGGAATAGAGCAACCGCCGTTAAATTTGAAGGCAGGTTTGCGCTCCGAGAAAAGAACGTTGCAGGCATTTGTTTCGGTAATTGTGATTCTACTGATAATTTTTATTTGGTAAATTAATTGGAAAGAAATCTTTTAATAATATCGGGAGAAGCCTCGGGCGATTTGCACGGCTCGGAACTTGTTAGACAATTAAAAAGCTCCGACCCGCAACTGCACATCTTTGCCATTGGCGGAGAAAGGATGAAAAGCGCCGGCGCCGAACTGCTTTACCACATTAAGGATTTCTCCTTCCTCGGTTTCAAAGAAGTAATTACGCATCTGCCTTTTATTAGAAGAACGCAAAAGAATTTGCTTGAAATTGTCAACAACAAAAACATCGGCGTGGTTGTTCTAATCGATTATCCGGGATTTAATTTGAATTTTGCCAGAAAATTAAAACGGCTCAACAGGAAAATCGTTTATTACATTTCCCCCCAAATTTGGGCTTGGGGCACAAAAAGAGTAAAAAAAATTAAACGCCTTGTTGACAAGATGCTCGTTGTTTTCCCGTTTGAAAAAGACTTTTACAAAAAATACAACGTTGACGTGGAATACGTCGGACACCCTTTAATTGAAAGGATTAAGAACTTTGAGTTTTCCCCGAAGGAAAAATTTTTCGGGCGTTACAACCTTGACGAAAGAAAAAAGATTTTGCTCATTTTGCCCGGCAGCCGCAGGCACGAAATAGAAATGATTTTGCCCACGGCTTTGAAAGCTGCTTTAAAATTAAAGGAAGACCTCCTCGGAATTGAAATAGTTGTAGCCGCGGCGGAAAACATCGAAGAAGATTTTATTAAGAATTTTGTAAATGACGACTCGGTCAAAATCATTAAAAACGAAACTTACAACTTAATGCACCATTCGGCTTTCGGAATTATTAAATCCGGTACTTCCTCGCTGGAAGCGGCAATAATCGGTTTGCCCAACGTTGTTGTTTACAAAACCAGTGCAACAACTTATTTAATCGGAAAAAATCTGATTAAAATAAACAGCATTGCAATGCCCAATATTATTGCCGGCAAAGAAATAGTGAAAGAGTTCGTTCAAAAAGATTTTAATGTTAAAAACCTGTATTCGACGATAAGAAAATATTTAACCGACGTAGGTGAATACGGGAAGCTCAAAAGTTCTTTGAAAGAAGTGAAAGAAAAACTTACTGTTGAAGGAAGTCCGTCGCAACGGAGCGCTGAAATAATTTTGGCGATGTTGAATGAAGCTTAAAAATCGAAATAAGGAATTACTGCGAAAATCCGGTTTCTTCCTACTCCCTTTTCTTGTCGATTTGCTTTTGCTGACCGTAAAAATCAAAACCCTCGGGAAAACGCCGGAAACAGGAAGCGGAAATTTCGTGTCTGCCTTCTGGCACGGGAAAATGTTAATCGGCTGGAGGCTTTTCAAGAAACTGAACCCTGCGGCTATTGTAAGCTCCAGCAAGGACGGCGAACTTTTAACGCGCGTGTTGGAACATTGGGGCTACCATTTGGTAAGAGGCTCCAGCAGTAAAGGCGGGAAGGAAGCACTGGAAAACCTGGTCGAAAAAGCGCGTGAAGGATTTACCGTTGTGATTACGCCCGACGGTCCGCGCGGTCCGGCAAGGGAATTCAAAGCCGGAGCTGTGGTTGCGGCTAAAAAATCCGGTGTGCCGTTGTTGCTTGCAGGAATCGGCTTTTCGAAATCGGTAAAGCTGAAAAGCTGGGACTCGTTTGAAATCCCTTACCCTTTCAGCCATGTTTACGTGAAATATTCCGAGCCGGTTTTAATCGGGCAGGATTTAAGCTACGAAGAGACTTCGGGAAAAATCACCGAAGCGGAAAAAATGTTAAACGAATTAACGAACGAAGCGGAGGAACTTGCAGTTAATAGTTAAAATATTGTTGCTGCCTTTTGTGCCGCTTTACGCTTTTGCAATCAAAGTGCGAAACACTCTTTTCGACAAAGGGATTAACAAAGCGGAAAAAGTCGGCGCCAAAGTTATTTCCGTCGGGAACATTACCGTCGGCGGTTCGGGAAAAACTCCCACGGTAATCTACATTACCAAACTGCTCAAAAAGCACGGGGTTGAAACCGGAATTTTAAGCCGGGGCTACATGAGAAAGACGAAAGGCTATTTGCTTGTTTCGGACGGTAAAAAAATGTTGCACAACGTTGAGGAATGCGGCGACGAAATTTACCTTGCAGCACAGGAATGCGGCGTTCCCGCGGCGGTCAGCGAAAAACGTGTTGAAGGCGCAAAGCGATTCTTGAAAGACGTGGAACTTCAAGCAATCGTACTCGACGACGCCTTCCAACACAGGTGGATTTACAGGGACTTGAACATTCTGCTTTTCGACCAAAGATTTTTACTCGAAAGCGGAAATTTTGAGCGAGCGCTTTTGCCTGCAGGCAGAATGCGCGAGCCGTTCTCGGCGGTTAAGCGGGCGGACGTTGTAATAATTAACAGAAAGTTTTCTGACAAAAAAGCCTTGTCCGGAAAACTTGAAACGCTCTTTGAAAATCTTCCCGTTTTTCACGCTTACTACAAAGCAACCGAAATTGTTGACGTAAAAACGGGTCAGAGTTTTTCGCTCGAAGAATTCAGCGGGCAAAAAAGCCTTGTGGTCAGCGGAATTGCAAAACCGTTTTCTTTTTTGAACGTATTAGAGAAAAACAATATTGACATTCAAAACCGTCTGCTTTTCCCCGATCACAAATACTACACCGAAAAGGAAGTGGAAAAAATCCGAAAGGAATTTTACGCATCAAATTCTTACTCGGTTTTGACCACTCAGAAAGACGCCGTGAAACTCACACAATTTTCACGCGAGCTGGACGACATTGACATTTATTTTCTGAAAATCGAAGTTGCTTTCGAGGAAGAAGAAAAATTTAACGAAAGAATATTAAGTATTTTTAACTAACTCAATAAAAAGGAGGAACAAAAATGGCTAAGAAGAAAGAGCCGAAATACGTTTACTTTTTCGGCGGTAAAAAAGCCGAAGGTAAAGCGGAGATGAAAAATCTCCTGGGCGGTAAAGGAGCTAACCTTGCCGAAATGGTTAACATCGGTTTACCCGTGCCGGCAGGTTTTACCATTACCACGGAAGTTTGCACATACTATTACAAACATAATCACAAATACCCGAAAGAACTGAAAGCCCAAGTTTTGAAAGCATTGGCTAAGACGGAAAAAATAATGGGTCAAAAGTTCGGCGACAAGAAAAACCCGCTGCTTGTTTCCGTGAGGAGCGGCGCGCGTGTTTCGATGCCCGGAATGATGGACACAATTCTGAATTTAGGTTTGAACGACGAAACGGTTCAAGGATTGATTGAAAAAACAAACAATCCACGTTTTGCCTACGATTCCTACCGCCGTTTTGTTCAGATGTATGGCGACGTAGTGTTAGGACTAAAACCGCAAAGCAAAAAGGACGTTGACCCGTTTGAAGAACTTCTCGAAAAGAAGAAAAAAGCCGCCGGTGTTGAAAGAGACATCGACTTGTCTGCCGAAGACTTGAAAAGCCTTGTAAAAGAATTCAAAGACTTAATTAAAAAACGCTTAAATATTGATTTCCCCGAAGATCCGATGGAACAACTTTGGGGCGCAATCGGCGCAGTCTTCGGTTCTTGGAACAACGAAAGAGCAATTGTTTACAGAAAAATCAACGGCATCCCGGAAGAGTGGGGTACAGCCGTTAGCGTTGTTTCAATGGTATTCGGCAACATGGGCGAAGATTCCGGCACAGGCGTTGCTTTCACACGCGACCCCGCCACAGGCGAGAACGTCTTTTACGGAGAATACCTTTTCAACGCGCAGGGCGAAGACGTTGTGGCAGGAATCAGAACACCTCAGCCCATTTCCCAGTTGAAAAAAGAGAACAAGAAGATTTACAACGAGCTCGAGCAAATCCGCAAGCTCTTGGAACAGCACTACAAAGATATGATGGACATCGAGTTTACCATTCAACAAGGCAAGCTCTGGATGCTCCAATGCCGCGTTGGTAAGAGAACAGGATTTGCAGCGATTAGAATTGCCGTTGACATGGTTCGCGAAAAATTGATTTCAAAAGAAGAAGCATTGATGAGAATCGAGCCTAACCAGCTTAACCAATTGCTCCGTCCTATTTTCGATGCGGAAGAAAAACGGAAAGCAATCGAAAGCGGAAAACTGCTTGCAAAGGGATTGAACGCAGGACCGGGCGCAGCTTCCGGCAAGGTTGCATTCACCGCACAGGAAGCCGAAAAAATGGCGTCGAAAGGCGAACCGGTTATTCTCGTCAGAATTGAGACCTCACCCGAAGACATTAAGGGAATGAGCGTTTCGGAAGGTATTCTTACCGCACGCGGCGGAATGACTTCCCACGCGGCTTTGGTTGCACGCCAAATGGGTAAGGTTTGCGTTGCAGGTTGCTCGCCGTTAATCATCAACTACAAGAAAGGCGAAATGACCGTAGAAGGCAAAAACATTAAGATTAAGGAAGGCGATTACATTTCAATCGACGGCACAACCGGCGAAGTAATTGCAGGAAAAATCCAGACCAAACCTTCCGAAGTTGTTCAGGTACTTATTACCAAAGAGCTGAACCCGAACAAATCCAAGGTTTACAAAACTTACCGCGACTTAATGAAATGGGCGGACGAGTTCAGAACTCTCGGCGTTCGCACAAATGCCGACCAGCCCGATCAATCCGCAAACGCAATTGCATTCGGAGCGGAAGGAATCGGTTTAACAAGAACCGAGCACATGTTCTTCGGCGGCAACAGAATTCTTTACGTTCGCCAAATGATTCTTGCGGACACCGTTGCCGAAAGGAAAGCGGCTCTTAACAAGCTACTGCCTTTGCAGAGAAAAGACTTCGAAGGAATTTTCGAAGTAATGAAAGGCAAACCGGTAACAATCAGAACGCTCGACCCGCCGTTGCACGAGTTCCTACCCCACACGGACAAAGAAATCCGCGAACTGGCAAAATCATTGGACATCCCGGTTAAAAAAGTAAAAGAGAAAATCGAATCTTTGAAAGAGTTCAACCCGATGTTGGGCTTCCGCGGCTGCCGTTTGGGAATCAGCTATCCCGAAATTACCGAGATGCAGGCACGGGCAATTTTCGAAGCGGCTTGCAACGTTGCGGCTAAGGGAATCAAGGTTCATCCCGAAATAATGATTCCGCTTGTAAGCCACGTTAACGAGCTCAAACTTCAAGAGCAGATTGTTCGCCGCGTTGCGGAAGAAGTGTTTGCAAAGAAGAAAAGAAAAGTTAAATATTTGGTTGGAACGATGATTGAACTGCCGCGCGCAGCCGTAACCGCAGACCAAATTGCCGAGGTTGCGGAATTCTTCAGCTTCGGAACCAACGACTTAACACAAACCACGTTCGGATTGTCGAGGGACGACGCGGGCAAATTCCTCCCCGCTTACGTTGAAGCGGAAATACTTCCGAGAGACCCGTTCGAGAGTCTTGACCAAGACGGCGTAGGACAATTGGTGGCGTTGGGAACTCAAAAAGGTCGTTCCACCAGACCCGAACTTAAAGTCGGTATTTGCGGCGAACACGGCGGCGAACCTGATTCAATCGAGTTCTGCCACAGAACCGGCTTGAATTACGTAAGCTGTTCTCCTTTCCGCGTGCCGATTGCAAGATTGGCAGCTGCAAGAGCGGCTTTGAAATATCCGGTTAAAACAGAGAAACAAAAGAAAGCCACAAAAAGTAAAAAGGCTTCCAAGAAAAAATAATTCAAATTGGACTGCTCTACCATTAGAGTAGGGCAGTCCCTTTTTACTTTTGAAAAGTAAAGATGAACAGGAGTAGAAATGAAATTATCTGATTTTCAATACAGATTACCACAGAAAGCAATTGCAAAATATCCGGTTTCGCCGCGGGATTCTTCCAAGCTAATGGTGCTCGACAGGAAAAGCAATTCAATAGAGCACAAACACTTTTCCGATTTAATCGACTACGTTTCCAGCGGCGACGTCATTGTTGTTAACGAATCCAAAGTGATGCAGGCGCGTTTGTACGGTAAGAAAGAAAGGACAAACGCAATCATCGAAGTATTTGTGCTAAGAGAATTAAACAAGAAAGAAAACATTTGGGACGTGATTGTTGACCCCGCACGCAAAGTTAGAATAGGTAACAGAATTTACTTCAGCGACACGTTGTGGTGCGAAGTAATCGACAACACAACCTCCCGCGGCAGAACGGTTAGGTTTAATCAGGACAGCGGAAATATTTTCCGCGCAATTGAAAAAATCGGGGAAACACCGTTACCGCCTTACATTCACAGGAATGTTGTTCCCGAGGACAAAGAATATTACCAAACCGTTTTTGCCAAAGTTGACGGCTCGGTTGCCGCACCTACGGCAGGGCTTCATTTCACAAAGGATTTAATCAGAAAAATTCAGAAGAAGAAAGTTAAATTTGCCAAAATTACACTTCACATCGGACTCGGAACTTTCCGTCCCGTTGAAGTGGAAGACTTGACAAAACACAGAATGGATTCGGAATATTACGAAATTTCCGAAGAGGCTGCGGATAAGATTAACGAAGCAATTAAAAAAGGCAAGAATGTAATTACCGTGGGGACAAGCACGGTAAGAGCTTTGGAAAGCAACGTTACCGCTTCGGGATTTGTTAAACCCGGCTTCGGCTGGACGGACAAATTCATTTATCCGCCTTACGAATTTAAAATACCGACAAAACTCATTACTAACTTCCACCAGCCGGGCTCAACGTTAATAATGCTTACCGCAGCGTTTGCAGGCTACGACCTTTTAATGACTGCTTACAAAACGGCATTAAAAGAGAATTACAGATTCTTGAGCTACGGCGATGCAATGTTAATTCAGTGATTAGAATTAGAAAGAAGAAACGAGAAATAAGAAATGCGCCCCGCATTTGCGGGGCTTCGTCGTAACAAGATTTGATGCTTAGGTTAAGATTGAGATTAAGAATTAGATTTGTTGCAGATTACTGAAAAATAAAAAGTACAAAATAATTAACCCCGAGCTTTAGTTCGGGGGAGAGTTAAATAAAACAACAAGTGTTTTGGCGCGATTTTCCCCGCCGTTGGCGGGGCGAGTGATAGCCTTTGGTGAGATAAAAAATCGTGACAAAACATCGAAAGAAAATCAACAGATGAAAGACAAAGATTACAGAATAATTGCCATTATCCCCGCAGGCGGAAGGGGAACGCGACTCGGCTCTCCTTTACCCAAACAATATTTGAAAGTAAACGGCAAGGAAATAATTGCTTACACTTTGGAAGTTTTCCAAAACTCCGATTTAATTGACGAAATAATTGTTGCGGCGGAAAAAAGTTTTTTCCCTTTGCTTAACGAATTGAAAGAGAAATACGGTCTGACTAAAGTCTCAAGAATCGTTGAGGGTGGCACAACAAGACAGGATTCCGTTAACAATGCATTGCTTGCAATCGAAAACGTTAAGCCAAAAGACTTAATGGTAGTTCACGATGCGGCGCGCCCGAATCTAAAACAAGAGACGTTAGAGAAAGCAGTTACCTTTGCACGCGAAAAGGGCAACGCAGTAGTTGCGTCCAAAGTCAGCGATACACTACTGCAAGGAGACTCGACCGTCCAAGATTATTTGGACAGGGAAAAAGTCTTTGCCGTTCAGACGCCCCAAATATTTCCTTACGAACAAATCCGCAGTGCAATGGACAAAGCAATTAAGGAAAATTTTACCGGAACGGACGAATCTTCGTTGGTATTTCGCGCATCTTACAAGGTAAATATTTTCGAAGGCAACCCCGACAACTTCAAAATTACTTCAGAAACCGATTTGACGCTTTTCGAATTCTTTCTTAAATTAAAAACTAAATAATTTTTACTTGAGGAAATTATGTTAAATCTCATTGTAATAATAATTCTTTCTTATCTGGTCGGCTCAATTCCGAACAGTATTATTATTACCAAACTTGTCAAAGGCGTTGACATTCGCGACTTTGGCAGCGGCAACGCAGGCGGAACAAACGTCTCCAGAGTTTTGGGTAAAAAATACGGACTGCTTGTAATTTTGTTGGATGCCCTCAAGGGTGCTGTTGCCGTGATTTTAATTGCGCGTCTTTACCTTGGGAACTTTCCGTTCCACAATGCTACGCCGTTCGACGATTTTACGCTTGTCCAAATTATTGCAGGCGTTGCTGCGGTAATCGGACACATTTGGACAATCTTTGCCGGATTCAAAGGCGGCAAAGGAATTGCCACGGGACTTGGCGTTCTAATTTCAATTGTTACATTGGATATGCTTTTCGGATTAGCGGTGTTTGTAATTGTGGTTGCTCTTTCGCGTTATGTATCATTGGGTTCAATCAGCGCCGCTGTTTCTATTCCGGTAATTATGTTCATCAGGGAAAATATTTTCCACGCTCAGGTAACGGGATATTACACCGTGTTGCCGTTTACGATTTTACTTTCTTTGCTTGTAATTTACACTCACCGGGAAAACTTGAAACGGGTTTTTACCGGTAACGAAAGAAAAATTAGTTTCGGTAAGAAAAAGTAAAAATGAGAATTTCCGTTTTAGGAGCCGGCAGTTGGGGAACTACGTTAGCCATTGTTCTGCAGAACAACGGACACGAAGTTACGTTGTGGGAATACAAACGAGGCTACGCCCGTCAGCTTTCACGCTCGAGAGAAAATAAAATTTACTTGCCCGGAATTAAAATCCCTAAAGACATTAAAATCACACACTCGTTACAAGAGGCTTCCGAAAAACAACACATTATTGTTCTTGCAATTCCCACACAGTTCTTACGAAGTGTTATTAAAAAAATCAAAGATTACGATTACCACAACACTACGTTCGTTAGCGTGGCAAAGGGGATTGAGAAAGGGACGCTGATGACCGTCTCTCAAATTTTGCAGGACGAGATTTCTTCAATCACACCGGATAAAATCGGCGTTCTTTCGGGACCGAGCCACGCGGAAGAAGTCAGCCGGAAAATTCCTACCGCCGTAGTTGCGGCATCCCAAGACGAGGACACTGCACGCGTAATTCAAGCGGCGTTTATGAATTCCTACTTCCGGGTTTATTCCTCCACGGATTTAATCGGCGTTGAATTGGGCGGAGCGTTAAAGAACGTAATAGCAATAGGAGCTGGAATCGTTGACGGCGCCGGTTACGGCGACAACACCAAAGCGGCAATAATGACAAGAGGCATTGCCGAAATAACGAGACTGGGCATTGAGCTTGGAGCGCAACCTAAAACCTTTGCGGGACTCTCGGGAATGGGAGATTTAATTGTAACCTGCATGAGCCGTCACAGCCGGAACAGGTTTGTCGGAGAACAATTGGGCAAAGGTAAAAAACTAAAACAAATCTTAAAATCAATGGAAATGGTTGCCGAAGGAGTTGAAACCTCCCGCTCCGTACACGAATTAGTTGCCAAGCACCACATTGAAGCTCCGATTGCCGAAGCGGTTTACAAAATACTTTTCCTCGACGCCGACCCTCAAAAAGTTACCTACGAACTAATGTCCCGGGATATGAAACCGGAGAACTAAAACACACCACAACAATTTTTAATTTTGAATGTTGAATTTTGAACCTGCTTGCAAGTTGGCAAGTGTTGAATGCTGAAAAGCAGAGAACAGATAACAGTGAACAGCACTCGTTACTTAAGACTCGTTACTTAAGACTTTTTAACTGAAAGTGGAAAATTTTACGGGGCGGGATGATTGGAGGCATGGATGAATGGACAATTGGGTTGCTTACTTTTATTGTATTTACAAGTTTGACTTTACTAAAGGCAGAAAAGCGCACAATACATTAACCTCGTGTTTCACCCCGCGGAAAAACAAATAAGGGAATCAACAAAAATTTTTTACCACCAAATTTTAAATTGCACTTAAACACTTTTCAAGAATTTAATTTACTACACTTTATTTTTAGCTTGTTTTTAAATCTATTTGTACATATTTTTGTACACAAATTTAACAAAGGTGAAAAAATGATTACCACAACAATGTCCGATTTTAGAAATAATATGAAAAAATATTTTAACAAAATAGACAAAGACTTAGAAACACTAATAATTAATCGGGGCAAAGAAAAGGGTGTTGTGATCCTTTCTTTGAATGAGTACAACGCTTTACAAACCACACAGCATGAATTATCCTCAACGACAAATGTTAAAAGACTTGACTCTGCTATTGAGAAATTCAAAGCGGGTAAAGGTTTTGAAAAAGAATTGATTGAAGAATGAAATACAAATTTCTTTTTGTTGAAGAATCTTGGGAAGATTACCTTTACTGGCAAAAGGTGGACAAAAAAATTCTCAAGAAAATTAATGAACTTTTAAAAGATATCACTCGCCACCCGTTTGAAGGACTTGGTAAACCTGAGCCTCTAAAACATAAATACAAAGGACTCTGGTCTCGAAGAATAACCGACGAACACAGACTAATTTACCAAATTGTAAACGACGAAGTCCGAATAATTAAGTGTCGGTTCCATTACGATTAAAACCTAATAACTCGTTTCTAAATTCATTTGTAAATTTCTGCCCTCAAAAAACAAAAACCCCGCTCGCGCGGGGTTTTTTAACTTTGTAAACCTGAACTAAAACGTCAGCATTATTCCGAAGCTGTGAATATTGTCCAGATATTTGAATTGCTGGTAGGAGTAATCGAGGGCAAAATCAACAGGACCAAAGCCGTCGTAATGCAATCCGAAGCCGAACGTTAAACCTTCCTGCGAATCTTTGAGGAACAAAGTTTTGTAGCCGCCGCGGATGTAAATAGTTTCGTCAAACAAGGAAAGTTCCCCGCCGACGTTCACCCATTGGTCATTGTCGTTCGGATAATTTGCATCAATTGCCAATGTGAATCTCTGATTGTTCAGGAATTTAAAATCACGCGCAAGCCCTATTTGTAAACGCAGGGGAAGCTCAAAATCATCTGTTGCAAGGTAAGCATCCAGAGAGGAATTATTTCCCGCCCTTTGCGGGTCGGTGTCGTGCTGAACAATCAAGTCATCGCCGGTCATATGCATTTTTGTGCCGTAGTTCGAGATACTGCTGGCAAATCTCACTCCGTAAAACGGTGTGGTAAAAATAGTACCGATGTCAAAAGCAAAGCCCTGCGCACTCGAACTTGAAATATCCTCGCGAATGTATTTAATGTTTGTGCCCACAATAAAGTTGTCGGTAATGTAACGTGCAAAGCTCAATCCGAATGCGTAACTGCCGGCGGTAAATGTTTCGCCAATTCCTTCCGGGTGGAGCTCGGTTGTAACTTCCATTTTACCCATATTCAAAGCGGTTACGTTAATACCGAAGTTACCCCAGTCGCCCGCAGGCAGTACAACCCCGAAATAGTTCAGGTTAATGTCCGCAAACATTTTCGTGTAAGTAAACAACGCTTGCGACCTTTTAAGCTTTGCAATTCCGGCGGGATTCCAGTACATCGCGGAAGCATCGTTTGCAACGGCGCTGTAGGCTGCACCCATTGCATTTGCGCGCGGTCCGATTCCAATGCTCAGAAATTTTGCCGCCGTCGTACCGGTTTTGGTAACCTCCTGCGCATTCAACGAAATGCCGCAGAAGAAAGCCAAAATCACAGCGCTCAATAATAGCTTATTCTTAAACACTTTATTTCTCCTTTTATTTTTCAAACTTCAGCCTTTATTTAATTACAGCAAATTTTCCGATTTTCTTTCCTATTCCCGGTGCGTCAACCTCAAACACGTAAACGCCGTAGGAAACCGAAAGGTTATCCCGCGAGAGTAAATTCCATTTTTCCGCTCCGTCGCTGAACGCGGCGTTGTGTTCTATCTGCTTAACCAACTCGCCGTTAATCGTGAATATTCTAATCGTACATTTCGAAGGCAGATGCGTGAAATGAATCTCACGCGGTCCGCGTCCGCTTGTGTAGGGATTTTTCGGTTCCCACCTTGCGGAGGCAACGTAAGGATTCGGAACAACTTTTATTTTGTCGAGATTTTCTTTTGCCTTGTTCACATCAATCTTGCTCGAGTGAGCTACAAATCTGAACACGTCTTCGGAGAGGAACGGCTTTTTCAAGCGCACATGTGCCGTGTCCCCGGCGCGGGGGAATCTGTAACCGCCGGTAGTATCCTGAGCCAAGTAGAACCACCAAGTGTAAACAGTGTCTCCTGCGGTATTTTGTTCAAGGAAAACTATTCTGTCTTTAAATGCGCCGTTGGCTGTCAGCTTACCTTCGCCTCCGCCTTGCGGGTCAACTTCCATGAATCCGAAATCAATGAATTTGCTGTCGCTGCGGTTGTAAACCTTGAAGTTCACCGGCACGGCGGGGAAAGTAAATCTTGGTATCGGCGTGATTGCCGTGGAAGTGTCAATTCCCACATCGCCGAAAATGATGTCGTAATCGTTCGGGCGTGGCTCGCCGCTGACGTTCAGGAAAGTAAATTTCTCAAACACAAACGGCGGAATCGAATCGCTCGTCCACGTAGAAGTTTTTGCGTTCAAAGAAACAAATTTTTCATTTTGTAATTTAAGCCGGAATCCGTCCGTTATCGGCTGCTCGTAATCGGAACCAAAATTTGTGCTCTTGTCAATCAAGATAACATTATCTGTCGAATCCGTCAAGGTGAAATTCTTGGTTGTTAATGTATCCTGTGCGCCGGTTTTCTGTGCGGCTTTAATTGTGTCCTCGAACGTAATGTAATAAACGTGACCGTCTTTTATTTTGTTTTCGTCAACAACTTCGTAGGAAATTTTTCCCGTTGTTGAGCCTTGAATTAATTCAATCTGCCCAAGCGTTGCGGGAACGTAGCCGTCCGCAGGAGCTTCCGGCGTAACAACCGCAATGTTTTTACCCATTTTCACGCTTCCGTCGGCTTGAACGGAAATGCGCATCGGCGATTCCGAAGGAATTATTCCACCTGCCGGATAGCCGAAATCGTAAGCAACCAAAGCGTAATAATATTTGAATCCGTTGTGCACGGAAGTATCCACAAACGAGTGCTGGAGTCCTGAATCGTTGCCAAGGTAATAATGCACTCCGTCTATTCCAACGGAATCAAAGCCCGTTATTCCGTCCTTCTTGTCGAAAATGGCAATCGGTTTTCTGAATTGAAGATTGCCGAAGCCGTTTGTGATTGTTTCCGCATCAAGGAATGCTGGATCGGAAGCACGGTAAATTTTGTAACCTTCGAAATCATTCGGGTTGCCGCCTATTTTGTAAATGTACCTGTCGAAAGAGGACTCGGCAACATCGTCCCAGTAAAGTGTTACCTTGTTGTCGCCGGGCACTGCCGTAAGCGTTGGAGTAAGCGGCGCATTTGCAAACTGGTAATCGTTGTTGTAAGTTTCCTGAACCCTTACCCTTTCACGCAAAATTGCTTTCTTGCGGATGTCTCCGTTCGGGTCTTGCTTAGGACCGTTTGCCAACATTACGGCAAGGGAAATCGGTTCCGTTTGCCCCGCCTTAAGCGGGAAGAAACTCGAAGAAACGAACAAGTCGTATTCACCGGATTGCTCGCCGAGCTGGGGCGAGAAAAACTTACCGGGAATCATAAAGTCGAACCACATCTGCGCATCGCTGTTAATATTCAGTCCGCCGGCAGGAACTTTCTGAGCGTTTGTAATACCAATTTGGTCTGTTTCGGAAACGTCCGTAACGTCAATGTCCGGTTCGCCGGGCAATCCCGTGCCCGCACCGGAAGTGGGCTTGCCGTCGCCTTCGCCGTAATCTCCTGTGTTCGGTACGCCGTCGAGACCGACGTCATCTGTCAACGGATTCCAGTCGCCGTCGTTGTCAATTCCGTCACTGCGGGATTCATCAATCATTTCGTCAATTCCTTCGTCCATATTTTCGTCCACAGCGCCGTTGCCGTCGTTGTCTTTTCCGTCCGCGTATTTGTGCCCCAAGTCTTCTTGCTTAACATCGTACAGAATAATATTTGTGCCCGGAACTTTGTAGCGGTAATAAGGCGCATCTTTTGCGGCGGAATCAATCATTGCTTGCGTAACCGTTGGGCTTCCTTCTTCGCCGTCGCCGTCGTTATCAATATTGTCCTTAAATGCGTGTCCGATGTCGTCATCTTCCACCATTAAAAGATGAACCTTGCCGTTTTGGACGCTGTCCATTAAGGGCCATCTTTTGAATTTATCGTTCTTAACCAAATTAACCATTTCTTGAGTTACCACGGGAGTGCCAGCCTCGGCGTTTCCGTTGTTGTCAATGTAATCGGCATATCCGACGCCCACCTGCTCGCCAAAAGCAATGTGCGTTTGGTTTTCGTCAATAAGCCCGTTTCCGTTGTCGTCAATTAAGTTGTCGGGAATGTCGGCGTCCGGGTTGTCGGGTTGTCCGTCAACCTGCACCCATTCGGCAGGAACAATAGGACTGTTAGCCTCCCCGTCGCCGTCGTTGTCAATTCTGTCCGTGGAGTTACCCGGAGTTTCCAAGAAGGAGACAGCCACAATGCCCACGGGGTCGTTGCCGAACTGCGGAGCGCGGTTGTCCGAATCCCTTGCCCACAAAATATCTTCGAGCAAGTCGAAATCGGAAATGTCGTCTTGCGAGTCGCCGTCGCCGCCGACGAAATCGGCAAACCAAACGGTAACGCCGACTTTCTTCAAATCCTTCGTGCCGTCGTTTTTAATTGTGTGCAAAAGGTAAATTGCATCCTGCACCAAAACCTGCGACCACGCAAGTGTTCTAACGTCAATAATCAGTCCCATTCCCTTGCGGGTTAAATCTGTGGAATCGGGGAAATAATAAGCATATCTGTCGTAATTATCGTCGGACGCACGGTAAAACATTTCCTGATCCGCATTAAAAATATTTTTTCCGAAGTAACCGTTCCACGAACCCGGCCAGCCTGGGTCAACTTGGTCGGTCATTCTGTCCGGCCAAAATTTAGGCCAAGTAGTCGGATCCGAGCTGTTAGCAATAGAGCGCTCCGAACGATTTTCATTGTAGTAGCCCGGGACAGGTTCAATATTCCACGATTTACCTTGAGGAGATGTCCTGTAATCGGGAACATCAATTATGTGTTGAGTTTGACCTTGATTGTCCACCACCTCGCCGCCAATTAAAAGAGCTTGAAGCGCAAGGTAAACGTGTCCCGTATTTTTAGGCCACTCGTAGGGTGTTTGAACGGAAATCGGGAATTGCCCGCCGGTTCTTCCCGTAAAACAAAAATTGAAAACCGTTGTGCGAATCCTGTTTCCTTCCATTTGAGCCTTTGCACGTTTGCTTGCATCGCCCCGCTCCTTACCCGGCACGTGTTGGCGGGAAACCTGAGCAAACAGCGAAACAGCTCCGAACAGGAATAATATTATTAGATTTAACTTCAAAAACTTCTTCATTTATTTCCTCCTGAAAAACTCTATTTTAAAAATTGTACTCAATTCCGAATTCAACTCTCCGCGGTTCTCCGTAATGCCACGGACTAATTAAATATTGTTGCACGGTGTTCGGGCGGTTCGGGTCTTCGCCAATGTTTTGCCCGACCGTTGTAAAGTCGGGATCTCCCGTATCGGCAAACACATTAACAACCACGTGATTGTCGAGCAAATTAAATACTTTCAGAAAAGCTGTAAAATTAATTTCACACATCCTAATATTTTTTTGCAGTAACAAATCCATTGAAAATTGATTCGGTTTGCGCCTGCTGTTACGAATAAAACCGGAGGTAATTCCTCTGTCGGCAAAGTACTGCGTGATTTGCGGAGTGTACGGCAGTCCCGTTCCGTAATGAGCCAAAAGGCTTGCCCCCCAAGTATCTCCGCCAACGTAAATGTTAAGGTTAAGCAAATGGCGTTGGTCCCAATCCAAAGGAATCATGTAAAGCGAGGGTTCGCGTGAACTGCGCTGAGCTTCGAATTCCTCTTCGGGACGGGAGTTGCTTCCTTCCGCCACCTGATAAGTGTAATTAAAGTTGATTGAATAATGGTCGGTAAACCTCTTATTAAAATTAAATGTTATTCCTTTTACATTAGCGTAATCTTTATTTACGTATCTGGAGTAAGGCACGCCGTTTCTCGTTTCGATTATTGTGCCTGCCGTAATCCAGTTACGAATGTCTCTGTAAAACAGTGTTACGTCCAAAGAGTAAATGTTTTCAAATTCCTGTTTGAAACCGATTTCGTACATCACCGTTTTTTGAGCCTTCAAATCGGGATTTCCGTAAACCGTTCCCGGGTCGCCGGAAAGCGGAACTTTGTAAGTGGCATTGTTAAACAAATATTGGAACGAAGGAATTTGCAAGAAGTGGCCGTAAGAAAATCTGACCACTCCGTTTGCGCTAATCGGGTAAGCTATTCCGAGGCGCGGGCTAAGTTGATATTTCGGAGTGGACTTTTTGTAAAAGTACGGTTTCCTCTGTTCAATTGTGAGCGAATCCAAACCGGGGCGGAGCGGCAAGTAAATATTCGGGTCGGTTGGGTCAACCAGCACATTACCGTTCGCATCAAAATAGTCCAATCTGAGTCCCACATTAATTATTACGTCCTGATACTCAATTTTGTCTTGAATGTAAGCGGACATCTCCGTAGGTTTGGCTTCGTAAACTTCCCTGTTCTGTTCGTCCGGTTTAGGAATTGCCGGCTCGAAAGGCTCAACAGGTGTGCCGTCGGGATTTAATTTCGGCTGTAACGAATAGCCGTCAACGTTAATCTTGTATTTTCTTAATTCGTAGCCGGTTTTAATCAAATGGTGTTGCGAAACCTGAGAAGTAAAATCCCATTTACCCACGAACGACTCCGTTTCCCTGAAAAATCTGCCGAGGTCTGTTCCCTTGGTGGCAAAAGCATATCCGACAGTGTGAAGAGAATCAGGGTGCAAATAGCTTTCGTCGTAAGGATTTTCGTAAAGGTAAGATTTAAATTCCCTGTTAAAATAAGCCCCCCTCAAAGTGTAGAAAGATGAGGATGAAAAAGTGTGAGTCATTGTGAACGTGGAAGTAAAGCTATTGTCAAATTTGAACGGGTTGCCGTCCGGTTCCCATTTAAAGAAATGGTTGTAATCTTGGTAATTTTTTTTGGAATAGAGAGCTTCCAGATTAAATTTAAAATATTTTGAAGCATAATAACTGATATTTGCTTGTCCCAACCAGCGGCTGCTCCAATTCATGGGAACAGGGATGCCAAACAGTTTTTCCCCTGTAGTGGAATATTTCCTGAAGCCGTAAAGATAACCGTCGGAGTGATTATATCTTCCGTTGATAAAAAAAGTCACTTTCTTATTTGTTAATGGAATTGGGCCTCCCAAATTTCCTTGATAGCTGTAATTGGTGAACGGATTAATGTGATCGATGTAAGGAAACACTCTTGTGAAATCGCTCACGTAATCACCCGAATAAACACGCAGAAAGGCTTGATATTTTTGCCCGCCTTCTTTGGTAACGGTATTAACGATGCCCGACATTGCTTGTCCGTACTCGGCATTAAACGTTCCGCTGATTACCTGCAACTCCTGAATCGAGCTGTTGTCAATGTCAATTCCCTGACTGTTGTCGTACGGGTCGGTAATTGAAATGCCGTTAACCCAGTAAGCAATTTCGGAGGAACGCCCGCCGCGGATGTGGAACTCCCCGCCTGCGCCGCGGTTAACGCCGGCTTGCAATTGCAGAACGTCGCTCATTTCGGCAACGGGCAGGTTTTTAATTTCATCCGAAGTTACACGGGCTTCCGTTGCGGTAACGTCCTTGCGGATTAATTCCTTCCCGCCGGTTACTACAACCTCGCCTAACTTCACAGTCGTAGGCTCAAGCTTAAAATCCTGCCTCGTGGTCAAGTCCACCGAAATGCGAACTCCTTTGACCAATACCGTCCGGTATCCGATGTATTGCGCTTTAACATTGTAAACACCGGGAGGGATATTTAATATTACGTATCTGCCGTTCATATCCGTAGCGGCGCCAAGCATAGTGCCTTCAAGGGTAATATTAACAAAGGGTAAAGGCTCACCGGTTTCTTTATCCGTAACCTTACCTGTTAATTTTCCCGTTGTACCGGCAAAAACACTTGAAGCGAGAAAGACAAACGTGAAAACAAAAAGTAGTAGTCTCTTCATTTATTTTCTCCTTGAGAATATTTTATCGTGTTAAAATAATGATTTTCAGAAACAGTTACCTTACAAATCTCAAATTTTTGTAGTCTATTTCAATCGGCACTTTACTTCTTAAAACTTTCAAATAATCACTAACCGTCTTGGTTCTCAAGTCTATTTTCATTCTTTCCAAAACCTGATTCCTGATTTCAGCAAATGGAATTGGTTTTGAATCTTGTTTTTTGAGAACCCTGAAAATTCCGTACGCCCCTTTAATCTCCAATGGTCCAAGCAATTTCCCGATTTTGGCGTTCCATAATTTGTCTTTCAAAATTCCGAACTCCTCAACCGGAGAAAGGGGAATAACACCGTTGTTTCCGGCAGACCATTTTCTTATTGAATATTTCTTCGCAAGTTTTCCAAAGTTTGCTCCGCGCTTCAATTGGAGTAAAATTTCATTTGCGAGGTTTTTGTTTTTAACAATTATTTCCTGAATTTCCATTTTTCTCGGTTCCGAGAAAACGGCAATATTTTTCTTGTAATAATCAAAAATTGCCGAGTCGGGGTAAAAAGCACTGCGTACAATGT
>JALWGH010000216.1 GCA_027013735.1 Melioribacteraceae bacterium
GCCCTAAATACCAAAATCCTATCACCACCAAAAATTTCAAGTCGAAACTTAAATAACAAAAATTTTAAAAAAAATATTGACAATCATATTTTTTTTACATTCATCATATTCAATGATTTCCGTCACATTATTACTTTTGTAAAAACTCCGTAACCTTATCAACAACATACTCAATCTGTTCTTGAGTTAATTCCGGGAAAACCGGTAATGCCAAGGAAGTTTCCGCCGCCATATCAGCAACCGGATAATCATCATCGACAGACGGTAAATCTTTAAAACATTCCTGCTTATGAAACGGTACCGGATAATAAATTTCAGAGCCAATCCCGTTTTCTTTTAAGAAGTCTTTTAACTCGTTTCTTTTCTCAACTCTAATCACATACTGATTAAAAATGTGGTAATTCTTAACATTCGAATCTTTGTAAACAGCCTTCGGCAAAAGAATCTTATTTTTATCATCAAATTTTGTTTTACCTGTTTCTTCGGCTAATCCTGATTCCACAAAAGCTTTGTTGTAAAACTCTGCGTGTTTGCGTCTTTGTTCGGACCATCCATCCAAGTGAGGAAGTTTAACTTTAATTACAGCCGCTTGAATAGCGTCCAAACGGAAGTTTCCGCCGATGACCTTATGATAATATTTAGGCTCTCCACCGTGGACGCGCATTATTCTAAGCATGTGTGCCAATTCGTCATCGTTAGTAACCACCAAACCGCCGTCGCCAAAGCCGCCGAGATTCTTGCTCGGGAAAAACGAAAAACACCCGATATCCCCAATAGTACCGACGTTTCTGCCGTCGCCATAGCGCACCGAGATAGCTTGCGCTCCATCTTCAATTACTTTCAATCCGTGCTTTTGTGCTATTTCAACTATGGGTTGCATATCAGCACTTTGTCCGTAGAGGTGAACCGGAATTATTGCCTTTGTGTTTTCAGTAATTTTCTCCTCAATTTTCTCAGGAGCAATGTTAAACGTAACCGGATCAATATCCACAAATACCGGAGTTGCATTTAAGCGTGCAACAACTCCTGCCGTCGCAAAGAATGAGTATGTCGGCACAATAACTTCGTCGCCAGGTTTAATCCCAATTGCCATTAGTGCAATCAAGAGTGCATCCGTGCCGGAGCTAACTCCGTATGCGTACTTTATGTTTAAATATTCAGTAAATTCATCTTCCAATTCTTTAACGGTAGGACCTAAAATAAAACGCTGTGATTCCACAACGTCCATTATTGCTTTGTCAATTTCCTGTTTAAGATTTTGGTATTGCAGTTTCAAATCAAGTAGTGGTACTTGCATCGTTTCACCTGTTCAAAAAAGTCAAAAAATCAGTTATTAAATATCATCGAGTTTTAGTGAAATCTCACCCCTGCCTTCCGGCTTTTTACCGGCATACTTAAACAAAGAAAATAAATCAGGAACATCCGGTTTAATTTCTTCGCCGGCTTTTTCTTTTTCGTTTTTATGTTCATTAATGAATTCCGAAAAAGAAGTTCTTTTTTTCTTGTCAGCCACGCCGGTTGTGAAACTCCCCTCGTTTTTTTTGTAAAATTTGAATGTTTGTTCATTACCTTGTTCAATTATCCCAAGCGCACTTTTTAATTTTTCAATTTTCTTATCTCTAAACTCCTCGCTACCTTTGTCTTCGTCGATAAAAACTTTTGAGAAATCGTGCTTACGGTACTGATGATCTTCGGAGATTTTCCTTTCGCCTGGACTTTCATCTTTGGTAACTCTTGCCAAAGAAATTTTTTCGTCGCTTAACGCTTCGTATTCTTCGTCAATAAACGACTCGTCAAAAGCAAAAATAGCGTCGGCAAAAATTTTGTCATTTTGGTTTTGTGCTTCCTGAGCACTTAAATCAAAACTAAAAACTTCCGAATAATTCGCTTCAAGTTCAGCCTTACCGCTGTAAGTTAAACCTACCTGCTGAATTTTAAATCTAAATTGTTCGGGATCGAGATTAAACCTCAAATGCCTCAAATCTTTAATGGCAAAAATCGGGTCGAAATAAATTAGCTCCATCCTTCCTTCGATGCGAATAAAATAACCGTATTTTGTCGAATAGGAATCGAGCTCGGGAACATTGGTTAAAAGTCTGTAAACAATTAAATTCTTGGGGACGGGATCTTTTACAAACTCGCAAACCTCAAAATAGCTAATGCTATGAGGCCTCTTGATAGGTTCTTTCTTAAAGACTATCTTAAAATTATTGTTAAAATCAAATCTATTGTGCGAATAAATTAATACGTCGTTCCTGCGAACGTCTAACGTCTCTAAAAACATCTAACCTTCAAAAATTTTAAACTTAAAAATACATTCAAATCCCAATAATATCAAGCCCAACGAATAAGTCCTAACTCAAAAGAATTTATTAATAAATGGTGGTTCGGAAGTATTCTCAACGTGTAACCGAAATTCCCTGTCGTTTCGCAAGGAATTTCCCCGTGATATTTAAATTGTCCAGACTCGTTTACCTTTTCAACAAATTTCATTGTCGTGAATTTGTTTGCGTGGGGTTCGTCTTTTTTATTCAAATCGCCAAAATAAATCTGCACTTCCACATCATCGGGAGTTAAATTTCCCAACTCAACAATTGCGGAAATTTCGTACTTTTGCCCGACAACATACTCGCCGTTTTCCCCAACGCTGTGGAAATCAATAAACTTAACCTTGTCCCAGTTTTCGTAAAGTTTCTTTTTCCAAGCCGTAAACTCTTTTCCCAAAGCCCAATCGTCTTTCATTAACATTCTTCTTCTTTCGAAAGCCTTTGAGTAAAACTTCATCGTGTATTGTTCAACCATTCTGTCCGTGTTGAAAAACGGGCCCAAAGTGTTCATTGAATTTTTCATCATTTGAATCCAACTGCGCGGTAAATTGTCTGTACCGCGTTCATAGAACAACGGAACAATTTCTTTTTCCAAAGTTTCGTAAATCAAACGCGCTTCAATTTCGTCCTGATAATCATTGTCGGAATATTTTTCCCTTCCGCCGATTTTCCAGCCGAGATTATGCTGATACGCTTCGTCCCACCAGCCGTCGAGAACGCTGAAATTCAATCCGCCGTTTGCAATTATTTTCATTCCCGAAGTTCCGCTTGCTTCGAGTGGACGGCGAGGGTTATTCAGCCAAATGTCACAGCCCTGCACCATGTAACGAGCAACGTTCATATCGTAGTTTTCAATAAATACTATTTTCTTCCGCAAGTGCTCGGCTTTTGTGTGACTGATTATTTGTTGGATTAACTCCTTGCCCGCATCGTCTCTGGGGTGCGCCTTTCCCGCTATTATTATTTGAACCGGATGGTTCGGGTCACAGAGTATTCCTGCTAATCTTTCGATGTCCCTGAAAATCAAAGTTGCCCTTTTGTAAGTAGCAAAGCGCCGTGCAAAGCCAATGGTTAAAGCGGACGGATCAAGAACTTCTTTTGCCGTTTCAATCTCCCTCGGCGAGCCGCCTCTTTCAATTATCTGCTTCTGCAAACGTCTTCTTGCAAAGGCAACAAGTCTCTCTCGGCGCCGTTCGTGCGTGCGCCACAGTTCCTCGTCGGGAATTTCATTAACCCTGTTCCAGTATTCCTTACTGCGAATATTTTCAAAGAAATTTTCCCCGCCGTATCTCAACAGCAATTCACGCATTTCATTCGAAAGGTGAGTTTGCGTGTGAACTCCGTTCGTAACGTAATCAATCGGGATTTCGTCAAACGGAATGTCCCTGAAACCCTCTACCCAAAGGCTCTTGGACACATCGCCGTGAAGTTTGCTTACACCGTTTACAAATCCTGCCATGTTCATTGCCAAATGCGCCATATTAAAATGGTCGGGCACAATCCCTTTTTGAATTGTTCCGAGTTTAAAGAATTCGTCCGGAGATATTTTTAATTTTTCCCTGTAATAATTGCCCAAGTATTTTTCTACCAAAGCCCTTGGGAAAATGTCAATGCCTGCCGGCACGGGTGTGTGAGTTGTGAAAACATTTGAATAAAAATTAATATTGCGTGCTTCGTCAAAATTCAGATTGTATTTGTTAATCAGTAAATTCAAACGTTCCAAGCCCAAGAAAGCCGAGTGACCTTCGTTCATGTGGCAAACCAGAGGCACAATTCCAAGTTCATGTAACGCCCTGATTCCGCCAATGCCTAAAACCAATTCTTGTTGAATCCTTGTTTCAATATCACCGCCGTACAATGTTCTCGTAATTGTTCTGTCTTCGGGAGAATTTTCCTCAACATCAGTATCAAGCAAGTACAACGGCACACGCCCCACTTGAATTTTCCAAATTTGAATGTAAACCTGCCTGCCGGGAAAATCGAGTGCAATTTTTACCGGCTCGCCTTTTTCGTTTTTGACCAAAGTCATTGGCTGGTTGTAGAAATCGGTAGGTTCGTAACGCTCCTGCTGCCAGCCGTCTGCCGTAAGATATTGTTGGAAATAACCCTCGGCGTAACAAAGCCCTACGCCGACAAGGGGAAGTCCGAGATCGCTCGCCGATTTAATGTGGTCCCCCGAAAGCACACCGAGTCCGCCGGAATAAATTTGCAGGCATTCCGTTAAACCGAACTCTGCAGAAAAGTAAGCGATTGAAGGAAGTTCCCCTTCCTTAAAATTTTTCTGGTACCAAGTAATTTCTTCCAAATAAACTTGTAACTGCAAATAAACCCTGTTCATGTGCGAAATGAACCCGTAATCCTGCGCTGCCTCCTGCAGTCTTTCCTGGCTTACTTTGCCTAACAGCTTAACCGGATTGTGGTTTGTCTCTTCCCAAATTTCCCTGTCTAATCTGCGGAATAAATTAATCGCATCCTGATTCCACGTCCAAAAAAGATTGTAACTGATTTCCCTTAACGGTTCAAGCTCCTCGGGAAGATTCGGAATAACATTGAAATGCCCTTTGAATTCTATCATCGTATTCTCCAACTTTTCTCAATTTCAAATATTCGAAACCTTTATTTATTAGTATTTGCTTAAAAATGCAAGTAACATTTTAATTTTATCTTTCAAAATGATTGTGAAAAGTTTTGTATTTTAAAAGATAAAATTTTTAAAACAAATACATTCCGCACAAAGGACAAAGCTAAATGAATTACGTAATAATCGCCGTCATTTCTTACTTATTCGGGTCAATCCCAACCGCCTACTTACTTATTAAACACAAATACGGTAAGGATATTCGCGAAGAAGGGAGCGGAAATGTCGGCACGTTAAATTCTTTCGAAGTCAGTAAATCCAAATTGGTCGGGATTACAACTTTAATAGTAGATCTTCTGAAAGGGATGCTTCCCGTCCTTATTGCAAAAGGAATTGACGGAGGCAATTTCACTTTGGCAATTACAGCTCTCATTTTTGCCGTCGCAGGACATTGTTTTAATCCGTGGCTAAAATTCAAAGGCGGACGTGGACTTGCTACGGCGGCAGGCGGTGCAATCGTTTTTTCTCCTGCAATACTTATTATTTGGTTACTCCTTTGGATTATTGCTTATTTGTTTAAGAAAAATGTTCATTTTGCGAATATTTCAGCAATTGTACTTTCTTTAGCGTTAGCGTTGGATTCTGCGGAATTTTTTAACCGGTTTACTTTTCCGCAGGCAAGCGAACTTTGGAAATTTCAAACGGGTGTTTCCATTCTTTTTGTGATTTTATTAATTAAGCACTGGGGTCCTCTCAAAACAATGTTTGTTAATTTGAATAAAGAAAAAATCAGGAACAAAAATGCAAAACTTTAAAATCGCTTTCCTTTCCTCGCTGGTTACTATCGTACTAATGTCAATGGTTTTCGCTTATTTTTATTACACCAACGACATTGCCAAAGCTTCAGAGCCAAAGATTGAAATCACAACGGCTCAAGCTAAAACCCAACAGCAAGAAGTCCTTCCCGTTAAGCAAAAAACAGCGGAAAGAAAAATTTCTTACCAAAGAGAAAACATTATTACCGAGACGGTCAAAAAGGTGAGTCCCGCAGTTGTCGGTATTAACGTTACCGAAATTCGTAAGTACCGCTCGCCGTGGAGCTCGGATCCTTTCTTCAGCCAGTTCTTCGGCGACAGAGTTTTTCAACAGGAGATTAAGAGCCTTGGCTCGGGCGCAATCATTTCTTCCGATGGTTACATAATTACGAACGACCACGTTGCAGGCAATGCCGTTAAAATAATTGTTACGATGACCAACGGTAAAAAGTACAATGCAAAGCTCGTCGGCACGGACCGCGTTTCCGACATCTCATTGCTAAAGATCGACGCACAAAATTTGCCTTACATTAAAATGGGTAACTCGGACAATGTCTTAATCGGCGAATGGGCAATTGCATTGGGCAATCCTTTCGGGCTTTTTGAAATCAACGACAAACCCACCGTGACGGTTGGCGTTATCAGCGCAACGGGAATGAACCTCGGCTCTTCAAACGAACACTTTTATTTAAATATGCTTCAGACCGATGCGGCAATAAATTCGGGCAACAGCGGCGGTCCGCTTGTGAATTCAATCGGCGAAATAATAGGAATGAACACGTTGATTTATTCGAAATCCGGCGGAAGCATTGGAGTGGGATTTGCTATTCCTATTAACAAAATCAAAAGGATTGTTAAAGACCTTAAAACTCAAGGTTACGTGGACAGAAATTTCTGGACCGGCTTAAGCATTCAACCTATCGACGAGGGAATAGCCCGTTATTACGGACTCAAAAGCACCAGTGGTGTGATTGTGACTAATATTATTAAGGATTCCCCCGCTGCCAAAGCGGGAATTAAAATCGGCGACATTATTCTGAAAATAAACAACTACAGAATTGACGACGAGAATATGCTAATCGGCGTGCTGCAAGAGTTCCACACGAACGACGTAATTTCAATTCGAATACTTAGAGAGAACGAACCGATTATCCTCAAAATGAAATTGGAAAGCCGCCCATGATTGAGCGTTACACTCTGCCCGAAATGGGTAAAATCTGGAAGGACGAATTTAAATATTCCACTTGGCTCAAAATTGAAATCCTTGCCGTGGAAGCCCGCACCAAAGCAGGCGAAGTGCCGGAAAAAGATTTGCAAACAATTAAAGAGCGTGCGCGTTTCGACGTAAAAAGAATCCTTGAAATCGAAGAAACAACAAAGCACGACGTAATTGCGTTCCTGACAAATGTTGCCGAATACGTTGGTGGCGCTTCGAGGCATATTCATTACGGGATGACCTCGTCGGATATTTTGGACACTGCCCTTGCCTTCCAAATGAAAACCGCGGGCGAGTTACTTCTGAACCGATTGGAAACACTCAAAACAGTTTTACGCAAAAGGGCAATCGAACACAAACACACTCTTTGCATTGGCAGGAGCCACGGCATCCATGCAGAGCCGACAACAATGGGAATCAAGTTTGCCCTCTGGTTCGAAGAAACAAAAAGAAATATTCGGCGATTAAAAGATGCCGTTGAAAATATTTCTGTCGGGCAAATTTCCGGCGCTGTCGGAACGTTCGACCACCTTTCCCCCGAAGTGGAACAATACGTTTGTGAAAAAATGGGTTTAAAACCCGCTCCCGTTTCCACGCAAGTAATTCAACGCGACCGCCACGCACAGTTCTTAACCACGCTTGCAATCATCGGCGCAACTCTCGAAAAAATGGCAGTTGAAGTTCGGCATCTGCAACGCACCGAAGTTTTGGAAGCGGAAGAGTTTTTCTCAAAAGGTCAAAAAGGCTCTTCGGCAATGCCGCACAAGCGCAACCCGATTGTTAGCGAACGAATTACCGGAATCGCAAGGCTTTTGCGCGCTAACGCTGTCGCCGCTTTGGAAAACGTTGCACTCTGGCACGAACGCGACATCTCACACTCTTCCGTCGAAAGAGTCATCATTCCCGATAGCACAATAATCCTTGACTACGCTCTCGACCTGATGATTAAGTTAATGGACAATCTCTTAATTTATCCCGAGAAGATGCTGAAAAATTTAAATCTCACACGAGGACTAATTTTTTCTCAAAAGGTTTTGTTAAAACTCGTTGAAAAGGGAGCAACGCGCGAAGAGGCTTACGCAATGGTGCAACAGCCCGCAATGGAAGTTTGGAAAGATGATTCCAAAACCTTACTCGAGGAATTAAAGAAGTCGGAGAAGATTAAAAAATTCTTAACCGACGAAGAGCTTGAAAATGTTTTTGATTTGAAAAATTCTTTGAAAAACATCGATGTTATTTTTTCGCGAACTGTTGAAAAACAAGATTCTTAAAATTGGAGCGAGTACAAAATGAATTACAAAACAGTTATTACCCTTCTCTTTTTTACAATCCAAATAACTTTTGCGCAAAACAATTTACATCCGACACAAGACGACGGCAGTTGGTTTTTCTTAAGCGACAATGAAGTCAGCTTACCTGTTTACAACACAAAACATTTTGAAATCTTCGGCAAATACGTTGACGGTTACAATAAATATGTGTTAAAAGCAATCGACACTGTTCAAAATAAATTTCCCGACGGCGGAGGTTACTTTATCGGCATTCACGCTAAACCGGCAGAATCGCCAATCGGTTACGAATTAAAACTTTTCGGCAAATCTTTGTTAAACCCACCGCGTAAAACAAGCTACTGCAGCGGTTCCACTTACACGGTTTTCATCGAAACATTAAATCAAATATTTAAGTCATCCGGGCAAAAACTTTCTCTCGACCGTTACGAATCTCTGCGAATGCAGGAGCTTGACGGCGGAAGACGCGAGGACTTTGTGAAGTTTTGGGGCAACTGGAATGCGGACGGTCCCGGCGACGATTACGCTTTGGTTCAATATTCCAAAATGGGAAAGCGCGTGAAGCCAAATCAGGCAAGACCTGGCGACTTTATGAACATCAGTTGGGAAAGCGGAATCGGACACTCGGTTGTGTTCCTCGGTTGGTATCGCGACAAAAACGATTCGGGGTATGTTTACTTTTGGTCGAGCCAAAAAAGCACTAACGGCTTGGGCAACAAACTCTCGCCATTAAGCAAAATTAAAGGCGTTGTAATTGTGCGACTCACCAGTCCCGAAAACCTTTTTACTTTCGACCCGAAAACAAAAATCAACAAAAATGTTAAAATTGATAAAGTTGTTTTTCCGAAGCGTAAATAAACTTATTGACAGTAAAATTTTATTAAAAAATTTCAATTTTAAAATTGAAAATCATTCGGTAATATTCTATTTTTAGTGCTCGATTTTTGTTCTTTTTGCATTGATTTACAAGCCGAAGTGGCGGAATTGGTAGACGCGCATGACTCAAAATCATGTATCCGCAAGGATGTGCCGGTTCGAGTCCGGCCTTCGGTACTAAGGGGTGTTTTCTGCACCCCTTTTTTTTATTTAACATTTTTGGTTAAACATGTATTTCGTTTACGCCATTAAAAGCAAAAAGAGGAATTACATTTACGTCGGTTTGACTAATAATATTCAACGGCGTTTTTCCGACCACAACAATGGCTACAACAGAACTACAAAACCTTACAGACCTTTCAAATTAATTTATCTTGAAACTTTCGACACAAGAATTGAAGCCAGACAAAAGGAGAAATACCTTAAAACCACTACGGGTAAAAGA
>JALWGH010000217.1 GCA_027013735.1 Melioribacteraceae bacterium
TAATATGGGACAATTGGCAAGAGTAGTTCGTTCCGAATTCCTGATTGACGTAATTCAATTCAATCTGGTAAGAGGCTTGCCGTTTAAGTCCAAAGAAATAAGTGAAAAGATTAAAGAAATTCTCGGAGGCGGAAATGGAGCAGAATAACATGGAAAAACAAATTAAGCAATATAAACCGAAAGATTTCGCATCCGATCAGGACGTTAGGTGGTGCCCGGGCTGCGGCGATTACGCAATCCTTGCGGCTGTTCAAAGAACATTCGCCCAATTGGACCACAACAAAGAAGATTACGCTTGGATTTCCGGTATCGGCTGCTCGAGCAGGTTCCCTTATTACATGAGCACTTACGGATTCCACACTATTCACGGCCGTGCAATTGCAATTGCAACGGGACTTAAAATAGTTAACCCCAAGCTTTCCGTTTGGGTGGCAACGGGCGACGGCGACTGCCTGAGTATCGGTGGAAATCATTTCATTCACGCAGCGCGTAAAAATATTGATTTGAACGTGCTGTTGTTCAACAACAAAATTTACGGCTTGACGAAAGGGCAATATTCTCCGACTTCCGAAAAAGGGAAAGTCTCCAAGAGTAGTCCTTACGGAACGGTTGACAAACCTTTCAATGCTACTTCCGTTGCGCTTGGTGCGGAAGCTACTTTTGTAGCCCGCGCAATCGACCGCGACAGTAAGCATCTTGTGGAAGTGCTTAAAAAAGCCGATGCGCACAAGGGATTCTCATTTATTGAGATTGACCAGAACTGCGTTATTTTTAACGACGGCGCATTTAAATTGTTGACAGACAAAGAAACGAAAGACGATCACGTTGTTTACCTCGAACACGGACAACCGTTGATTTTCGGTAAGAATCAAGACAAAGGTATTGTTGTTGAAGATTACAAACCGAAAGTGGTTAATTTGAACGAAGGTAAATACACAATCGACGACTTGTGGGTACACGACGAGCACGATCCGAATCCGATTCGTGCATTTATTCTTGCCCACATGACGGACAATCCCGAAATGCCTACTCCGCTTGGAGTGTTCAAAGACATCGAGGAACCTCCTCTCGACACGCTCATCTATGACCAAATTGAGCAGGTCACAAAGATGAAAGGGGAAGGCGACTTACGCTCCTTGCTTTACACGGGCAATATGTGGGAAGTCGAATAATTCGATTGCAATAATAAATTAAAAGCCGTCCCGAGGGGCGGCTTTTTTTATTTTTAGAGACAAATGAATTTCTCTCAAATCTCCGCAATCAGATGCCGGAAATCATTTATTGAAAGCCGGTTAAATAGCCAAGGGATTGTGTCTTCCCCGTATTTTGAAAGGAAATAAATCGCAGCAATCTCATATTCTTGCAAGAACTCATTTGGAAAAATGAACTTTCGAATCTTTTCAATTTCGGAAAATGTTTTGCCGAAATCTTTTTCTCTGCTCTTTAATGTGTAATCTTTTAATCGGTTTAAATCGGTTAACGTGTTTCTCAAAATCTTTCCTGCTTCTTCGGAAAGGGAAGGTTCGAATTCCGAAAGTTTTTCTTTTAGCAACTTAAATGTCAAGGTAATTTTTTCGTCGGTACCCTTGAAAATATCTCCGACGTAAGAATCGTTTAGATTGTTTTTTATTTTTTCTTTTAATATTTCACCTCCGGCAAAAAACTCTGTAGCGGAAATATTGAATTTTCCCAAAGTCGTTTCTAATTCAAATTCCGAAAAAGTAAGCGAAGCGGAAGGGTAAATTACGGGCAGCGGGTAATCAAAAAATTTGTAGAGCGAAAAAATTTGTGCAAACGAGCTGATTTCAAACGCATCCGCGACAACGAATGCAAGCGGGAAAATGTGACTTTGACTAACTGCCCTGAGCATTGTTGTGGGCGTGAACCTTGCCGGCTCGGATTCAATTAGTTGTAGTAATTCTTCCTTAGTAAAACTCCGGCGTTTCCTTTTAAGCTTAAAAATATTTTCGTCGGGGATGATTGAGTAAAGCCCTTTTCCGTAGGACATTTTCAAGTTTAGTGGTCTTACTTTAACAACAGGTTCGTAAAATTCTTCGATGTCTGCGCTTCTGAATACGGCATCTACCGAGTGAGCTTCAAAATTTTTTAGTTCTTCGGAATATATGCCGGACAATAGTTTTTTTATTTCGGGAGAATTCGGTTCAAATAAAACCAAGCCGTATTTGTCGAACAAATCAAAGAGAAATTTTTTCATTCCCTCTGCAAAGGTGTTCCCGCTTTGGAAATGGGAACTCAATTCCAAGCCGTAGTCGGCAAACTCTAATTCTTTTAAATGGCTTTTTAATTCGTTTAATGAATTGGCAATCGAATCTTTAAGAACCAGTTCTCCGATTCTTCCTCGGTTTTCTTCTTCTTCAAGCCCGTCGTCGTATTTCACGCTTACCGGAGTAAAATCCTCAGAGAAAATTCCGACGGAGGAAGAGTCGCGAAAATTGTTTTCTTCGGTTAGCAAATAAGCAACGGGAATAAAATTGTAACTTGGAAATTTTTCCTTCAAAGAATTAACAAGTTTGAGCAGTGTGATTATTTTGTTTAAGATTACTAATGTTCCGCCAAAAATTGTAAGGGGGACTTCGGTCAATAATATCAAGGAATTATTAGCCTTTAAATTTTTAATGTTCTCCTCGGTTAATTTGGAAAGGGCTTTTCCTCCGTAGTTTCTCTTAACGGATTTGGCAATTGTTTCGCCGAAAGGATTTCCTCTTGTGGTTAACTCGGAAAACAAAAGCGGGTAATGATTTTCATCTCTGAAATTGCGGATAAAATATTTTTCAACATTTTGGAATTCGTAGAGATAGTCCAAAAACAAATTGTTTAAGCCGGGTATTTCGGAAAAATTCACAAACATAATTTTTAATTCTTTTTGGGAAAATATTTTCCTGCTTTTTCAATAGATAGCAACAAAAAATTTTTCTATCTTTAAATTTAATTTTTTTGAATTTGATTATGCGAAAAATACTAATTGTTTTCTTATTATTC
>JALWGH010000218.1 GCA_027013735.1 Melioribacteraceae bacterium
GTGCACCGTATTCACTTTCCAACGTACAGCAAGCGCCCTTGCATTGCGAAAGATTGCAGGTAAACTTGACATTTAAAATGTCCTTGTTTACTAAAATTCCGTCTATTTCTAACAAATTAAAGTTCATTTTTCTTGGAATAATTTTTGCTAAAAATAACTAATTTGTTACAATAATGAAAGAGGAAGCAGCAATTAATATTTTGGGTACAGGTTTAAAACACATGGTTGGGTTAAAAATGAAAGCGTAACGAATTTTAAATAATACTTTTGGATAAATGGATTTTTGGATTATTGGATGGACTGGTAGCGAGTATTAAACAGCAAATCCAATGTAACAATCATATTTTTCTGTTCACTATTATCTGTTCACTGATTCTTCATTTTTCCACTTTCCATTTTCAACTTTCAATTGACTAAGTCTTAAGTAACGCGTAACGAGTCTCAAGTCTCTGTTCACTGTTCTCTGAATAAGGCTTCTTGCTTGTCGCGCCGTAGCCCGAATGAGGGCGAAGGCGGACCTGTCGCGCCGTAGTCAAGCGTAGCGCAGACGAAGGCGGATTTGTCACGGCGTAGCCCGAGCATAGCGAGGGCAAAGACGGACGTCTTACATTTCATCATTTCTTATTTCTGGTTTCTTATTTCTTCTATTTTTACCACCAATTTTAATACTGTGCCAATATTATTTCATTAAAAATTGAAACTTTTTTCCGTTTCCGGCATCAAAAGGAACTTGAAAAGAATGTTTTTTGAAATGATGAAAATGTCGCTTGACATTTTTTTTAGCCTGAATTATATTAGCACTTGTCTTTAGTGAGTGCTAATAATTATTAAACATTGGGAGGAATGATTATGCAAAACTTCAAAATCCAACCACTTGGAGACCGCGTAATTATTAAGCCCAAACCGGTCGAAGAAAAGACCAAAAGCGGAATTATTCTTCCCGACACGGCAAAGGAAAAACCGATTGAAGGAGAAGTTGTTGCCGTTGGTCCGGGGAAAGTCACCGAAGACGGTAACAAAATCGACCCAACTTTACACGTTGGCGATAAGGTACTTTACGGTAAATATTCAGGCACTGAAATTACTGTTGACGACGAAGAATATTTAATAATGCACGAAGACGATATTTTAGGTGTAATTAAACAATCAAATTAAAAAGGAGGAAAAAATATGGCAGCAAAATTAATCGAATACGGAATTGACGCCAGAAATGCTCTTAAGGACGGTGTTGATAAATTGGCTAACGCTGTCAAGGTTACTTTAGGTCCTAAAGGAAGAAACGTAGTAATCGAGAAAAAATTCGGTGCACCGACCGTTACTAAAGACGGTGTTACCGTAGCAAAAGAAATTGAGCTTGAAAACGAAATGGAAAATATGGGAGCACAAATGGTTAGAGAAGTTGCTTCCAAAACTTCCGACGTTGCAGGCGACGGCACCACAACTGCGACTGTTCTTGCTCAGGCAATTTACCGCGAAGGTTTGAAAAACATCACTGCAGGTGCAAATCCAATGGACATTAAAAGAGGAATTGACCTTGCAGTTGAAAAAGTTGTTGCTGAATTGAAAGAAATGAGTCAGGAAGTTGGCGGTAAAGATGAAATCTCCCAAGTAGGAGCAATTTCCGCTAACAATGACAAGTCCATTGGCGATTTAATTGCAGACGCAATGGAAAAAGTCGGCAAAGACGGCGTTATTACCGTTGAAGAAGCAAAAGGCACGGATACCGAACTCGACATCGTAGAAGGTATGCAATTTGACCGCGGTTACCTCTCCCCTTATTTCGTAACCGATTCCGAATCAATGGAAGCTGTTTTGGAAGATCCTTACATCTTAATCCACGACAAGAAGATTTCTGCGATGAAAGACCTCTTGCCGATTCTTGAAAAAGTTGCACAGGCAGGAAAGAGTTTATTGATTATTGCCGAAGACCTTGAAGGCGAAGCATTGGCAACATTGGTTGTTAACAAATTACGCGGAACTTTAAGAGTCGTTGCCGTTAAAGCTCCCGGCTTTGGCGACAGAAGAAAAGCAATGCTCGAAGATATCGCTGTTCTTACCGGCGGTACCGTTATTTCCGAAGAACGTGGTTTCAAATTGGAAAACGCTACTATTGAATACCTTGGTACAGCTAAGAAAGTTACCGTTGACAAAGACAATACTACAATCGTAGAAGGCGCCGGCAGCACCGAGGAAATCAAGAAGAGAATCAATGAGATTAAGGCTCAAATTGAAAAAACAACTTCCGACTACGACAGAGAAAAATTACAAGAACGCCTTGCAAAACTTTCCGGCGGCGTTGCAGTATTAAAAATCGGCGCAGCTTCCGAAGTTGAAATGAAAGAGAAAAAAGCAAGAGTTGAAGATGCGCTTCACGCAACAAGAGCTGCCGTTGAAGAAGGTATTGTTCCCGGCGGCGGCGTTGCACTTGTAAGAGCAAGCAAAGTGCTTGAAAACCTCGAAGGTGAAAATGCAGATCAAACAACTGGTATTAAGATAATCGCAAGAGCTCTTACCGAGCCTCTCAAACAAATAGTTTACAACGCAGGTTTGGAAGGTGCTGTTGTGCTTAACAAAGTTCTCGAAGGCGAAGGCGATTTCGGTTTCAACGCTGCAACCGAAACTTACGAGAACCTAATTTCTGCCGGCGTAATTGATCCTACGAAAGTTACAAGAACAGCACTTGAAAATGCGGCATCTGTTTCCTCGATGTTGTTAACAACCGAAGCTGTTGTTTACGAAAAGAAAGAGGAAGAAAAAATGCCGGCAATGCCACCGGCAGGCGGTATGGAAGGAATGTATTAATAGAAAATTTCTCCCTGCAACAACTAAAAAGGCGACCTTGGAGGTCGCCTTTTTTATTAACAAGTAAATATTAATTCTTAACCAAATAATTCTTTCTTAAAAAACTCAATTGTTTTTTTAAGCCCTTCTTCTCTTTCAACTTTCGGTTTCCAGCCCAATAGCTCTTTAGCTTTTGTAATATCCGG
>JALWGH010000219.1 GCA_027013735.1 Melioribacteraceae bacterium
GAGTTTATGCAGAGTCAACCTAAGGTAGTAATATTCACAACTCCCACTTGCAGTTTTTGCAATGCTGCCAAAAGGTATTTCAGAGAAAAGAAAATAAAGTTCACGGACGTTGACGTTTCACGCGACCGCCGCGCTGCAATGGATATGATGCGCAAAACAGGTCAAACGGGCGTTCCCGTTATTTTAATCAACAACCGTCCGATTGTGGGTTTCGATAAACCAAAAATTAATCGTATGTTAAATATTAAATAAGGAGGAGATTATTATGAAAGTTAAACCGTTGGATGACAGAGTGTTAGTAGAACCGATGGAAGAAGAAGAAAAGACCGCATCCGGTATTATTATTCCCGACACAGCAAAAGAAAAACCGAGAATGGGTACGGTTATCGCTGTTGGCACGGACGAAGACCTTCAGGAAAAAATCAAAGAAGGGGACAAAATTTTGTTCGCTAAATACGGCGGCGAAGAAATTACCGTTGACGGCAAAGAATACAAAATTATTCAACGCGGAGACATTTTAGCCGTTGTAGAATAAACTTTTTCGCATTTCAAAAAAAAGCTGTGCCGGATTCCCTGCACAGCTTTTTCTTTTTAATTACATTCCTCGATTTATTATTGTCATTTGCCGGCAAGCAGCCAAAAAAAAATCACCTCACTAAAATCATTTTCTTCGTCTCAAAATACTTTCCTGCTCTCAAACTGTAAAAATAAACCCCGCTCGGTAAATTTTTTGCATTGAAATTAACAGAATAATTTCCCGGCGCTTGGGCTTTGTTAACAAGCGTTGCAACCTTCCGACCCAATATGTCGTAAACAACCAAATGTAGTGACAGCTTGTTCCGCATATGCGGGATCCCTACATTGGATACTGAATATTTAATCGTGGTTTCCGAGTTCCCCGAAGGAGTAACTTCCCCGAACGGATTAGGATAATTTTGTAAAAGTTTAAAACTTGTAACCTTTGGGAAATTTTTCTCAACGCCAACCGGCGTTCCGTATTCTTTTCCATTAATTTTAGCGTAAACAAGATACTTGCGCAAGTGCAAACCCAAATCTCCTTCTTCGCTATAGACAAGCCCTAACCCCTTTGCTAAGGTACGATTAAAAATCCCATATCCCTCCAAATAAATAATTTTAGGTTTGATTATCCCAAGTCCTACTACTACCGAAGTATCTACAGAGATATAATTAATCATTCCGTATTCGTCCGTCCAGATGCTATCCGGAGTTGCCTGCAAATAATACTCTCCGTGGCCATTGTTTATTACCATAAAATTGGAGGAATCTATTCTGTAATAAAAATGGCTACCGCCTTCTTGAAACGCAAAATATTTATTCCTATCGGATAAAACCGTATCGCCCGTTATCACAGAAGTACGGTAACTAATACTTAAAGTATCGTCATTAAAATAATCATAATCTATCAATTGGTAAGTCCAAACATCCCCTACATGAAGAGGAAAGTAATCAAAAGGGTCTTCGATACTTTGGGGTTTTACGCTGCCAATCCACAGCAAAAAAAATATTAATGGCGTTATTATTTTTTTCATTTTTCACCTCATTTTTATTTTAAAACTTTGGACAAATAAATAATTTCAACGTTACTTTTGTTTTCATAGAAAAAAGGAGGTCTCTCTTCAACGTAGCTCCCTCTTTTTATAAGAAAAATTTTAACAAATCCTTCCTTCTTAATTGTTAACGGGAAAAAATACTCGAACCTATTAGAATCTATTGGTACAATATCTCCATAGTTAAACAAAATCCTGTCAGTTTTAAAATCGGGTAATACACATACAATAGAATAAGATTTTTTAATCACCTGTGAGTTTAATGGGGAAAGCATTTCCAATCTGATTTTAAAATTGAAGCCTACTGTTTTGAAAATCTCATGCGGAGGAACAGACCTTGTCGTAGCTATTGGAGCTTTTTTCTCTCCGGTGTAAATTGCCTCAACTTTTATCTTTGGCATATGTAGTGATTGAGCATAAAATAAATTCATAGGCAAGAGAACTAATAAAATAAAAATATTCTTTTTCACAACTGTTCCCCTTTTCGTTGTTATATTTCATTTCTTTTTTCAAACTTTGATTTTCCGTTTATTTCAAATAATTTCCATTTCAAGCATACTTTTTAGATTGTTTCCTTTTATTGTTTGTTAAAGCCGAATGACGAAAAAATCTTTCTTCTTTACTCTCTAACTCATACGGACGGTTAAACGCCGCTTGGGATACCCTAAAATATTCCGCCAATTTTCTAATTGTTTCCTTTGACAATCCTTTCTTGTAATTTAAAATTTTTGACACTGTTCCTTTTGTTAAACCGATAATTTCTGCCAAATCTTTTGCCTTAAGGTTGTTTACTTCCATTAATGATTTTAATAATTCCACCGGGTCGCTATCGGTAAACAAACTATGCTCTTCATCCCATTTCTCTATTAAAAGTGTTAACAACTCTATTTCATCAGATTTATTAGGGTCGTTTAAAGCAATTAAATCTTCTAATATCTTACAATATTGGTTGTATTGCTCTTCCGTTTTTATTATTGTGTATTTTAAATCACCCATGTTCAAGTCTCATTCATTGAATAATTGACAACCAATTTGAAAAAGCTAATTTACTCTGAGCATTTGCTCTAACGTAATTCTCAATTGCTTGCTTTTTAATTAAATGTATTTTCATTTGTAGGAAATATACTAAAAAGTTTCACAAAAGGAAACTTCGAGCTTGGGTGCAACTGAATTCTTACGTCGTCAAGAAAGGGAAAATTTTCCCAAAAGAATAATTTTGCCAATGAAGTAGTCTCTAATAATAAAAAAAACGGCGGCTCGTGAGCCGCCAAACTTTTATTAAAATTTTCCTATTTCATTAAAATCATCTTTTTTGTTTTATGAAAACTCCCTGCCTGCAACGTGTAAAAATAAACCCCGCTCGGTAAATTTTTTGCATTGAATTGAACCGAGTAATTTCCCGGCGACTGCGTTTTGT
>JALWGH010000220.1 GCA_027013735.1 Melioribacteraceae bacterium
GCAACTCACAGCGATTTACGGTTTTATGACCAACTTAATTGCCCAAGCGCAAGAGCAAAGTACTTTATCTTACTTGCAAATGCAATTCGAAAAAGGCGGTACCTTTATGTGGTTTATTCTTGCCGCTCTTATTATCGGCTTGGCATTCTCGTTCGAAAGAATTTGGACTCTTTCACGTTCCTCGATTAACACTAAAAAGTTTCTCGTAGAAGTTAAAGAAGCTCTTCAAAACGGCGGCGTAGAAGAAGCAATGAAAGTTTGTGAAAATTCCCGCGGCTCTATCGCTTCGGTATTTCACGCAGGACTTTTAAGAGCAGACGAAGGTATTGAAGCTGCCGAAAAGGCAATTATGGCTTACGGCGCAATTGAGATGGGATTCCTTGAGAAAGGACTTATCTGGATTTCAACAATGATTTCAATCGCTCCTATGTTAGGATTTACCGGTACGGTTCAAGGTATGATTCAGGCATTCGACGCTATCGCCGAAGCTGCACAAATTTCTCCCGGAATCGTTGCAAGCGGTATTTCCGTTGCATTGTTGACCACACTTTTCGGTCTTATTGTAGCAATGATTCTTCAAATTTTCTACAACTACTTTATTGCAAAAATTGACCGTATTGTTGCAGACATGGAAGAAAGTTCAATTGAGTTGATTGATGCCCTTTACGAACTTAACACTAAAAAGAATTAATTTAAAATTCAGAGTGAAGAAAAATGGTTAAAATAAAAAAGAGAAAACTTTCAGCTGCGGAGATTCCGACTAGCTCAATGGCGGACATCGCGTTCCTCCTATTGCTTTTCTTCCTCGTTGCTACTACTATCGACGTTGATACGGGTATCGGTCTTACTTTGCCCGAATACGTGCCGCCGGAACAACAGACGTTTGCACCTATTTCCAAGGACAGGATGGCGGCGTTGTTGATCAACAAAAACGGCGATGTGCTTTTGAATAAAAAACAAATTGCAATTCCTCAGATTAAGGAAAATCTAATTGCAAGAATCAAAAGCAAAATCGATTTGCCGAAGAACAAGAAGTTGATAGTTTCCGTTAAGACGGACAGGGAAACAAATTACAATTTGTACATTCAGGCTTTGGATCAGGTCAAGGCGGCTTATTTTGAGGTTAGAAAAGAATACGCCGAATCTCACTTCGGCAAGAAGGTCTCCGATTTGACCAAAGAAGAAATGAAAGAACTCCGCGACAAGATTCCTATTATTATTTCCATTGCGGAGCCTGAAGTAGTAAAGAAATGAAATAATTAGAGGTTAATCCGATGAAATTCGAAAAGAAAAGAGCTACTACTAAACAGGAAATTCCGACAGCATCAATGCCTGATATTGTCTTTATGCTTCTGCTCTTCTTTATGGTTTCCACTACGCTTAGGGAAGTTGACGTAATGGTCCAGTTCAAACTGCCGGAAGCAAAAGCAATAGAGAAGATTGAAAATAAACGTTTGATTTCCTACATCTGGGTCGGTCACGACGGCAGAATTCAGCTCAACGATAATATTGTTAAGGTTAAAGATATTAAAGATATTATGTACAAGAAGAGAGTTGCACTTCCGAACGTGATTGTCTCTTTGAGAATTGACAAAGACTCGGATATGGGAATTGTAACCGATATTCAGCAGGAATTGAGAAAAGCAGATTGCCGAAGAATCAATTATTCTGCGCGCCTAAAGGAATGAGATTTTTCCAAGGTAAAAGAAGGCAGGTCTATTTTGTAGCCTGCCTTTTTTTTTAGAAGGAGACAGGATTATGGGACTAAAGGAAAAAATAAACGAAGATTTGAAAGCCGCAATGAAAAGCGGTGATAAGATTAAGCTCAATACCGTGCGTTCAATCCGCGCCGCAATTTTGGAATTTGAAAAAAGCGGCAAGGACAAAGAACTAACCGAGGAAGCTGAAATTAAAATTTTAACCTCGGCGGTTAAAAAAAGAAAAGAATCAATCGAGCAGTACGAAAAAGCAGGACGCACCGACCTTGCCGAACAGGAAAAAGCGGAGCTTGAAGTAATTCAAAGTTACCTGCCCAAACAATTAACCCCTGAAGAAATTGAAAAAGAAGTTCGCAGAATTGCCGGGGAAATAGGCGCTGCATCAAAAGCGGATTTCGGCAAACTGATGCAAGCATCCGTTAAGGAGTTAAAAGGAAAAGCCGAAGGAAAGATTATTAAAGAAATAGTCGAGAAAATCCTTTCCTGAAAAAGTTGAACTACGTTGATTACATATTGCTGGTTTTCCTCGTTATTGGTTTTGTGCTGGGGTTCAAGGACGGCTTGGTTAGAAAGGTTATCGGCTTAATCGGTTTGGTCTTAGCCCTTTACCTCGCTTTTAATTTTTCCGACGAAGGCGGGGCGTTAATTACACCGATATTCAACGGCGAAAAGGAACTTGCTTCCATTGTTGCGGGCATTACCATTTTCTTTCTAACCATTCTGATTGTCTCAATTCTTAAAAGGATTTTGCACCCGGTTGACAAAGTAAACAGATTTATGAACCAACTGCTGGGCGGAATTTCCGGGCTGATTCAAATGATTTATTTCCTTAGCGGGCTGTTGATTTTGCTGAGTATTTTTAATTTTCCAAGTCAAAAAGTCAGGAAAGAATCCTACCTCTACACACCAGTTTACAAAGTTTTGCCCGTAACGATTGATTTGATTTTAGGGGAGAACTCAAGCGCAAAACAATTCATTGACGGCTACATTGGTAACGACAATCTAAACAATCCGTAATTATGATTGACGATTTGGTACTCGGGCAATTGGAATTTAATAAAACGTTGGAATACGTTGCCAAATATGCTTCGACCGAAGCGGGCAAAAAAAGAATTCTCGATTTAAAGCCTTCAAGTAATCCCGACGAAATAATCAAAAACGGAAAGTACGTAAAAGAAGCAGGTGAAATTTTAATTGAAAAAGATTCCCCGCCAATCGCTTACCTGCCCGACATTAAAGACATTATTTACAAAAGCCGGATTGAAAACGCTGTCCTGCGGATTGAGGAAATTCGTAATATTCTTCTTCTGGCGGAAACATCGAGGAAGGTGTTTTCTTTTTTTAAGAGTCTTGAAACCGAAGCTTCCGAGCTAAAGTCTTTTGCCGGGCGGTTAATGGCTGACAGGGCTTTTGAACGCAAGATTGGAAACGTCTTTACCGAAAGCGGAACTATTGCCGATTCCGCCTCAAAAGAGTTGAAACAAATCAGGGAAGAAATTCGCGAGAAGTCCGAGCGCTTGAGAATTACAATGGAGAAAATACTTAAGCGTTTAAGCGACTCGTATCTTGTGCAGGATGAATACGTAACCCAACGCGACGGAAGAATTGTACTGCCGATTAAAGTTGAGCACAAAAGGCACGTGAAGGGATTCATTCATTCGGAATCTGCAACGGGGCAGACCGTTTACATTGAACCGGAAGAAACGCTTGAATTGAACAACGAAATCCTTTCGTTGAAATTTGCCGAGCGCAGGGAGATTGAGCGGATATTAAAATCCCTGACGCAAATAATAGGCGAACGAAGCAGGGAGCTAATTGATTCGTTGGAAATAATTTCATTTTTAGACGAACAATTTTCAAAAGCGCATTACTCCGTGGAAATAATCGGTTCATTCCCGAATGTAACCGTTTCGGAAAAAGAAGAATTGATTGAAGCGCGCCATCCGATTTTACTGAAAAAATTGGGACGTGAAAAAACCGTTCCGTTAAATATTAAAATTGACGGACAGAAAGTCATTATTATTACGGGTCCTAACGCCGGCGGTAAAACAGTTGTGTTGAAAACATTCGGGCTTTTGCACTTAATGGTTTACGCAGGTATTCCAATTCCCGCTCATCCCGATTCGACAATCAGGGTTTACAAAAATATTTTAATTGACATTGGCGACAAGCAATCGATTGAAAACGACCTGAGCACATTCAGTTCGCATTTGTCCAATATTAAAAGCATTTTAAGCAGGGCAGACAGGGAAAGCCTGATATTATTGGACGAAATCGGCACGGGCACGGATCCGAACGAAGGTGCGGCTCTTGCTTCGGCAATTTTGCTCGAATTGAAATCCAAAGGCGCCCTTACGCTTGCAACCACACACCACGGCAATTTGAAAATTCTCGCTAACGAAACGGAAGGATTTCAGAACGCCTCAATGGAATTCGACGTTGAAACTATTAGTCCCTCTTACCGTTTTAAGCAGGGAATTCCGGGCTCGAGTTACGCTTTTGAAGTTGCCGAGCAAATCGGATTAAGTAAAGAACTTTTGGAAACCGCTAAAAACCACATTGAAACGGAGAAACGAAAATTAGAAGATTTCCTTGTTGAGGTCGAGAAAAAATCGAACGAATTGCGCAACAGACTTCGTAAACTTGAAATTGAGAACAGCCGGCTTGAAGGCTTGAGCAAACTTTACAAAGAGAAAATTAAAAAATTAGAAGAGTCGAAAAACAAAATACTTGAACAGGCGCAAGAGAAAGCGGAGTCGTTCCTTTCCAATATGAACAAGGAATTCGAAGCGACGATTAAAAACATTCGCGAAGCCAATGCCAGCAGGGAGGCAATTAAAAAAGGGAAAGAGAGCCTTGAAAAATTTAAGGAGGAAAAGAAAAATCTCTCCTCTCCGAAAATTAAGAAAACGAAAAAGAGCCTTCCCGTAGAAGTGTCGGAAATTCGTCCGGGAGACTTTGTCGCGCTTAAAAATTCGCAAACCGTCGGCGAGGTTATTTCCGTTGACAAAGAAAAAAAACGTGCGGTTGTTCTGGTTGGAAGTCTTAAATTACAGGTTAAGATTTCCGATTTAGTTGCAGCGGAAAAGCCGAAGCAACCTGCCGACATCAGGAAAGAAGTTTACGACAGGATTGTCCACGGCGTTAAAAGCACACGGCTCGACATCCGCGGCAGAAAACCGGAAGAAGTTGAAAATGAAATTATTAAATTTGTTGACGACGCTTATTCCGCCGGCGTTGACAAAATTGAAATTTTGCACGGCAAGGGCACAGGCGTGCTGAAGAACCTTGTGCACGAAATACTGAATGAACACGAAGGTGTGAAAAAATATTATTTTGCAAAAATAGAATACGGCGGTGAAGGAATAACAATTGTTGAGTTGAAATAATGTTAAAAAAAATTCTGATTGCTAACAGAGGCGAAATTGCCGTTCGAATAATTAAAGCGTGTAAAGAGCTTGGAGTAAAATCTGCGGCTGTTTACAGCAAAGCGGATGGGAAATCCTTGCACGTTAAACTTGCGGACGAAGCTTACGAAATAGGCGAGGCGGAAGCCGCAAAGTCTTACCTTGATATGAACAAGATTATTTCCGTTGCAAAGGAAATAGGCGCAGATGCAATTCATCCGGGCTACGGCTTCCTTGCGGAAAATGCCGACTTCATTGAACAAGTGGAAGCGAACGGGATTAAGTTCATTGGTCCTTCGGCGGAAGCGGTAAAACTAATGGGAGAAAAAACATCTGCCCGCAGGTTAATGGAAAACTCCGGCGTGCCGATTGTCCCGGGCACAATTCACCCGTTGAAGTCGTACGAGGAAGCCGTTGAGTTCGCAGGAAAAATCGGCTACCCGATAATGCTGAAGGCGGCGGCAGGCGGCGGCGGAAAGGGAATGCGCAAGGTCGATTCCCCCGACGAATTAAAAAGCGCTTTCGAAAGGGCGAGCAACGAGGCTTTGAAAGCTTTTGGCAATGCAGACGTTTACATTGAAAAATTCATTGAAAATCCCAAGCACATTGAAGTGCAGGTTTTGGCGGACGAATACGGCAATACGATTCATTTGTACGAAAGGGAATGCTCCGTCCAGCGCAGGCACCAAAAGATAATCGAAGAAAGTCCCTCGCCTTCAATTGACGATGAGACACGGGAAAAGATTACTTCCGCTGCCGTTAAAGCCGCAACGGCTGTGGGCTACAAAAACGCAAGCACTGTGGAATTCCTTTACGACACGGTGAGCAAAGATTTTTATTTCCTCGAAATGAACACGCGTTTGCAGGTTGAACATCCCGTAACTGAATTGGTAACACGCTTCGACATTGTTAAGGAGCAAATCAAAATTGCTTCCGGCGAAAAGTTAAGTGTTAGTCAAGAAGAAATTTCACAACACGGGCACGCTATTGAGTGCAGGGTTTACGCGGAAGACACGACAAATAATTTTGCTCCTTCAATAGGGAAAATACTTCACCACAAAATTCCTGTTGGTCCGGGAATCCGTGTGGACACTGGAATTGATTTGCATTCCGAGGTTTCGGTTTATTACGACCCGATGCTTACCAAATTAATTGTGTGGGATGCAAGCAGGGAAGAGGCAATAGTAAGAATGCAGGAAGCGCTTAAGAATTACCACATTGCAGGAGTAACAACAAATATTGATTTACTGCTTTGGGTTTTGAACCATCCGAAATTTCGCGACGCAAGTTTTACGATTAATTTTATTGCTGAAGAATTGCAACCGCTGTTACCGGAAAAGTGGAAAAAGGAATTGTACGACGAATACGTCGAAGCGGCGGTGGCGTTAGCGGCAATTCTCAAAGAAGAAAAAAGACATTTGTCCGTTTCACAGAATAAAACATTTACGAGTAACAGTTGGGAGCTGATGAAATATGAGTGATTACGTTGTTACTTTCAACGGCAGGAAATTTTCAGTTAGTCTGAATAACGGCGACATCGAAATAGACGGTAAAAAAATTTCCGGGGTTTCGCATTCCAAAATAAACGGGAATTTGAATCTTCTGAAAATGGACAACTTCACTTTTGAAATTCCTACGATAGTTAAGGACAAAAGCAATTTCACTTTTGTAATTAACGGATTGAAGTACGATGTTACGGCAAGGACCAAATTGGAAGAAAAAGCCCGGGAGGTAATGAAGAACAGAGCCGGTGCCGACAGCGAGCTGCAAGTTAAAGCGCCGATGCCGGGACTGATTCTCTCAATCAAAAAGAATATCGGCGACGAAATTCATTCGGGCGATTCACTGTTTGTGCTTGAAGCAATGAAGATGGAAAATGAGATTAGAGCAACGAAAGATGGAAAAATAAAAAAGATTCTTGTTAAGGAAGGTCAATCGGTAGAAAAAAATCAAGTGGTGCTAATAGTTGAATAATTTAAAAAAACTTTTTATTTTGAATTGTTTATATCCTAAAATATCATAACACAACTAATAGGAGGTTACGTGATCAAAAAATTATTACTCGGTTTTGGTATTGCTGCTGTTTTTACGGCGCAAATTTTTGCCAGCGGATTTCAGATTAATGAGCACGGCGCTCGGGCAATGGCTATGGGTGGCGCTTTCGCAGGTCTGGCAAATGATCCTTCTGCAATATTTTTTAACCCGGCCGGTATTGCACAATTAAACGGAACGCACTTTATGGCCGGAGTAACACTTATTTCTCCGAAAGCTACATTTAGGGGTCCTGCTCCGCAAATCACGGAGTATTCGATTGATCATCAATTATTTACACCGATTAACTTTTATTTTACTCAACAAATTTCCAAGAAATTTTTCGTGGGATTGAGCGTTAACAATCCTTACGGTCTTGGTACGAAATGGCCCAGCGATTGGGTAGGACGTTATCTTGCTTACGACACTTCCGTTGAAACGTTTTTCTTTACCCCCGTTGTTGCTTACAAGATTAGCGATAATCTTATGCTTTCGGCAGGTATGACTTACGCAACGGGAAAAGTTACAATTAAAAAATATGTTTCTTTAGCTCCTTTTAACGGCGATGCACTTGTTTCCCTTGAAGGTGACGGAACGGCAATCGGATTTACCGGCGGTATCCTCTGGAAAGCTACGGATAAATTGTCCGTAGGAATTTCTTACCGCAGCGAATCAAAATTCGACTTTAGCGGAACGGCAACTTCGGACGCTCCGGCAGCTCTTGCTTCTGTTGTTCCTTCGGGCGACATTACTGCGAGCTTAACAACTCCGCAAAACATTACTTTCGGTCTCGCTTACAAATTCAACGACAAGCTGACCGTAACAGCGGACTACCAGTACGTTGGCTGGTCTTGTTACGATTCACTTAAAGTTGAGTTTAAAAATCCTGCATACGGAGACCTTGCGGCTCCGAGATTGTACAACAACTCGTTCATTGCACGTTTCGGAACCGAATACAAAGTTTCCGACGGTTTGGATTTAAGAGGCGGAATTTATTACGATAAGAATCCCGTTCCTGATGAATATGTTGAACCTTCTCTTCCCGACGCAGACAGATTAGGATTTAACGTCGGTGTTGGTTACAATTTGACCAAAAACATTAAGGTCGATTTGGCTTACATGTTCATTAGATTTAGCGAGCGTAAAATTGAAGACTCCAAAGTTGAATACACTAACGGTACTTCCAAATTCAACGGCGTTTACAATTCGAGCGCTCATTTGTTTGGTGTAAACTTTTCTTACAATTTTTAACGGGAGGAAATAGAATAATATGAAAACACTAATAAAATTATTTGGAGTTACTTTGATTGCTGCGGTATTTGTATTTACCGGTTGCGAGGACAGAACCGATTTAACAGCTCCCAAAGCCCCCGACACCGGAAATGCAAATTTTGCCAGCTTTGTTGCTATCGGTAACAGCTTAACGGCGGGTTACCAAAACAGCGCTCTTTACGAGAGCGGGCAGGAATATTCTTTCGGCAATTTGATTGCCAAACAGGTCGGCGCAACTTACGTGCAACCTTTAATCAGCGACCCGGGCATTGGCGGAAGATTGGAAGTTACTTCCCTGGAGCCTTTTGCTTTTACAGTTAACACAACTCAAGGTCAACCGCTGAATTTAAATTACAGTAAACCTTACAACAACTTGGGTGTACCCGGTGCTTGGCTGGTAAACATGTTGCAAACCAAAAGTACGGACACCGACCCGTTGAAATTAAACAATCCTTTCTTTGACATTGTTTTAAGAGGAATTGGAACTCCAATCCAGCAAGCCAAAATGCTTCATCCCACGTTTGTAACTTTCTGGGCAGGTAATAACGACATTTTGGGTTATGCTTCGAAGGGTGGAACGGTTCCGTTTAACGACCCGAATACTTTTGCTTTCCTCTACAGCCAAGCAGTTGATTCTTTGGCTCAGTTAGGTGCAAAAGTAGTTGTTGCTAATATTCCTTCGGTTACGTCAACACCTTACTTTATGACTGTTGGTCCGCAAGTTGGAATGGCAATTCGTGATGCAATGCGCGCAGGCTTGGCTTACGGTTTGTTCTACCAAAAGAACGGACAACACGGACCTGCCGATATGACAAGCATTGCCGATACCACGGCTCTATGGACAGGCAAGGTTATTTTAACTTTAGCAGGTGCTTCTTACGCAGCATTAATCGGACAACCTACGGGTAAATTTTACAGGGATTACCACATTGATCCCGCGCTTGTTGGTGTTGATACAACTAAACC
>JALWGH010000221.1 GCA_027013735.1 Melioribacteraceae bacterium
TTGATATGTGGCGAAATAAGAAATAGGAAACGAGAAATAAGATATTTTTTCGCTAGACGCAAGAAGCCCGCCTTCGTCTGCGCTTCGCTTGACTTCGGCGCGACAGGCAAGACGTAAGACGCCCCCGTTCAGAGAACAGATAACAGTGAACAGAGAAAATTAAGATTGAGAGTTTTAATAAAGTGATTTGTTATTTGCTCCGCATTCTGCCAGACGTTATTCATTGCGGTAAAAAGACAAAAAAACAGAAACATTAAAAAGAGTCCCAGTGGGACGACATCTTGCTACCCACAGGTTTCAACCTGCGGGTAGGAAGCACAAAAAAGACCAAATTAGTTTTGGCGCGATTTTTGGCAAACTCGTTTTAGTTGTGTAAAAATCGTGACAAAACGTTTCTCTGGATTTTAATCAGTGGACGGGGCTTTGCTTAGGAAAGATTCTTCAACCGGTTAATGTTTTCAATTTCCCCGGCAACAACAAGCGTGTCGTTAGCTCCAATCATGTAATCGGGACTTGGAATTGCAGTGATTTGCACCGACTCGCTTTCGTTATTTTTAATCGAAAGAATATCCACACCAAAGCGTGCGCGAACGTTCAGCTCCTTAATGGTTTTGCCTACAAAGGAACGTGGCGGAACAATTTCTGCAATCTCGTAACCTTCGAGGAAATGAATTTCCGGCTCTTTTTTGGACATTGTAATACTGCTTGCAAGCGTGGAGGTAATATCCCTTCTCTCCACCTCTTTGTTGTAAGCATCCTGAATGTCTTTAATTCTAATAGTTCCGATTACCTTTTTGGATTTTTCATTTTCAAGAACAGGGAGCGATTCGTAATCTTTTTTGCGCATTTTGTCAATCGCCACTTGACAATTGTCCGTAGGAATTACGCTTTCAACATCCGTGGAAAGAATATCGGTTGCAATTAAAACATTGCCGAGGGTTTCCGTTTCGAACAGAAAGTCCTTCACCATATCTACTGTAATCACACCGATTAAATTTTGATTGTCGTCCACAACGGGGAATTCTCTGCCGTGTCCCTGAATAACCTTGTTCACAATCAAGTTGAAATTGTCGTTGGCGTGAATTGTTGTAACGTCCTTGCTGTAAACATCCTTCACAAAAATTGATTCCATAATGTTTACTTCCGTTCCCTCCTTAATGCCGATATTCCTCAGCACAAGTTTCAATGTGTAAATTGACTCCCGCGTCAGTTTAGTGGAAACAATCATGCTAATGATGCAGGTAACCATTAAGGGAAGCACAATTTGGTAATCGTTGGTTAGCTCGAACACAATAATAATAGCAGTAATCGGCGCTCTTGTTGTTCCCGCAACAAGTCCGCCCATTGCAACCAGAGCGTAAGCTCCCGGCTCTGCCGTAATGGAAGGGAAAAAAGTGTGCGCAAGCCAACCGAAACTGAGTCCAACCATTGCGCCCATAAACAATGAGGGCGCAAAAATACCCCCAGAGCCTCCCGAGCCAAGCGTAACGGATGTTGCAACAATCTTGGCAAACAAAAGAATTAAAGCAACGTACCAAATCAAATGTCCGTGCAAAGCAAGGTTAATTGAACCGTAGCCGACTCCCATCACGTTAGGATAAGCCAGTGCAATCAATCCCACGCCAATGCCACCGATTGCAGGTTTGTAATAGCCGGGAATCTTCAATCGGTTGTCGAAATAATCTTCCAAATAGTAGAGAAGTTTAATAAACAAGTACGCAGCCAGTCCGGTAACTGCACCGAGCAAAAAGTAAAATCCGATTTCGTAAGGCGAAACGTATTGGTAAGGAGGAACGTGAAAAGCCGAAAACTTCCCTTCGTAAGAGTGTGAAATTACCGTTGCCATTACGGAGGAAATAACAATCGGGGAAAACTGTGCAACGGCAAAATCCATTAAAATAATCTCCACGGCAAAAAGGGCTCCCGCAATGGGAGCGTTAAAAGCAGCCGCTATTCCCGCAGCGGCACCGCATCCGACCAATGTTTTGAGTCTTCTCGTAGGCACGCGGAAAAATTGCCCGATTGTAGAACCGAGACTCGAACCTATTTGAACGATTGGTCCTTCACGTCCCACAGAGCCACCGGTTCCAATTGAGATTGCCGAAGCTATTGCTTTAATTACCGCCACGCGCGGGCGGATGTTTCCGCCTTTTAATAAAATTGCCTCCATTACTTCGGGAACTCCGTGCCCCTTTGCCTCCGGCGCAAAGAAGTAAATGATTGGGCCCACAATCAAACCGCCCAAGGCTGGCACTAAAAGTTTCCAGTACCAAGGAGCGTTCATAATGTTTTCCAACAAACTGCCGGGACCCGAGAACGAAATATTTGAAATTGTTTTTATTAACCAGCGGATTAGAATTGCGGAAAAGCCGGCAAGTATTCCGATTACTATGGCAACAAGAATCATAAAAAGGTGCTCGGTCATTTTTGCACGTTCAAAACGAGCAGCCAGCCATTTTTGGAAGGAGGTGTAGTATTTCTTTACAGCAAATTCCATAGTTTTAAAAATAAAAAAAATTTACAAATTAACCCGCATAGGTAAAGTAATCTTCGCCGTTGTCTTTTGTGTGAATCAAAAGAATGTTGGCACGAACGAGTTTTATTAAAGTTCGTGAAGCTCTCCTTGGAGAAATGTTTGCAGCCTTTTTTAATTCCTTTACAGTGATTGTCTCGTGAGCTTCCAAGTACTCGAAAACAATCTTTTCGTTCTTTCCTATTTCGTAATTTTTGAGTTTCATTTTTCTTGAGGAAGCTTGCAGGATTTTAATCATTTCCTTGCTCGCCAAAACGCTCTTGTCGTTTACGCGGATGTAAACGTGTGCCGAATTGGGATTCAGTTCAACTTGGTAATCCTGCAAACGGTGCGGCTTCCTGTCGGATTCGGGAATTGTAACGACAACCACTTCCTTGTTTTCGAGAGGGAAATATTCAACGCTGAAATTAATTGCAGGTTCGCAGTAACGTTCGGCGGTTTCCCGGATTAGTTCCGTTTCTTCTTTTTCGCTTTGCACGCCCACAATTTTTTTGTCGTCGTCAATGCCTATTAGCAGAACTCCGCCCTTCGTGTTCGCAAAAGCAATTAATTCTTTTGCAATTTTTTCGTAATCGGAGAAGTGGCGTTTGAATTCAACGTGCAGACCTTCTCCTTTTTCAATAATATCCAGAAGCTCGCGACGCGTCATTTCCGTTCTCAGCAAAAAGAGTAATTAACAAACTTAGACAACAAAACCAATTTCTGCGGCTCTTCCTCTTGTTGTGATCCCTGCTGCTTTTTTTCTTTCTGTTTCTTATTTACGTCAGGCGCTTTTGTCTTACTTTCCTGTTTGTTCTTATTCTTTTGCGGAGTCTGTTTCTCCTGCTTAACGGACTTTTTACCCTTTGTGTTTTTAGCGGATTCTTTCTTTATTTTTCCCTTTCCCTGTGCTTGTTCGGTTTTTACCGAATCCGGCATTAGAGCTTTAAGAGAATCTTCCCGCACCTTTTTAATTGAATCTTGAATGGCTTTTAAATACCGTTTGTAAAAGTTCAGTTTCGGGCGAACTTCGCGGGTGTAAGGAGTGGCTCTGTATTTCGTAACAAGCGAATCGTAAAGCGAGGCGGCTGAATCGGGCAAATAAAGATGATTCTCAAGAATAAATCCTGCAGTGTAATAAGCCTGCGGGGCAAAACGTGAGTTCGGATATTGCTTTGGTATTGTAAGGAGTTCTTTAATTGCCGAGTTGTATTCCTCAGCGAGGTATTTCTTTTCGGCGTCAAGGTAAATTTTCTCCGCAGGGTCGGATTCAAAATCAATCGGCTTTTTGCCGATTTTTCTGGCGGCTTCGTTTACTATTTTGTCGTACTTGTAGTTGTTGTAAATGTATTCAAAAAGGCTGTCCGCTTTAACGGTATCCCCGAGGGTCAAATAATAATTGCCCATTGCGTAAAAGATTTTAGGCTTGTTCGGAGTGTTCGGTTTCAACTTAAGCGACGCATTGTAATAATAGTAAGCGGAGTCGAGCACGTTGAGGTCTCCAAAAAACAAATTACCCAATTCGAATTCCGTGTCGGAAATAAGCGACTTAAGCGAATCCGCCGAAATGGTGGGGCGCTTGGGCATCACAGGCACTTTCAAGGAACTTGTGTTTCTCCGGTTTCCGTAGTTGCCTCCCGGTATTCGTGTCCTGCCTCGTCCCCTTCTGTTACGGCTATTTGCCTGAGCAATTGAATCTTGCTTGTGTTTGTATTCCACGTAAATTAGAGAATCCCTGACAAAAGATTCGGGATTGGTCAAATATTCCAACTTACGCATTTGCCCCGAAAATTTTTCCTGAAGGGTTAAGTAATTATTCAATAATTTGTTGCGTTGTCTTGCTTTTAGTTTAATGTCGTTCGGCGTTTTTGCCGCTAAGCATCTGTCGTAATAATACATTGCGCTGTCGTAATCGTTGTAATCGTTTTCCATTATCAGACCGAGCTTGTAATCTGCAATGCCGGCGCTTTCGGTGCGTTCGTAAGTTGTGTCGATTTCCATGTACAAACTTTGAGCGTCTTCGATTTGTCCTTTGTCGAGATAAATGTTTGCAATCTCAAGGTCAATTTTGTCGAGCTGGTCGGCAAACTTATTTTCGTTCGAAAGTTCTTCCAACAGTTTTAGGCTTTCCTCAACTTTGCCTGTTTTCTTCAAAAGTTTTGCGTATTCCAGCCTGCTTTCAAATTCAATTTCGTAAGTGGGTTCGTAATTCTGCACATCGGCAAAGGCTTTTAACGCTGCCTCGTAATTGCCTTGCTCTTCGTAAAGTTTCCCGAGTTCGTAATTAATTTCCGCCTTAAGTTGCTCCGATTCGGTTACCGTCAATAGTTCATTGATTTTCTTGATTGCCTCGTCGTAATTTTCTTTGTAGAGTAAAAATTTAATTTGAGCAATGAGCGCTTCGGAGGCAATGTCGTTTTCGTTGTTCTTTTCCGCTTTGGTTTTTACGTCGTCAAGAATTTGCATTCCCAAATCGTACTCGCGCAAACGTAATTGTGTTTTGCCAATCCACAATTCGTTCTTTAGTGCAAGAGGAGAATTTTTTATTGTGGCAAGTTCTTTAAATTTTCTTAATGCTTTTGAAAATTGTTGTTTAAAATAAAAAGCACGCCCAAGCATAAAAAGGGCATCGTCAAAATAAGAAGATTTTTCGTGAAACTGTAAAATCTTCGAGCACTTTTTAATTACCGCGTCAAGGGATTTGTTGGCGGCAGGTGGAATTCTTTTTAATTTAAATTCGAATAACGCGGGTTTGTCTTTACTCATTAACTCTTCCGCCTTCTCGAAGGCTATCGAAGCGTTGTAATAAGTGTTAAAATAAGTAGTAAAGTTTTCCCAAACGGCGCAACCGCCTAAAAAAGCAAGTGTTAAAACAAAAATGATTTTTTTGTAATTCGGGATAATTTTCATCTGTCCGGTTTTTAAGATATTAAAACATCAATTGAAAAGTAAAAAAGCGGAAAGGGTTTTGCAATGCAAAAATTACTGACCTTCCCGCCTGTAATTTTAAAGATTTTTACCGTGGCAGTTTTTGTATTTCTTACCGCTGCCACACCAACAGGGGTCGTTCCTTCCGAGTTTTTTACCGACTCTAACAGGTTGTATTTTAACTCTCTCCGAAGATTCGTTTGCCTGCCCTTGTTGCTGGGAAGCTTTGGTAGCGCCTTTCAATCCCATTCCGGCAACGTTTTCCTTAATTGTACGAAGCCTTGCCAACGGGGACTTAGGCTTTTTCTCCTTAACTTCCTCGGGAGCTTGCGGGAAGAATTTGAAAGTAAATTGGAGAACCTCGTCCCTGATGTCCGCAAGCAAATTAAGGAACAGTTCAAAACCTTCGCGTTTGTATTCAACGAGCGGGTCTTTTTGTCCGTAAGCTCTAAGCCCGATTCCTTCCTTCAAGTCGTCCATTTCACGGAGGTGATCTTTCCACTTTTCGTCAATCACACTCAGTACGGCGTATCTTTCAATCCTTGCCATTAAATCCGCACCGAGCATCTCCTCCTTGCGTTCGTAAAATTCTTTCGCAGCCTCAAGGATTTTTTCCTTAATGCCGTCCCTGCCGAGCTTCTCAAACTCTTCGGGCGTAAAGTTAATATCAACAAGCAGATGTTGGAGCAAGTCCCTGTGCAGTTGCTCCGTCTGATTTTCTTCGTAATATTTGTCGAGGAGTTCTTCAACGTAATCTTCAAGGTAATCGTAAATTTCGCCTTTTAGACGCTCGCCCTTAAGTGCCTGACGCCTGCGCGCGTAAATTACCTCGCGCTGCTGGTTCATCACGTCGTCGTATTCGAGCAATCTCTTTCTAATGGCAAAATTGTTTTCTTCAACTTTTCTTTGAGCGCGTTCCACGGATTTGGTAATCATCGGGTGTTCGATTGCCTCGCCTTCTTCCATCCCGATTCTTTGCATTATGTTGGTAACGCGGTCGCCGCCGAAGATGCGCATCAAATCGTCTTCAAGTGAGATGAAAAATTTGGAAGTTCCCGGGTCGCCTTGCCTGCCGGCACGCCCGCGAAGCTGGCGGTCAATTCTACGGGACTCGTGACGCTCGGTGCCTAAAATGTAGAGTCCGCCTTTTTCAACAACACCTGCGCCAAGTTTGATGTCCGTACCTCTACCTGCCATGTTAGTCGCAATTGTTACGGCTCCCGGCTGACCCGCGTGGGCAACTATTTCGGCTTCCCGCTGGTGGTGTTTGGCGTTCAAAACGTTGTGCGGAATGCCTTGCCTTTTTAACATTCTGCTGAGTGTTTCCGAAACCTCTACGCTCGTAGTACCAACAAGCACAGGGCGTCTTTGCGCTCTCAGTTCTTTGATTTTATTAATTATTGCGTTGTACTTTTCACGTTTGGTTCTGTAAATTGCGTCGTTTTCGTCAACTCTTGCAATAGGTTTGTTTGTGGGGATAACAACAACTTCAAGTTTGTAAATCTCGTAAAACTCCGCCTCTTCGGTTTCAGCCGTACCGGTCATTCCCGCAAGTTTGTTGTAAAGCCTGAAATAGTTTTGAAGAGTAATAGTAGCAAGGGTTTGAGTGTCCCGTTGGACTTTAACGTTTTCCTTTGCTTCAATTGCCTGATGAAGTCCGTCGGAATATCTTCTGCCGGGGAGAATACGTCCGGTAAATTCGTCAACAATTGCAATCTTGCCGTCGTCGGTAACAACGTATTCGTCGTCCCGCTCAAAAAGCGTGTAAGCTTTCAAAAGCTGGTTAATGGTGTGAATCCTGTCGCTGCGCTCGCTGTAAAGTTTGTAAAGCTCGTCCTTCTTTTTAATTTTTTCTTCTTCCGTCAGATTCGGGTCGTTTTCAATTTCACTTATTTCAGTACCCAAATCCGGCAGTACGAAAAACTCTGCGCCTTCGGGAGAACCTTCGGCAAGCGCGTCGCGCCCTTTATCGGTAAGGTTTATTGTGTTGTTGCGTTCGTCAATTGCAAAGTAGAGTTCCTCGTCAATTTCGGGCATACGTTTTTCATTTTCGCGCAGGAATTCCAGCTCGGTAGTCTGCATTAGTTTTTTGTATTCGGGCTCGGCAAAAAGTTTTTGGAGTCTTTTGTTTTTAGGGAATCCGCGGTGTGCTCTTAAAAGTAAAACTCCGGCTTTTTCCCTGTCCTTCGGGTCGCCCGTTTTTAACAGCTCTTCCGCTTCCTGAACAATCTTGGCAACGAGGGAAGACTGTTTTCTGAAAACCCTTTCCACACGGGGCTTCATTTCGTAGAACTTGTGATCGTCAACTTCAACGGGTCCGGAAATAATCAAAGGAGTACGTGCTTCATCAATAAGCACGGAGTCCACCTCGTCAACAATGGCGTAATTGTGTCCACGCTGAACAATTTGATCTTCGCTAATTGCCATGTTGTCGCGGAGGTAATCGAAACCGAACTCATTATTTGTTCCGTAAGTAATGTCCGCTTGGTAAGCTTTCTTCCTTTGCTCGGGGTCCATATCCGCCGTAATGCAACCGACAGTCAATCCGTGGAATTTGTAAATTTCTCCCATCCATTCGCTGTCGCGCTTGGCGAGGTAATCGTTCACGGTAACCAAGTGAACGCCCCTGCCGGTTAAGGCGTTAAGGTAAATCGGCATTGTGGCAACAAGTGTTTTACCTTCGCCGGTTGCCATCTCGGCAATTTTACCTTGGTGCAGAACAATTCCGCCCAAAAGCTGAACATCGTACGGCACCATGTCCCAAGTAATTTTGTGTCCGCCCGCAGTCCACGTTTTGCCCAAAAGAGCTTTACACGTAGCTTTAACAACGGCAAAAGCCTGAGGCAAAAGCTCGTTAAGAACCTCCTCGTATTGCTCGTGCAATTCTTTTTCAAGCTCTTCCAATTCGTCGTGAATTTCTTCAACGTTTTCGGGAAGTTCGTCTGCTTGAAGCTGTTCGTTTAATTTGTCAATCTCTTCCCTGAGTTCCTTCGTCCGCTCATTTATTATTGCCTTAAATTCTTCTGTCTTTGCGCGCAGTTCGTCATCGCTCAGATCTTTAATTTTTTCGTATTCTTCATTTATTTGGTCAACAATAGGCCAAAGCTCTTTGAGAACCTTTGTATTCTTATCGCCAAAAACCTTTTTTAATAATTTATTAAGCATTGTTTCCTCAAATTTTTCCGAACTTCAAACTTAATTAAAGCCGTTTCAAAATGCAAAAAGAAGTGGAGGGAGACAACGGATTGGTTAACTTATCTGTTCACCGTTCTCTATTATCTGTTATCCGCTTCCTACTTAATCCAACTTTTTAATACATTTAAAAAACAGATTCTCAAAAATTTTTTAAGGGCAGAGATGAAAACAATTATTGAACCGTTCAAAATAAAATCCGTTGAGCCGATTAAATTTACTACGCGGGAACAAAGGGAAAAAATCCTGAAAGACGCCGGCTACAATGTTTTCATGATTCCCGCCGAGGACGTAATAATTGATTTGCTTACCGACAGTGGGACTTCCGCAATGAGCGCCAAACAATGGTCCGGAATAATGGACGGTGATGAATCCTACGCGGGTTCCAAAAGTTTTTTCCGCTTTGAAAAAACCGTACGAAAAATTACGGGACACAAATTTATTATTCCCACGCATCAGGGGCGCGCTGCCGAAAAAATTCTCTTTTCCATCGTCGGCGGCAAAGGAAAGTTTATTCCAAACAACACGCACTTCGACACAACCCGTGCAAACGTTGAATTTACGGGAGCCGAAGCCGTTGACCTGCTTAACGAAACGGGCAAGCACCCCGAGATTAGAGCGGATTTTAAGGGCGATATGGACGTGGAAGCTCTCGAAGCCTTTATTAACAAGGTCGGGAAAGAGAACGTGCCGCTTGTAATGATTACGGTTACAAACAATTCCGGC
>JALWGH010000222.1:0-5942 GCA_027013735.1 Melioribacteraceae bacterium
TGCAAATACTTTCTGTTCGTACTGTGCGGCTTGCTGTTGAGCGTTTTCCAGAGCGGATTGATTATTATCCGCAATGTTTTGGTCGAATTGGAAACCGGGCTGATTGACTACGTTTCCGTTTGCATCTTTCTGTACGGGAGAGAGGTTGATGCTTACAACGGGGCTTTCACCTACTTCCTGAAAACTGCTTTGAATCGGGTCAATCTTTTCCATATTTTGACTTAAAGCATTCAACAGGTTTGCTCTTGCAGTTGAAAAGCTCGAGAGTAAACTATCAATTGATTTTGCTTTTTGTTGAAATTCTATTAAGTCGGGCGCATTTGTTCCAATGTACGTGTTAATAGTGTAATCTTCAACGAATTTTTCCCAGCCTTTAACGTCGTATGAATAATGACTACCCGATTTTTCAAGTTCCTCAAGCAGATTAAGAGCAATAGCAGCAATAACTTTCTCAACAGGGGAGCCGTATTTCAACATCCTGCCCCAATTGGAAAGTTGGTTAAATGCCGAAGCAAGTTCTTCTGCTGAAAATGTCTTTGTCGGAACGGTGTGGGATTGTATTTCGTTTTGCATATCGTTTTTTGCCTGTTCGGCTTTATCCGCCGTTTTGCCCGCCTCGTCAATCATTCTCTCCATATCGGAATCGGCTCCGAAACCGCCCGAGGTGTGTCCGTTTTGTATTTTACCCCAAACGCTTCCTTCCCAACTTGCGAACAAGAGATGCACCTCAAGTCCTGCCGCTGCGTACATATAGTAGTTACCTGGCGTGCCGAATAATGCACCTTTGAGCCAACCCTTTGCGCCTGCTGCTCCGCCAAGCACTTCAACCTTAATCCAAACTTTTGCGTACATTCCCCAAGAAACATTTTGAATGTACCACACTTTAGCCTCAAAAGCTCCTTCGATGCTGATTATCCAAATGTCAAAGCTTTTGTGGACTTCAAGGGCAACAAGGAATCCGCTTGGGCCAACGAAAAATTCACTTTTAACGGAAATGAATTTTAAAACTTCAATGTCGGTTTTACCCATTACTGCCCAAGTATTTTCGCCGTAGATGTAAGCGCTTATTTCTCCTTGTCCTTTAACTAAGGAGACCATATTTACATTTACCTTAATGTTCCCTTCAAATTGTCCCGCATCGAAATCAACGGCAAGGTGAATGGTGCCGTAAATGCTGTTCTTTTGGTCTAACATTATTACTTTGCCGTCAAGGTAGAATTGCGTGTTTGTAAGCGTAAGCAAAACTCTACCCATAATGATTTTGTCGTTTACGAGCGTAAACTTACCAAAGAGGAAGATGGAGAACTTCGTGTTATCCGAAGAAGGTTTGATTTTATCTTCCGTGCCTCCCGTTTTATCGAGCTTAGCCAATTTCTTGACCATATTTATTGTTTCGGAAGTAGGATTGTAGAAGAAACCTCCGCCCACGCCCGCAATCACGACAGGACCCACCGGAATAGTAACATCCACGGCAACGAAGAAACCGAATCTGTCTTTGCCTTGAATGTGCCCGGCTTCTCCGACCATGGTAACGCTGTAAGTCATTATCTTACCGGATGCGCCGGCTAAAAGGTAGAAATCACTGCCTTGAGTTTGGTAAACCAAATCCATGTGCAGTTCAAAAACATTGCTGTATTTGATGAACGCATCTTGAATCAAAAGATTGAATTGATCGTCCACCGTGGTGTAGGTAACAAATTTCTTAATTCCGCCGCTCAGCATATTGGCAATTGAAATCCTGCCGCCAAAGCTGAAATAATTTTTCACATTTATTGTTTGCTGTTGGGAGCTGGGGGAATTGTTGTTGCCAGTGGGCATTGAACCGCTCTTAACGGTGATAGTTGTCGGGTGATTGATGAACACCAGACTGTCCAATTGTAAATCCACAATGCTGGCAATTTTAAGCCCGGCTTGGGTAATGGTACCGAAATCTTCAATTCCGCTCTTGTTAATTTTAAGCCCCGAAATTTCAATATTTCCCGTCACGCTGGAAATGTTAAATCCGAAACCGCCTCCGATGGTTATTGCAATGTCGTTGTTCGACGGGTGGACGGAAAGATTGTTTACAACAAGATGCAGCATTTCCCAATCGAAATTAATCGGGCTGTTTACGGTGATGTCCCCCCACGTAATATTTCCGCCGAAGGTAATCTTGAATGCCGCCTGCTTAACCGTTCCGTCTGCGTTCCGTTGTCCGAAAGCAACTTTCTGGCTTGCATTGTTTCCCCAGTAAATATCTCCGAGGAAACTTACGTAACTTTTGGACATATCCCCGAAGTTGAGTCCCAAATCGAAATAGGTCGGGTCGATTGTCGCCTGCCAGAATTTGTACTCCGAATTGTCTCCGTTGCCCAAGCCCGGGGTCTCGTTCAGGAATACTACTCTGTTATCCGTGCTGTTGGAATAGACATGCCCGTCTGTCCCTATTTCGAAACCGTAATGGAAGGAAGAGGTTTGTGAAATGGAAGGAGGAAGTTTAACATTGCCCGCAATTTTCAAACGGTATTTGTTGCTTACGTTTTTAATACCGAGAGTGTCCAGCGTTAAGTAGTTTTGAATAATAGCAACGGGGTTGCTTATTAAATTAACGCTTTGAATGGCAATTGTTCCGTCGGTTGCAATTTTAAAGCCTTTGAACTTAACTACGTGGTTCAGAACATTAATGTCTCCGCTCAAGGTAAGGGAAAGAACTCTGTTGTGGTAACCGAAACTTATTGCCTGACTGTTCGGGAAGGAATCGTAAATCCTGAACTGCGATTTGAAAAGCTCGAAGGTTAAAGCTTGGTTAACGTCGGGAATGTGAACGGCATCTACCGAGACGCCGGATTTGTTAATCTTAAACCCTTTGAAGGCAATGGCAAAGTTGGGGTCAAAACTCGGAATCTTCAACGTTCCGCCCATTTTAAATTCAAAGTCGGAACCGCTAAAGCTAAGCTGCATTGCAGGGTCGGGATTTATTGCCTGCGGGTAGAATTCAGCAACGCCGAAATCGAACTTTTGCCCTTGAGTAAAGTCGAAGGAAAAAACAAATTTCCTGTTGTTTCCGTCCCATTCCGCAGCGTAATGAATTTTGGAAGTGTCTGTTCCCTTTACTAACATCAAAGGAATAATGTTGCCGGAAAACTTAAACGCCTTGTTATCTCCGAATTGTGCCGTTGCGCCTTCGAGGGAAATTTGAACGTCGCTTCCGAGATTTGCGCGTGCAATGGGGTTAACGTTGCTTAATTTGGTTTGCGAGAAATGCCCGATGTTTACCGTGCCGGTTAATCCGTGTTGGTCAAAACTTAACCCGCTCAAATCCACCGGCAAACCGCCGAGAGCCTGCGGAAGGTTAAATTTCGCATCCGCTGCAAGTTTGTAACTGCCGCCGATTTTTTTGTACTCAACCTTTTGAATTTTAATCGGGATGCCGAGTAAGGATTCCAAATCGAGCAGGGATTGCCCCTCCTGTGCTGCAACGGTAATGCCTCCGCTTACAAATCCCCAATTGGAAGTGTTAACCGTAACATTGAACGTTACGTCGAAGCTGGGGACTGTACTGCCGTTTTTCAATGCGGGAATAAACAGTTTGACAGATTCTCCGCTCTTGGTCCGCAATTGCAAATCGCTGCCAGCTTGGTGTGTTTCTAACAGAACGTTGTTGCCGTCCTTGATTTTAATGTAAGCCACCGTTGTGTCAGGGAGCGGGAGTTTTTCAGGCAAGGGAATAAGCCCGAAAATATTACCTAAGTGGAAACCGCCGTTGTCGAGATAAGCAATTGTGTCGGCGTTTAACATTAAATCCGCCCTGCCGGTTTTAACCCCGAACGGTTTTATTTTAATTGCAAAATTGTTTGAGAATGCTACGCTCAAGCCGTTGTAAACGTGGGAAGCATCCCAGCGTACGGCAGCGTTAGCGCTTCCGGTTGTGTGAACGCCTGCGGAATCAATTACAACGGTTCCGCCGAAACCAATCATTGCGGTTTTGTCCGCCGTAAGTGAAATGTTCTTTGACGTAACACCCCAGTTAATTCCGCCGCCTTCGGGTACGGTTAATTTCAATCCGATGTTGCCGGCTATTGTAATATTTCCGCCTTTAACTTTTGTGTTGACAAAATCGAAAAGGAAATTGTTGAACTGAACGGTTTGTGTTGCACCGCCCTCCAATTGAAGCTGGCTTGCGCCATTAATCCTTAAACCGTCTTTATTTAATGTTGCATTGTTAATCGTAAAGGTGAATATCGGATTGTCGGCGGGAATAGACCAATTAAATGGTCCGTTTATTGCAATTTGTCCGTCGGCTATTTGTCCCGTTAACAAATTAAGTTTAATGGAGCCGTTTGCCGTTACGTTCTGCCCGCCGCCCGTGGGAACGTTAAGCGTGCCGGACATATCCAGCAATGCCGATTGACTGTTGTTCTCGATTGCAAAAATAATTGAAGAGTTTGTAACCGTGAAAGTGCCGAAACCTAAGTTGATTGGGCAGTTGGGAACAAAGTTTGTAACCGTTCCCGAGATTAGCCCGCGGCTGTCGAAATTAAATTTCACGGAGCTTACATCCGCCGTTGCATTGCCGCCGCATTTCATAAAATCGGGCAAGTCGAGTGTTCCGTTCAAACCGAAACGAACGCCTTGAGAGCCGGAATTGTCAAACAACTCGCCGGAAATTTTTGTGACGTTAAAGACAGTCGAACCGCCTAAGTTTAATCTCAAATCTCCAAGATTGAAATTTTTTGTTACTTGCGCGGTCAATATTCCGTTGTGGAACGCAGCATTACGAATGGTTAAATCGGGCGTTTGCATTAAACCCGAGCCGTTCTGAATGTTGGGGAAGTTAACGGCAAAGTCGAACTTTAATTGACTCCAATCTATGCTGAGCGGATTAGAGGAGAACCAGTCGATGTTAATCGAAGGTGTTCTGAAAGCCAGAGGTTTGAATTCAAATCCCTGAAATTGGAATTTAAGACTGTCGGCAAAACTCGGAATTGAAATTTGCGGAATGTGCAAACCGGATTTGGTTAAAGTAATTCCTTTTACTTCCGGAATTTCAAAGCCAAGAGAGGGGAATTTAAAATCGAAATCGAAACCGAATTCAAAATCCCACCCGGGATTCGGGTCGGTAGGAGAGTGGTATTCGAGCCGTGGCATTTGGATTTTCTTAATTGCCATTTTGAAGAAATCCATTCCTATTTCGCCGAGCTGTTCCGTGTCCATTTGGTAATTCTGAACACTAATTCCCGTGTTGCTTGCAACTATTGTTGCAGTGGCACCAACTTCCTTGCCTTGGTCAACTTTAATCCTGATTTCAGAACCGAGGGAAAGATTGAAGTTGATGTTTGAAGTTAAAAGATTTACGTCAAAGTTTCCGCTGAGATTATTAATCTTTAAATTAAGTTTGTCGCTGCCCGGCACCATTGGAATGGTTTGCTGAATGCTCATATTCAGATTGCTTGTTAACTTTCCGTCCGAGCCGATGAAAAGATTTACTGCATTCTGCCGGGAAAATTCCTGCCCGAATAACTTAAGCAAGCTGTGAAGCCGGAAAGCGTAATTGCCATTAATTTTTCCGTAGAAAATTGTGTCTATTTTTGCCGGAATTCCGTACTGACTTAAATCGAACGGAGAGTTTCCTGCTTGCGGCGGAACGGCAAGAATTGACCCGTCGGTCAGCTTCTTGTTTGCCGCATCGTATTTGATTGCAAAGTTAACTAAAATTTTCGGAACGGTTGGGTTTGAGAACTTTAAGCCCGGGAAGTAAAGCTCCACCGGTTGTCCCGCTTTGGTCGAAATGTCAAATATTCCGTTGTTCTCACTTACGTTTACCAAAAGTTGGTTGCCGTTTTTAATTTTCAAATAGGCAACCGTTTCCAACGGCAGTGGAATTTTTTCCGGCAAAACGGCGTTCAGGAAAAAGTTCGGATCGGGGAAAAAGCCGCTGCTGTTTACGTAAGCTACTTTCTGAT
>JALWGH010000222.1:5952-9354 GCA_027013735.1 Melioribacteraceae bacterium
TTTCTGATTGTTGTAGAAAAAGTCGCATTCGCCCTGCTTAATGCCGAAAGGCGAAATTCCGAACGAAAAATTGTTCTTAAAGTTAGCCGTAAGGGCTGCTATTTCTTTGCCGTTGAATTTTATTTTTGCCGTCCCGTTGCCGTTAATTACCAAGCCGTTCTGGTTCAGCTCAATAGAATTGGGAAGGGTTAGCATTATGCCGGAGGAATCGGTTAAATCCGTTCCGCCCGGCGCTACTTTGAAATTCAAATTACTGCCGGAAAGTCCGCCAATCATCAGGTTAAACGGCGTGCCGAAAATTACCCGCCCGCCGTGAATTTTGAAATCGAGCAGTCCGATTTTGAAATTGTCGAACGTTACGTTTAATTGATTGCCACCCGAGATGTTGAATTTTTGAAGCCCGTCAATGTTTAAAATTTTGTTTTGGATTGTTGCCGAGCTAATCGTGAAATCCAACACGGGCTTTGCGGTAGGTATTTTGAAGTCAAACGGATTTGTAATATTACCGTCCAATTTGTAAAGATTGTTGTGGAGAATTTCGTAGCCAACGGCAATAGTCCCGACTTCATTATTGTTAAAATAAATGCCTGCCGAGCCGTCGATTGAAATTTTTTGGTCGGTGTCAAAATTAAATTCAACTTTGGAGTTTTTCATTTGCAGTTTTACAGGCCCGAAAACAAGCGGGCATTGCGGAACAAGATTTTGAATTGTTCCTTTCATTTTGCCGTTGCCGTCAACTGCAACTTTTACGTGCATTTTCGGCGTGCTGCTGTCGCATTTGAAATCTCCCGGCAGGGAAATGTCTCCCTCAAACTTCAAGTCGGGCAGGTAGTTCATTCCCGCACCAGTGTACGTGGTTTTTAACAAACCTTCGAGGGACGAAACGTCAAAATTAATTCCCGAAATCAAGGGCATTGAAAGGGGATTGGGGAAATTTATTTTCGGGATTTGAACGTTGAAATTTCCGTCCGTAATTGACGGGTGAAGTGTGATATTGAGATTTTTTAGTGCGTCCGGCGTGCCGGCTGGCAAGTTGGGCATGTTGAATTTAACATCCCAATCGAAACTCATCTTGGCAATCGAGCCCGGGTTCCAATTTGCCCAATCGAAAGTAAACGGTGAAATGTGAAATCCTTCCAGAGAAAGTTTAAATGCGCTGAAGTCAATATCGGGAATTGTAAAGTTTGACAAATCTATTTTCGGAAATGTAAATCCGTTCAAGTCGAATTTAATGTTGGGAATTGTAGGCAGTTCCTGATTAAAGAAATTTGGGAAGTTGAACTTCATATCCGTGGCAAGTTCAAAATCCCACGAACCGCCGGAGTAACTGAGTTTGTTGAGTTTTAAGTTCGAAAGTTTCCACTTAACCCACCCAAGGTCGATATTGGCAAAATCCATATTGACGTCGGGATTGAAATTAAGCAATTGGAAATTGTTCGGGCGAAGTCTGAAAGAAACCGACCCGCCGAAAGAATTACCGTTAAAAGGTTTGAAAAGCAATCCGCCGTTCAGAGTAATGTCGTAATTCATTTGAGTGTTCAAAATGTTGCCGGACAATGTGCCCGAGAGGCTGCCGATGTTTAAATTGAACATCGTAGAGCCAGGGATTAAGGGGATGTCTTTGTTCGGCGAACAACTTACGCTGACGTTGAAATCCCCGTTATTATTGAGGGAAATGTTGGTCAACGTACAGCCCGAGGAGTTTCCGAAGACGGAAAACACGCCGTCCATTTGGAAATCGAGAGCGGGGAAAGAAGCCGTGAGACTTGTTATTTTTGCTGCAAAATTGTCGTCGCCGAATTGCAACAAGGGATTTTGAACCGAACCGGTTCCTGTCAAAGTTCCCGAAAGATTAGAGCCGTCGTAGGTTAATTGTCCCAAAAGCGGAACGTCCGTTTGTGCTTCTAAAACAAAATTTCCTTCAACGGTCAAACTGTTCGGGGGAATGAACTGAAGCTTTCTCGGCTCAAAGAAATTTCCGGTTAAGGATTTAGGCAGGTCGCCTTCAAACAGAGTTGCCGTTACCATTCCGCCGAAAAATACTGGGTTGTAATAATCTCCTTTTTGAACGCTTAAATTTTGTACGGTTACGTCAATTGTCTTTTTAGTGTTGTCCGGCAAAGTTAAAAGAAGCAAGCAGGAGCCGTCGAAAGTAAAGCTCAATCCGTTGTCTGTTGCCGTGAGACCTTTTAAATCAATAAGCGAGGCAACGTTTGGAACAAGCACCAATGTGTCAATTCCGATGCTGCCTTTTGCGCTGCCGAAAGAAAACGACCAAATTTCGGACTCACCGTTATTTAACGAGACGGGTTTGCCTTCGTCGTCCGTTGCCGTAATTTGCCAAGCGTACGATTTCCCTTTCTCAAGTGGCAAAGCGTCAATCGGGTAAAGGTAAGATGTAGCATCCGTGATTTCAGCCTCGTGCTGGGGAATGTTTGCTTTGATTGCCCTGTAAGGAGTTTGCCCTTCGAGCATTTCCACTAATTTAAAATGGTAAACGGGTTTAATTGTGAGAGGTACGTTTACGGGAGTCCACATGAAATTCGGCTGGTTTACGTCCACGACAGCTTCGTTTTCCGGGTAAACCAATTCGGGAGGGCTTGGTTGGGTAATTTCGTAATCGGCGCAGGATTCCGTAAGCAAATTACCTTGGGGATCTTTTACCTTTACGCAAAGTGTGTACTCGCCTTCGGGAATCATTCCCGTTTGTCCGACAACCGCCAATAAATCCGAATTTAGTTTGATTCCGCCGAAGCCCAAAAAGTCATTTAGTGTAAAGATGCGGGTGTTCGCGCTAAGAAATTCCAGAATATCGCTTTTGCCGCTAATTGCAGGGGAATAGGTGGAAGACGAAATTTCGAAATCCAAATAATATTCCGCCGGCGCCGTTCCCATGTAAGTTACCGAGAACGAACCCGTGCCGGGATTCTTTTCCCAATCGGTTAAAAACGGGCTGGGGTTGGGACTGATTAAAAGGCTGGAAGACCAATTAGGATTTTGAGCAAACGAAGCGCTTGCGAGTAAAAACAGGGTAAAGAAAATAAATAAGTTACTAATTAAATGGTTAGAGCGGTTTTGATTTTTTTTGCCGGACTCCATCTCGATAAACCTCGTTTATTTTTAAAAATTTTACACCATTATTCCTAATCTTACAGGATGCACTAATATTGAGTATTTTTTTATGTTGCTATTTCTGTAATTGTATTACAGGATAGAAAAAGGAAATCCCTTAATCAAAGTGATTTTGTTTTACTAACGTCAACAAAATTCGATTTGCAATATAATGAATAAATAAATGAAAATTTCAAAAAAAATTTCAGAAATATTTTGGCTTGTGATTTTAGTCACCAAGTTAGGGACACAAATCTACGTACCGTTAAATAGATTTGTGCCCCTTCCATC
>JALWGH010000223.1 GCA_027013735.1 Melioribacteraceae bacterium
CGGCGATCTTCCTCGTCCTCAATATTCGAGGAAATTATTTTAGGAACAGCTTTCTCAACCCCATTAGTCTGCAAAGATAGTGGGAAATTTTTGCCTTCGGCAATTTCAGTTTCAAAATCAGATTGTTCTTTTTCCGTCGAAGCGTTAAAAACGTAAAAGAATTTTTCGTCTTGCCGGAAATAAAGATGTTTGGGAATGAACCAATCGGCGTCGGAAAAATCTTTCCACAACAAACTTTCGTTGTGCGGAGAAAATTTTATCCCGCCGACAAACAAAGGGATAACCAAATCATCCCTTTCAGTCCAATTGGCAGAAAGATTTTCCTTTAGGTTGCTAACAATTGTGTCCGTAAGGTGTGTTCTGTCTTCGCCGTTTTCACTGATTTCAAAGGCTTTTCCGAAACCGAGAATTGAAAAGTTCTCAGCCGGTTCGTTCCAATAAAAAAAGTCTTTCTTCTCTTTCGAAAGTGTATTGACAGCGTTTAGGAAATCGAATTTTTCTATTTCAAATAATTCGCTGAATAATGTAAGTTCGGCTTCGTCCGTTTGTAACAAATCTTTCCCTTTCACAATTCCGTTCATTCACCAAAAAATTAGATTCAAATTTTAAATATAATTTGTACATTCGAAGTTTCAAATTAAGATTTTTGGGGAAGATTCGAATTCAAAACCGTGCTTTTGGTATGGTTTTAAAATCGGTGGCAAAAATAACGTATTAGTATTAGTACCAATTTGAGGAATATTTCATTGCTAACTCACCCCCTAAGTCCCCCTCTCTTTCAAAGAGAGGGGGATTCTGGTGCGCTGGAATTTGCCACTTGGTTCGAATAGGGGGAGAGTTCTGAAAAGTGAGAATAATTTTAAAATAATTGAAGTGTTTTTCTGCTACATAATTTAAAATTAACTGCATTCGTAGGAGACGCAAACTTTGCGTCCCCTGCTTAAATTAGAATGATTAGACAAATTTCAAATATTCAGTACAAACTTAAAAGGCATCCGAGAGCAAGAAGAATAATTCTTAAAGTTAAGCCTAGCGGTGTTGAGTTAACTGTCCCTTACGGTGTACCGATTAAACAGGCTGAAACCTTTTTGATTTCCAAGAATGATTGGATTAAAAAACGAACGGAGGAAATTCAAAAGTACGGGAATAGGTTCTTTCTTTTTGGAAAGGAAGTGTTCCCGAAACTTGAGAACGGAGTTTTAAAATTACTTGAGGAAAAATACGCGGGATTTAATTCGACGCCTGATTTGGTTGAAGCCTTTGAAGATTACACTTTGCGACTTGCCAAAACGTACATTCCCAAAAGGGTAAGGGAAATTGCGCACCTCCACAATTTTAAATACGGCAATGTGCGGGTCAGAAAATTAAGCTCAAGGTGGGGGAGCTGTTCGTCAAAAAATAATCTTTCCTTTAATTCCGCATTGTTGAAGTATTCGAAAGAAGCAATTGATTATGTTATTATTCACGAGTTGTGTCACACGATCGAAAGAAATCATTCGAAAAATTTCTGGGCACTCGTCGAATCAATTATGCCCGATTACAAGCAAGTAAAGAAAGAATTAAAAAAGGGGTATCCGGTTTAGTAATCTAAATTTACAAGCAGGGACTTGTTGATATTAAAGATCCAAAATAATATGCAAGCTATCTTTAATCTGTTCAATTACCTCGAGGGGTAATTTCCCCATCTTTTTTAGTAATCGCCTGTTGTCAATAGCACGAATTTGGTCAATCATAATGTCCGAATCTTGTTTTAACTTTGCCGTGCCTTTTTTTAAGTGTATTCTTAATATTTTTGCTTCTTTTTTTACATTGGTAGTAACAGGACAAATAATTGTGGAGGGATGAGGGATGTTATTAAGCAAGTCGGTTTGAATAATAACGACAGGTCTTGTTTTGCCCGGTTCGGTGCCTCTCTTAGGACTTAAATCCGCCAACCAAACTTCAAACTGTTTAATTTTCATCTTCAATATTTTCGAATTCTCCCAATACCGAGAGAGAATCATCGCTAACTAATTTAGAGTCTTCTCTCAGCGCATTTTCAATTAATATTCTTTTTTGTTTTTTATTGTAGCTGGCAATTGCTTCGTTAATGTAACGATTCCTCGGCTTTTTAATAAGAGACAGTATTTCTTCCGTTTCTTTGAAAATGGAATCCTCTATTTTTAATGACACGTTTTTCATTTTTCTCCAATGTTTTTATTGCAAAAGTATATTAAAAAAGCATATTCTCAAAATGAATATTAAAAGAATATCTTTTACAGAATTCAATCCGTTTTTCGCGAAGAGACCAAATTTCTTTCCTTTTTAACATTCTTTAATTGCTAATAATTACCTTTAATCTTATGTTTTAATACTACGAAAAAAAAATTGTTCAAATTTAAAATAAGGTGAAGAAAATGAGCGACAAGGAATTTAATCCTTTTAAAATGGCGCAGGCGCAGTTCGACAAAGTTGCGGACATGCTTAATCTTGACGAATCGACAAGAGAATTATTAAGAAATCCGTTGCGTGAATATCAGTTCTCGATTCCGGTAAGAATGGACGACGGGAAAGTTAAGATATTCCGCGGTTTCAGGGTGCAGCACAACGATGCACGCGGACCGGCAAAAGGCGGAATCCGTTTTCACCCGCAGGAAACAATCGACACGGTACGTGCCTTGGCAATGTGGATGACGTGGAAATGTGCGGTTGTGGACATCCCCCTTGGCGGTGGTAAAGGCGGTGTTATTTGCGACCCGCACAATTTAAGTATGCGAGAGCAGGAAGCAATCAGCCGCGGCTGGGTACGGCAAATGGCAAAAAACGTTGGACCCGTAAACGATGTTCCCGCTCCCGACGTAATGACAAATGCGCAGCATATGCTCTGGATGCTCGACGAGTTCGAAACAATTCACGGCGGAAGGTATCCCGGCTTTATTACGGGTAAACCGGTTGGAATGGGCGGTTCGCTCGGTAGAACGGAA
>JALWGH010000224.1 GCA_027013735.1 Melioribacteraceae bacterium
TTACTGGAAACGTTTGAAAATGCCTGTGGTAAACAACTTTTCGATTTCCGGTTTTACTTTGGAGAACAGGATTTTACAAGTAGGGAAGGAAGTCGGTTTTTCCGCGAGCGTAAAATTTAACGGGACTACAAGCGCCGAGAACACAGCTCTCTACCTTTTCCTTAACGGGAAAAAGGAAGCTCAGGTTTCACTTGGCGGAAGTTCACAAAACAAAAGGTTTACCGTAACGCTTTCGAAAGCGGGTTTAATCTCCGCTGTTTGTGAGTTAAGCGAGGATGCCTTTGTGTACGACAATAAAAACTACCTTTGCTTTTACGTGCCCGGCAAAATTAACACGGTGTTAATACGAAGTACAAAAAGCGAGGCAAAGTTTTTACGTCTTGCGCTTAATTCGAATGTTAACAAACTTGTTTCATTTAAGGAAATAGCGGGTTCGCAGTTCAATTCGTTGAACCTCTTAAACTACAACGTTGCAGTGATTGTCGGCTATTCTCCCGAACTGAATTTTAAAAAAATAATTAACTTCCTGAATTCCGGCGGCGGAGTTATTTTAATTCCGGCGGGAAACTCAACAACTGTCGAATTAAATAAAATCGCAAACAGTTTGAATCTTCCACCCTTCGGTGAATTTGTGCGCAGTAAAAACTTTGCCAACATTAATTCGTTCGGAAGAATTGATTTTTCCCACCCGTTGTTCGAAGGAATGTTTACGTCCGGCGAAAAGCCGAAAATCGAATCGCCCGAGTTTTACGGCTATTTGAAATTTAAAACAGGCGGCAAGGGAATACCCGTGATTAAAATGGAAGACGGCTCGGATTTTTTAAGCGAGTTTGAAATCGGCAAGGGCAAGGTTCTTGTTTTTAACACCCCATTCGATTTGCGCAGCACGGACTTGCCTCTCAAAGGTTTTTTTGCGCCTTTGATTAACAGAGCGCTGTTTTACCTTTCCTCGAACGTCGGTTCAATTAAAACCGTTGAAGCGGGAAATCCGGTTGAAGTAAAACTTTCCGCTGCTGTAATTCCACAGCTTACGGTTAAACGACCGGACGGGAGCAAGGAAATAATCGACTTGAGGAATCGAAAGAGAAATTATTTCAATTACACAAAAACTAATTTGACGGGTGTTTACAAATTTTATTCGGGTAATAAATTAATTGACTACGCGGCGGTGAATCCCGTTAAAAGCGAATCGGAGCTCGAAAGTCTTTCCGATAAAGAAGTTCAAAAGATTTTGACCGGTTCCTTTCCCAGCGCCGACTTGAAACAAATAAAAGAAAATTCGAATTTGAAGGAACTTATTTTGCGTTCACGTTTTGGAACGGAGTTGTGGAAATACTTTTTATTTCTCACTTTGATTTTGGCGATTGTCGAAATGCTGTTGGGTAAAAGCTCTAAAAAGGATTTGGTTGATTTGAAGAACGTGCAAAATGATTGAGGCAAGAAGAAACGAAAAGGAACGCGGAATCCTCGTGGCGGTAAAGTCGAGCGGGGTTTCCCGCGCGGAGGTTGAGGAAAATCTTGACGAACTCGAACGCCTTGCCGAAACCGCCAACGCGGAAATTATTTTCAGAATGATTCAGGAAAAGGACAGAATCGATCCCGCTTATTTTATCGGCAAGGGGAAGGTGGAGGAATTAGCTTTGCTTTCCGAGGATGCGAACGTTTCCACTATTATTTTTGACGATGATTTGAACCCCACACAAATCAGGAATCTCGAGAGAATAATTGAAAGAAAAATCATTGACAGGAGCGGACTGATTTTAGACATCTTTGCTTCCCACGCAAAAACGAAGGAAGCGAAAACCCAAGTGGAGCTTGCTCAAATGGAATACATGTTAAGCCGTTTGACGCGCGCATGGACGCACCTCTCCAAGCAGTACGGTGGCATTGGTACTAAAGGTCCTGGCGAAACACAAATTGAAACCGACAGGCGAATAATTCGAAGTAGAATTAAGAAGCTACGCGAAAAGTTGGAAAAGATTGAGTCCCGCCAGCTTGTAAAAAGTTTTAAGCGTAAGGAGCTTTTAACCGCAGCTCTTGTTGGCTACACGAATGCGGGGAAGTCCACACTTTTGAATTTATTGACCAATGCCGAAGTCCTTGCGGAAGACAAACTTTTTGCAACGCTTGATTCCACGACCCGCAGTCTTGAGTTCGGCAAAAACAAAAAAATGTTGATTTCGGACACAGTCGGTTTTATTCGAAAACTTCCGCACAATTTGATTGCGTCGTTCAGGAGTACGCTTAACGTTGTGCGCCAAGCGGATTTGCTTTTGCACGTTGTGGACATTTCCCACCCTTCTTTTGAAGAACAGATTGAAATCGTAAACAACACACTTAAAGAACTCGAGTCCGACACCAAACCGCAAATTTTAATTTTTAACAAAATTGATTTGCTTGAAGAGAAAGAAAAAATCGAATACGTGTTAAATAAATTCCCAAACTCCCTTATTATTTCGGCTCAAAGAGGAATGAATATTAAAAAGCTGTTAGGTAAGTTGGAAGAGTTTTACGAGAAGAATTACATTGTTGCGGAAGTGGAATTACCGTTGAACGAAACGAAAACAATTTCCGTTATTCACGAGGTTGGCGAAGCGTTAAAAATAAATTACGGGGATGAAAAAGTTTTGGTTAAATTTAAAATGAATAAAAAAGATTACAATAAGATTTTTGGGAAAAGATGAAAAGAGAAAAGTTAATCATCGACGGTTCTTCGCTTACTTTGGAGCAGATTGAATATTTTCTAAAGTACAATCCGAAAGTCGAACTTTCGAAAGAAGCAATTAAGAAAATTAAAAACGGCAGAAAGCTGATTGACAAATGGGCAGAAGAAGGCGAAGTGGTTTACGGCGTTACCACCGGATTCGGTGAGTTTGCAAACGTTAAAATCAGCTCGAACGATATTGAAACTTTGCAAGAGAATTTAATTAAAAGTCATTCGGTTGGAGCAGGCGAACCGTTGCCTCCGTTCATTGTAAAGACAATGATGCTGCTGCGCGCAAACGCTTTGGCTAAAGGGCATTCGGGCATTCGCATTGAAACGATGCGGTTATTATTGGACATGATGAACCTTAACATTATTCCTTTTATTCCTTCGCAGGGTTCGGTAGGCTCAAGCGGGGACTTGGCTCCATTGGCTCATCTTACGCTTGCATTAATCGGCAGGGGAGAGGCTCAGCAGTTCGAAAGTGTTTGGGAAAATTTCCGGAAAAGAAAAATTTCACCTTCCGGCAGACTACTGCGTAAAAACGGCTTGCAACCGATCCGCCTGAAAGCAAAGGAAGGATTGGCTTTAATTAACGGCACTCAAATGATGACGGCGTTTGCCTCCTACATTTGTATTCGTGCAAAGAAGTTGATTAAGATTGCCGACATTGCTGCAGCTCTTTCCCACGAGACGCTTCGCGGGACGGACAAGGCTTACGACTTAAGGCTTCACCGTTTGCGTCCTTACAAAGGACAAATTGAAAGCGCTAAGAACATGCTTGCCCTTATTAAGAATAGCAAAATAAGGAAGTCTCATTTGGAGAATGATCCGCGCGTTCAGGATTCTTATTCAATTCGTTGCATCCCGCAAATTCACGGTGCTTCGAGGGATGCGGTTGAGTTTGTGTGCAGACAAATAAGCACCGAGCTTAACGCCGTTACGGACAACCCGCTTATTTTCCCCGAGGAAGGCGACCACCTTGAAGGCGGAAATTTCCACGGACAGCCGGTTGCGCTTGTAATGGATTTCATGAAAATTGCCCTCTCCGAATTGGCTAATGTTTCCGAGCGTAGAATTGAGCGAATGGTAAACGGAAGTCTAAGCGGTTTGCCCCGCTTTCTTACTCCCAAAGGCGGACTTAATTCCGGTTTGATGATTGCGCAGTACACCGCCGCTTCTCTTGTCTCGGAGAATAAGACATTGGCGCATCCTGCAAGCGTGGATTCAATTCCAACAAGCGCAAATCAGGAAGACCACAACTCAATGGGCTCAATTGCAGCGCGGCATTGTTACCAAATATTGCAAAATGTGGAGACCGTCCTTGCAATTGAAGTTCTTACTGCCGCTCAGGGTTTGGAATTCTTGAAACCGCTTACTCCCGGAAAAGGCACGAAAGCTGCCTACGAACTAATCCGTAGTAAAATAAAACCGTTGGAAAGGGACAGAACACTTTACGACGACGTTCAAAAAGCTCTTGAACTAATTCGTAACGATTCTCTGCTGACTGCGGTGGAAAATGAAATAAAATTGCTTTAATAATTAGTACATCAATAAAGTGCTACTCTGTTGTAGTACTACAAATAAATAGTTAATGTTTTTCTAAGAGGATTAAAGAAATGAAGAAATATTTTTCAAAAATAGCGTTGTTTTTAATTTTTGCCGTTTCGCTTGTCAGCGCGCAAACGGTTAAGTTAAAAATTATTGAAACCACGGACACACACGGTTCCATTTTTCCTTTCGATTTTGTAAGAGCAAAAAAAGTAAATTATTCTCTGGCAAATATTGAAACGTACGTTAAACGGCAACGTGCGGATTCAAATCAAACTGTTGTACTTTTAAGCGACGGGGATTTAATACAAGGAACGCCAGTGGTTTATTATTACAATTTTGTTGATACAAACGGGGTACACCTTTACGCGCGCGTAATGAATTACATGAAGTACGACGCCGCTACGGTTGGAAATCACGACATTGAAGCAGGGCACAAGGTTTACGACAAACTTGTACGCCAATTTAATTTTCCTTGGATGGCTGCCAATGCGGTTAAGGAAGGTACGGACATTCCTTATTTCAAACCTTACACAATTCTTCACAAAGCAGGGTTAAAGATTGCTGTGCTTGGCTTGATTACCCCCGCTATTCCAAATTGGTTGCCGCCTAAAATTTATTCCGGGATGGAATTTCAGGACATGATTGAAAGCGCACACAAGTGGGTAAAAATAATTAAGGAAAAAGAGAAACCGGATTTGTTGATCGGGATGTTTCATGCGGGAGTTGATTACACTTACGGAGGAGAAACGGCAGACACTTACAAGAACGAAAACGCTTCACTGCTTGTGGCTCAGGAAGTTCCGGGGTTCGACATTGTGCTTGTGGGACACGACCACCACGGCTGGAACAGGTGGGTTACAAACACAAAGGGCGACAGCGTTCTTTTAATGGGAGGCACTCACGCTGCTCGGGTTTTTGCTGCAATATCCGCAGAGATTACAAAGGAAAAAGACGGTGCTTTGATTAAAAAATTTTCCGGTAAACTTATTCAATCCAAAAACTTTGAACCGGACAGTGCATTTTTGTCTAAATTCAGGAAAGATTTTGAAGCGGTTAAAAATTACGTGATGCAACCAATCGGGAAATTTACGCGCACGATTTCCACTCGGGAATCGCTTTTCGGAGACTCACGGTTTGTGGATTTGATACACACAATTCAACTTGATATTTCGAAAGCGGATATTTCTTTTGCGGCGCCTCTTTCTTTCGATGCCGAAATTAAAAAGGGAGAGGTTTACGTAAAGGACATGTTTGAACTTTACCATTACGAAAATTTCCTTTACACAATGCAGCTTTCCGGCAGGGAAATAAAAAACTACCTTGAATATTCTTATGGCAGGTGGTTTAATACGATGAAAGATTCCAATGACGATTTAATAAATTTTGAGAAAGACGACAGCGGAAATGTTGTCTTTTCGGACAGGAATCACACGCCGGTATTGAAATACAGATTTTACAATTTCGATTGTGCCGAAGGAATCAACTACACGGTTGATGTTTCCAAACCGGTCGGGCAACGGGTTAATATTAAAGGATTTTCAGACGGTAGTCCATTTAGCCTTGATTCAATGTACACCGTTGCAATAAATTCTTACAGGGGTAACGGCGGCGGTGGACATTTAACAGCAGGCGCAGGAATTGCCCGTGAAAAATTAAAGGACAGAATTGTTGCCTCTACAGACAGGGACTTGAGAAATTACATGATGCAATGGATTAAGAAGAAAAAGATTGTTACCCCGACGGTAGATTACAACTGGAAAGTAATTCCCGTCGAATGGGCTAAGAAAGGTAAGGAGAAAGATTTTAAGCTTCTTTTTGGCAAGTAAAATCTGAGGAATATAATCGAACAAAACTTTTGTTTTTGCGTCTAAAATTTTTTCAAAATGTTTTGAGGTTAAAATGAAAAAAACAATTGTAACTTCTTTCCTTTTGATTTTTGTTTTCACTTTGTTCTTGCAAGCGCAAAACACAACGCTTTATTTGCCTTTGAACGTAAAGGCATCTAACGAAAAAGGAGTTCGTAATTATGACGGAACTCCGGGAAAAAAATATTGGCAAAACAAATCCGTTTACAAAATTCAAGCGGAGCTTTTGCCTGACAGCAGTATTTTGAGGGGAAAAGAAACGGTAAAGTATTTTAATAATAGTCCCGACACTTTACGTAGAGTTGTTGTGCGTTTGTATCAGGATATTTTTAAGCAGGGTGCTACTCGTGATTGGATGTTTAATCCCAACGGTTTTACAAAGGGAGACGTGATTACCGAAATTATTATTGACGGCGACACACTTGATTTGAAAAATTACGATGGCGAAATAATGAGAGGCTCAACGAACTTGTTCCTTCGACTTCCGAAACCGTTAGCGCCGGGGAATGTCGCGACTTTAAAATTCAAATGGAATTTCAAAGTGCCGGACGTGATAAAACTACGAATGGGAAATTACGGCGACGGCGATATGTTCGTAAGTTACTGGTATCCTCAAATTTCCGTTTACGACGATGTTGACGGCTGGGACGTTTTGGACTACACGGGCAGCGTTGAATTTTACAACGACTTTTCCGATTTCGATTTTCAAATTACCGTGCCCGATAATTTTACAATTTGGGCAACAGGCGATTTGGTAAATGCGGATTCCGTTTACCAAGAGGGAATATTAGAAAAGTTAGACAAGGCTAAAAAAAGCGACGAAACGGTGCAAATTATTTCCAAAAAAGAAAGGGATGAAAAAGCGGTAACGGTTCACAATCTTAAAAACGTTTGGCATTTTGTTGCAAAGAATGTAACCGATGTCTCTTTTGCAGTTAGCGACAGCTACGTTTGGGACGGCGCAAGCGTTATTGTTGATTCCACGACAGGCAGGAGAGCTCTAACCTCCGTAGTTTACGAGGACGGTACTCCGAACTTCAACGAAGGAGCACAATTTGCAAGGGCTACAATAAATTACCTTTCCAACATTTTGCCTGCTTTTAATTATCCTTATTCTCACCACACTACTTTTTGCAACAAAAGCACCGGCGGCGGAATGGAAACGCCGATGATGGCTGACGATGGAGCGCCAAGTGTTCGTTCCCGCACAATAGGTTTGATTGCCCACGAAATAACGCACACTTACTTTCCCTTTATTATGGGAACTAACGAGAGGAAGTACGCTTGGATGGACGAAGGCTGGGCAACGTTTTTCCCGACAGAAATAATTGCCGGGTTCGAACCCTCTTACGATTATTGGCAGAGAATCGTTTCCCGCTACGAGAATTCCGCGGGACAGGAAGCTGAAATTGCTCCGATTGTACCTTCGTATATGAACAGAGGAAAATACAGGAGGATTGCATTCTACAACAGACCCGCTTGTGCTTACATGGAGTTGGAAAAACTCTTAGGCAGGAAAACATTTAAGAAAGCATTGCTTGCTTATATGAATCGCTGGCACGGGAAGCACCCTTTGCCGTGGGATTTCTTTTTCACTTTTAATAAAGTAAGCGGACAAGATTTGGATTGGTTCTGGAAGCCGTGGTTTTTCGAGGAGGGTTACCCCGATCTTCAAATTGAGGAGGTTCAAAGCGAAGACGGTAACTACGATGTTACTGTTAAGAAAGCAGGTAACATTCCTACAAGAGTTAAATTAACATTTGTGTTTGAAGACGGCTCTAAGAAGGTTAAAGAATTCAAGGCGTCGGTTTGGAAATACGGGAATAAATTTGCGCACGTAAAAATTCATTCCGGCAAAAAGCTTTCCAAAGTTTTGTTGGGTAGCAAACACATTCCCGATGCCGATCGTACGAACAATATTTCCGAACTGAAATAAAATTAACTCCCCGCATTTTTGTGCGGGGAGAGTTTCCCGTATGAAAAAGAAAGAGAATTTTAGGTTCGGAGATGTGTTGTTAATGTCGGTTGGGCATTTTGTCCACGACGTTTACTCCTCCTTTCTTGCCCCTATCTTACCTTTGTTAATTGACAAACTCGGGCTTTCGCTTTCCACAGCCGGGGCGCTTTCACTTATTCAAAGAATTCCTTCTCTGTTCAATCCTTTGGTGGGACTTGCTGCCGATAAGGTGGCAATTAAATATTTGTTGGTGCTTGCCCCAACCGTAACGGCAACAAGTATGAGTCTGTTAGGAGTTGCGCCAAGCGTTACTGTTTTGGCTTTGTTGCTTTTCTTTATGGGCGTGGGGGCTTCGATGTGGCACACGCCGAGTCCGGTGGTGGTAAGAAAATTCTCTGGAGACAGAATCGGGAAAGGAATGAGCTATTTTATGGTTGGGGGTGAAATTGCCAGAAGCATTTCCCCGATGGTCATCCTCGGCGCAGTTTCTCTGTGGGGTTTGGAGGGAACTTACAGGCTTATTCCGTTTGGCGTAATTATGTCGATGGTTTTGTTCTTCCGGTTGAAGAAAATAGACGTTAGGGCGGAAAAAACACAGGAGAAGGTTCCAAACGAAAGCGTGAAAAAAACAATAAAAGAAATCACGCCGTTATTTTTAACTATTGCCGGTTTTACGTTTTTCCTTGCCTTAATGAAAGGAGCATTAACGGCTTTTTTGCCCACGTTCATTACGGGTAAAGGAGAAAGTTTGTGGGCGGGAGGCATTGCGTTAACGACTCTGCAAATTTCGGGGGCGGTCGGTTCCTTTTTAGCCGGTACTTTTTCCGACAAATTCGGACGGCGGAAAATTCTTTTAATCGTTGCAATAGTTTCCCCATCTTTAATGATTCTTTTTAATTTTGTAGGAGGAGTTTACGCAATCCCGATTTTGCTTTTGCTCGGTGTGTTTTTGTTCGGTACTACTCCTGTGATTCTTGCAATAGTAAACGACAACGCTTCGTCAAGACCGTCTTTTATTAATGGAACTTACATTACTTTGAATTTTGTTATTGGCGGGGGCTCGGTTTTTCTTGTGGGAGTTTTAGGAGATGCCTTTGGGCTTGCCGTTACTTACAAAATTGTTGCACTCACGGCTTTTCTTTCTTTACCGTTTGTGTTTTTACTCGGTAAGT
>JALWGH010000225.1 GCA_027013735.1 Melioribacteraceae bacterium
ATTTTTATATATTCAAATCAAATAAAAGGTGATGATAATTCTGACAAAAAAATATTACACCATGGAATACAATTCCAAATTTCAAATATTCTTGATTTATCAAGCTATAATGACTACACTTTTTCCTATAGATATAATTTTAACAATAATAACGGTTTAAGATTTGGAATATTGCTTAATGTTGGAAAATCTGATGAAAATGGTAAAAATATCCAAGAAAGTATTAGTTCAAATTTCAAAAACAATTCAAATAGTTATAAGTATAAAATATCGATGCAGTTCTTAAATAAAATAATTACTTATGAAAAATTTTCAATGATAATCGGAGGTGGTCCATATATTTTACATAGCTATGGTGATAATAATAATTTGAGCTCTAAAGAAGATTACTTATTGAATAGTACAAGTCAAAACAGCATTTCTGGATATGGATTTGATATTATTTTAGGAGTAGAATATTCATTAGCAAAAAATGTAATAATTTCCGGAGAATACGGTTTAACATTTATGCAACAAAAAATAAAGGAGGCTTATAAGACAAAAAAAATACTCTCAAATGGAGCCGAGTTAGAAATTTATAATTATTCGGATGAAAATAAACAGTTCAATATAAGTAATATGGATGTAGTCTTGGGTATATCAATATTTTTTTAAGAAAGTGGTATAATCCGCAAATCAACTTGACCGCCTTACTCGTGCAGGCTAAGCTTATTCGTTAGACATTAAAAGAGAAGCAAAATAAGAAAGAAATTATTATTGAGTCAACTTTTTTCAGGACAAGTCACGTAATTTGGGGTTGTCCAAGAAGCACAGGAACTGTCATTGCGACCCCGCAGTTTGCGGGGGTGGCAATCTGCCGGATATTTACAAAGAATTATTAAAACAACAGATTGCTTCAGTCGCTACGCTCCTTCGCAATGACGAGAAACCTGTCATTGCGAGCGGAACGAAGAGGAGCGAAGCAATCTGTCTGGCTAAAAAACAAAAGCTTAATATTCGATAGATTGCTTCACCGCTCCTGATGTCGCGGTTCGCAATGACGTTCGTTCTTTTTGCGTCGTCACGTCGGGGACCAATGACAAAAACAATAAAACGTCAGGTAAAAAAATCAACAGAATCTTAACTATTTCACAAGCTTGGCTATTTCCTTAAATTCCGTCACCTTGTAATTCTCCAACAATTCAAACAAAATCGATTCGGTGGTGGTTACTTCCACACCGTTCGATGCCATTCTTGCAAGGGCTGTGGAGTAATCTATTTCTCTCCTTGAGGAAACCGCATCCGCCGGGATGTTTACTTGAAAATTGTTTGCAATCAAATCCAGAGATGTTTGTTGTACGCACACGTGAGTTTCGATGCCGCAAACAATAATTTGTGAGAGCTTTTTGTTTGCAAACTCTTCGAACAATCCCGGAGCGCCGGAAGCGGAGAAGGTTATTTTGTCAATTGCTTCCCCGGGTAATATTTCTTTTAGCGGTTGTGCCGTGTCGCCGAGTCCTTTCGGATATTGAACTGTGTGGTAAATGGGGACGCCGAGGATTTTCATTCCGCGAATTAATTTTTCCGTATTTTCCAACACACGCTCTTTGTGTGCCATTACATCCAAAATTTTTTCCTGAATATCAATAACAAGAAGTGCTGTTTTTTCTTTAACCAATATCTTTTCGTTTCTTTTCATCGGTTTATTTATCTCCGTAATTTTATTGTACCTTAAAAACTCCACTCCCGGCAGTGCTACCTACCACCATCCATTAATCCAATTATGCAATCATCCATTCATCCAAGCATCCAATAAACTCGCATCTAAAAGCACAATTATTCCTTTCACAACAAGTCGAGATAAGTTGAATATTTTCGAGTTAGTCAATCCTGTTTCTATTCCCTGTTAAGGAACGAGCTTAGGTCCAGTGTTTCCATGTAAAGATTTTCCGGCAGGCCGGTTTCCGCTTCTTTGATTAACATCCCGTTTAAAAACTCTTTAAGTTCCGTTTCGGAGAACTTACCGGCTTCGATTAGTTTTTCGGCAAAGGTCTTGGAGTAAGCGCGAATAATGAAAAACTCTCCCATGTCAAAGTAACCGCTAATGACGGACGTGAATTCAATAACATCCGTAGGGGTTAACTTTTTTTGAGTGGGGTCTTTGAAAGCGATGAAGTTCCACAACACTTTTTTCTCAAGGTAAAGAGCATAGTTTACCTCGCTCATTGGAAAGCCCTCGAGGCACCTTTCCTTGCCGAGACCGGTAAAGTATTCGCGAATTTCTTCGTTGTCTGCGCCGGTTAGCAGCCATTTAAGAAAATTTTCAAAAAGGATTTTTCCCCTCTCCAACAGTTGAGGGTCGGAAAGGGAATTGTAAGTGGTAAGGTAAGTGTTCTTTTTAACTTCCTCAAACCACGCTTGCGCCATTTGTAGTTTGTACTTCTCCGCAACCGAAATTAAGCTTTCGTAAACCATAGCATCCTCCCTAATTGTTAGTAATTAAATTACAATTTTTCTCTTTCCCACAAACTGATTTTCAAATGCCCTTCGCACAAAAGATTTTCAATTTCTTTTCTGTTCAAACATTTTTCGTCGCCGATGTTTTTAATGAGTGTTTGGAAATAACCGCGCGTAACGTAAAAGTTCCCAAGGTCAAAGTAATCGTTTAGTACGCCCATAATTTCCTGAGCATGGTCGGTACGGAAACTTCCCGTAATTGTGTCCCGCCAGTCGATATTTCTCCAAAAAATCTTTTTCGTTACGTACAGAGCAAGGTGTACTTCGGTAAGCGGAAAACCTTCCCTGTACCTTTCCGCCCCGAGTTCATAAAAATACTTTTCGCTTTCGTTGTAATCTCCGCCGGAATCCAGCCAGCGTGCAAGTTGAGCGTAAAGCAAACCGGCTCTCCTTTTCAGAACGTCGTCCTCAAACTTCTGGTAGGTTTTGAAATATTCGTTTTTCCTAACTTCCTGCAGCCATTGGGTTGCCATCGAGTCGATGTTTTCTTTAATTGTACCGAGCAGTTTTTTGTAAACCATTTTGTTTTTCCCCCGACTGTTTTTTCTCAAGAAAAAAAATTGTTTATTTTTATTTCTAAAGTAACAAATTTATCTCTGAATCGTCTAATTTCAAAAATAAACGGAATATGTTGAAAAAGATAATTGTTTTACTTCTGATTAGTGGAATTAGTTTTGCAGGAAATCCCAACAAGGAGAAACGCCTGCTATTAAAGGAGATCAAAGGGGTTGTCTCAATTGACGGAATAATAGACGCCGTGTGGTCCGGTGCGGATTCCGTTTCCGACTTTGTTCAGTTCCAACCTTACCCGAATTCAAAGCCTTCGAGAAAAACGGTTGCCAAGATTCTTTCCAACAAAAGCTCGCTTTATTGTTTGATTAAATGTTACGACAATCCTGCGGATATTCAAACAAGCAGGGGAATGCTCGACGAGCGCGGCGGGGACGCCGTTTCAATTATGCTCGATACTTTTGGAGATAAAAGAACGGCTTACAAGTTTAGCGTTACAGCCTCGGGCGTTAAAAGCGATTGCAGACTTTTGGACGACGGGCGCAAGCGGGATTACTCTTGGGACGGCATCTGGTTCTCCGCAGCAAAAATTTACGACTGGGGCTACGTTGTTGAAATTGAAATACCTTACAAGTCGATTCGTTACGAAGGTAAATTAAAAGAATGGGGACTTGACTTCGACCGCTACATCCCGCATCTTCAGGAAGATATTTATTGGTGCAATTATCCCGAGAACGAAGGGCAGAGAATTTCCAAATTCGGCTCGTTGATTTTCGACAACTTTACGCCTGAGGCGCGCGGATTGAATCTTGAAATTTACCCCGTCGGGTTGGCTAAAGCGGTTTACAACAAAGAAGGGAAATACGATTTGAGCGGCTCCGCCGGATTGGACATCTTTTACAATCCCTCGCCGCAATTGACTTTTCAACTAACGGCAAATCCCGATTTTGCGCAGGTGGAAGCCGACCCGTACAATTTTAACATTTCCAGATACGAAACTTATTACTCCGAGCAAAGACCCTTTTTCACCGAAGGCAAGGAAATTTTCGAAGCGGCGGGACGTTCAAGAAATATGGGCTTCTACAGACCGCTCGAACTTTTTTATTCACGAAGGATTGGAAAAAAGTTAAGCGACGGCACCAACGTGCCTTTGTTAATCGGCTCTAAAGCATTCGGCAGATTTAACGTTTGGGAATACGGAGGATTTTTTGCACTCACCGGCGAAAAGGAATATTGGGAAAACGGCGAGAAAAAAGTTGAGCCCCGGGCTGTTTTTTCTTCTTTCAGATTAAAGAGACAAATCTTGAACAACTCCTCAGTCGGCGTGTTGTTCGTGGGTAAGAAAGACAGATTCCACAAGTACGGAGTTCTGGACATTGACGGAGCCTTCCGCGGTTCGGACTGGCAGCTTGCCTACCAATTTGCAAGGTCGATTAAGGACTCCAAAGGGGATTTTGCGTTTTCCGCAGGCTACACTCAAATTAAAAGCTCTTGGGGAACATTGGCGCAAGCGCGTTACATCGGGGACAACTTCGACATTGAACAAATAGGCTTTGTGCCGTGGGTCGGGTCGTACAACATTACCGCCGTTTCCGGTCCTCGTTGGGTTCCCAAAACAGGCAAGGTAAAAAATTATTTTGTTTACGGAGGCTTCGGATTGGACTACACCCGCGAAGATGCTTACGCTGACAGGTTTGGGGTGCTGGGTATTTCCGCACAGTTCAGAAATATGATGGGAATGAATTTTAATTTTATTTCTGGAAAGTCCAAAGATTTAAATGTGTTTTATTATCCACTTACTTTGCAACTTTCGTGGTGGTTTTTCGGGAATCCCAAATATCATTTTAATTTAAATCTTAATTACGTAAAGACGTACAACTTCAGACGTGGTTACCTCGGGACTTACTACGGTACGATGGGAAACATCGGCTGGAGACCGTCGGATATTCTTAAGCTCGGGACGAGCCTGAGTATTTACATTGAAAACAAACCGGACGGTTCACTTGAGGACATTATTTACAATGCGCGTCCTTATTTTTCCGTAATCCCGATAAACAACCTGAGTGTGAGAATTTACGTGGACAATCTGTTTCTTCATTCGTCCCAAAAACTTGAAAGCGTTGTAGTCGGTTTTCTGTTCAGTTACAATTTTTCTCCTAAGAGCTGGATTTATTTTGCTGTTAACGACGTAAAAGACCGCAGCACCGAGTACGACGAGCAGGGAAATTTACTACCGTTAAGGCTACATTCCATTGCCCGTGCCGCAGTGCTTAAAGTAAAATATCTTTACTATTTCTAATGAGAAAATTTTCTTTCATCGAGCACACTGCCGACGTAGGCATTAAAATAACAGGCGATTCTGTCGAGGAACTTTTTGTTGCCGCTTTCGAAGGTTGGGGCAAAACGGTTTATTACAAAATGCCCGTGTGCCAAGAAAGAAAAACACTCGAGCTAAGTGCCGGCAGTGCGGAAGAGCTTTTGGTTGATTTTCTGAACGAATTGAATTTCCTTTTGTTTACGCGTAAATGGGCTGCAGGAAGGATTGAAAATATTTCTATTTCCGCAAAGGGCTCGGAACATTATTTGAAAGCCACGATTGCAGGACAAAAAACAGACGCAGAAAATTTTGAGTTAAAGGAAGAAATTAAAGCCGTTACTTACGGAGGTTTGGAAATTAAAAAACAAGGGAAACTTTTTACTGCCCGAGTAATATTCGACATTTGAAAAATTTAAACTAACTCATTCGTTATTTCTTTGATTATTGCCAGTAAGGAATCGATTCTTTCGTCAATTTTTTCGCCGGATTTTTCATCAACTGCGCCGTAGTTTGCAAGACGTTTTGCCTTGCTGTCAATTAAAACCGTCCACAAATAACTAACCTGCGATTTAATTAATCTGTCCTCGTATTTTTCAACCGGTTTGAGCTTAAATTCTTCGAAAAATTTTTCGTTTTCAACGCGGAGACGGTCAAGTAATTTTAAAATTTTTTGCCTTTTTTCTTCCTCGTAAGCGGGAATAAGCTTTTGAGTTTTTCTGTCAGTCTCTTTGCCCGTTAATATTCTTTCCATTGATATTATTGAAGATTCAGTCTTTTCGCTTGTTACCGAAAGTATCCGCCTGTGGTTCGAAGGAAGTCCCATTAAAAATCTCCGGTTGAAATTAAACATTAAAAAATCAAATTAAATTCCCGCAAAGATTACAAAATAAAGGACGAAAACAAAAGAAAGGGCAAGAATAGATTTAAATTTCAGGAGAAAATTCAAGGGAAAGATTGTTTCCAGCTAGACGCAAGACGCGAGACGTAAGAAATCTTAGGTCAAACGAGTTTTCTTTAATCATTGTTCATTTTATCTTAATTTAGACTTTTCCCGAGTCAAATTTAAAAAATATTACAGTAATGCCGTTTCTGTAAATATTTTGTTGATTTAGAATCCAATTAAAAGTATATTTGTACAGTAATAATGAAAATAAAGTTGAAAAATATTGCCGAAATTCAAACTGGGTTTTCATTCCGTTCGAAAATTCTTAGGTACACGAAAGGCAACGTTTCCGTAATACAAATGAAAAATTTAACGGACGGGGTAATTGACCTGAAAAATTTGGACAAAACACAAATTCCGAGAATTAACCACAATCAGAGTTTGCGAAAAGGTGACTTGATTTTAAAAACAAGAGGATTGGGAACAAAGGCTTTTTTGTTAGATGAACCGCTCGAAAACGTAATAATAGCAGCGCCTCTGCTGCGAATAAGAGTTAAACGCTCGAAAATTTTACCGGAATATTTATTGTGGTATCTCAATCGGAACAAAGCGCAGGCGTTTTTTAAAAGTCGGGCAAGAGGCACGTTCCAAAAAATGGTAACAAAACAAGTTCTTGAAGAATTGGAAATTGAAATTCCTCCCTTTGAAAAGCAAAAGAAAATTGTAGAGATTTCCCAATTGGCGCAAAAGGAATTAGCCCTGATGAACCTTTTGGCAAAGAAGAAAGAACAATATTTAACTAAAGTTTTATTAAACAACATCGAAGGAGAGTGAAAATGGCAACTAATCCTCCGGCGGGCGACGGACACAGAAAAGGCGCCGTAAGGAAAAGGTCCCAAACTTACAATCCCAAAACAAATCGTTGGGTGAAACGGAACACGGATGACGGTAAATTCATTGACCAAAAAGCCGATACCAAACCTTTCAAAGGAGTAAGAAAAGAAAAATGAGCGATTTAAAAATTAAACAGGAAGACGTTAACCGCGCTGCGTGGGCGGCGTGCGACACTTTCCGCGGAGTTGTTGACCCCGCACAATACAAGGATTACATTCTGGTAATGCTTTTCTTAAAATACATTTCCGACGTGTGGAAAGACCATTACGAAAAATACAAAAAGCTTTACGGCGACGACGAAGAACGAATACGAAGGAAACTCCGGCGGGAAAGATTTGTGCTTGATTACATCGAGATTAAGGACATTGAAACGGGCAAGGTAACGGACAGATTTCTCGGCGATTTTTACAGTCTGTACGAACGCAGAAACGCCGAAAATATTGGGGATTTAATTAATATTGTGCTGGCGGACATTGAAGAAAAGAACAAAGCAAAATTGGAAGGCGTTTTCCGGAATATTGATTTTAACAGCGAAGCTAATTTGGGCAAAACCAAGGACAGAAACAGAAGATTAAAACTTCTGCTGGAAGATTTCAACAAGCCAGAGTTGGATATGAGACCGAGCAAAGTTTCCGAGGACGTAATTGGCAACACGTACATTTATTTAATAGAACGCTTTGCGGCGGACTCGGGCAAGAAAGCTGGCGAGTTCTTTACTCCTCTTAAAGTAACGGAACTGGTTGCAAAACTCGTTGAACCCAAAGAAGGAGACAAAATTTGCGACCCTGCTTGCGGTTCGGGCGGATTGTTAATTCAAGCTGCAAAAGCCGTGGGCTCCAACAACTTTGCGCTTTTCGGGCAGGAATCCAACGGCAGCACTTGGGCGCTTTGCAGAATGAACATGTTTTTGCACAACTTCGACAGCGCTAGGATTGAGTGGGGCGACACGCTTAACAGTCCGCTTTTGGTTGAGAACGACAAGCTAATGAAATTCGATTGCGTGGTAGCCAATCCGCCTTTTTCTCTGGACAAATGGGGCGCCGAAAACGCAAGCAACGATCGTTACAATCGCTTTTGGCGCGGCGTTCCTCCCAAAAGTAAAGGCGACTGGGCTTTTATTACGCACATGGTTGAAACCGCAAAGCCCCTTAGCGGAAGAATTGCGGTTGTGGTTCCGCACGGCGTTCTTTTCCGCGGCGGCGCGGAAGGCAGAATACGGCAAAAGATGATTGAAGAAAATTTGCTTGACGCCGTAATCGGTTTGCCCGGTAATCTTTTCCCTACAACGAATATTCCCGTTGCAATTCTTGTTTTCGACCGCTCGCGAGAAAAAGGTGGAGTTAACGAAAATAAAAAGGATGTTTTGTTCATCGATGCAAGCCGTGAATTTGTTCAAGGAAAAAATCAAAACCAACTTGCCGACGAGCATGTTGAGAAAATATTAAATACGTTTCGCGAAAGAAAAACGGTTGACAAATATTCCTACCTCGCCAATATTGAGGAAATCAAAGAAAATGAATTTAACTTGAACATTCCCCGTTACGTGGACACGTTCGAGGAAGAGGAAGAAATCGACATTGACGAGGTTCAGAAAGAAATTGAAAAATTGGAAAAAGAACTTGCCGAAGTGCAAGCACAAATGAAAGAAAGATTAAAAGAAATAATAAGAGAGTAATTTGTTCTAATGAATCCAAAGCAAATACGTGAAGAAATATTAAGCGGCGAAGGATTGCACACGGAATTCAAAAAAGCTAAAAACAAACTCCCCGCCGATTTGTTCGAAACCGTTTGCGCGTTTTTAAATACCGATGGCGGCGTGATTTTGCTTGGAGTTAACGACGCCGGAGAGGTTGCGGGCGTTGAACCGGAAGCTGTGGAAAGGTTAAAAAGCGATTTGGCGAATCTTTCGAACAATCCGCAAAAAATCGACCCGCCTTTTCTCCTTTTCCCACACGAGTTTGAAATTGAGGGCAAAACAATTATTGCCGTGCAGGTTCCTCTCAGCTCGCAATTACACAAAACTGGCGGGGAAGTTTTCTTGCGTAGCGAAGACGGTGATTACTGCGTGAGAGGCACTCAGCAATTGGCGGGGATTATTAATCGCAAACTCGGTCTCTTTACCGA
>JALWGH010000226.1 GCA_027013735.1 Melioribacteraceae bacterium
AATTTCTTTGAATGTAGAACCGTAACGGCAAAAACTTTTAGCGGAACGCCGTAAACGGCAGAGCCGATTACCAAGCCAGCCGCAGTACCGCCGCTGCCCGCCGCGGCAAGAATTCCTTTTACACCCCTGAGCTGTTTGTTTTCCAGCAATTCCTTAACAAAATTCACGTATCCCCAAATTCCAAGCGCCGAGCTTCCGCCTTCTCTGAAAATGTAAACTTTCTTTCTTTTTCTTTTGAACTCTTTCGCACGTCGAGACATTATTTCGTCAACGTTGTCGTATTGCTCACGAGTTAAATATTCAATTTCCGCATTTACCAATTTGTCCAAGAATAAATTTCCCGTGGGTTTGGTGTTTTCCCTGCCCCAAAGGAAAAGGCGGGTTTTAATTCCCTGCATTGCCGCCGCTATTGCGGTTGCCCGCGCAAAGTTGGATTGCTCGCCGCCGCAAGTAAAAATGTAATCGGCACCTTGTTTTTTTGCGTCAAGCAGTAAATACTCCAACTTTCTGATTTTGTTTCCGCTCAAAGCAATTTCGGTGAGGTCGTCTCTCTTTACGTAAAATTTACTGCCTTCAAACTCAATCCTTTGCAAAGGCGTGGGTAAGTTTGCAATGTTCAATTTCTTAGGTGTTTTCATTTTTCCCTTTCGAAATCAGTTTGAAATAATTTCTTGCTTTCTCCAAATCCTCCGGTGTGTCCACGGAAATACTTTCGTGTTCGGTAACCACAATTTTAATTTTCATTCCGTTTTCCAACATCCGCAGTTGTTCAAGTTTTTCGGTCTTCTCAAGGTCTGTCTGCTCCAAGGAAGTAAATTTGAAAAGAGCTTCCCTCCGAAACACGTAAAGCCCGATGTGTTTGTAAATTTCCGCTTTGTTAATTTTCTCAAGATTGGTTCTCGCATCCCTCACAAAAGGAATCGGAGAACGTGAAAAGTAAAGAGCATAATTTTCGTAATCGAAAACAACTTTCGGAATTGAAGCGGATTTTAATTCACTAACGGTTTGAATCCTTTTTGCCAATGTGGAAACTTGAATTGATTTGTCGAACAACAACGGTTCGATTGCTTCGTCAATCATTCTACCGGAAATAAACGGCTCGTCCCCCTGGATGTTCACAATTATTTTTGCCGAGCGCAAATTCTTTACTGCGTAAGCAATTCTGTCTGAGCCGGAAGGCAAATCCTTGGGGGTCATTTTAACGTTCGCCCCGTGTTTATTAACAACTTCGAACACCCTTTCGTCATCAACGGCAATTAGTACATCGTCGAGCAGTTTGGAACGCTTGGCGCTTTCGTAGGTGCGTAATATCATCGGCATTCCGCCAATATCAGCCAACGGTTTGCCCGGAAGCCTCGAAGAAGAAAAACGCGCAGGTATTACACCAAGAATCATTTTAGCAGGCTACTTGTTCTTAATTACTTTGGGAACTTTGAAAAACTCGCCGTCGGTATCCGGCGCATTTTTAAGTGCTTCGCTGCGCGGAATGGATTCGTTCACCTTGTCCTCGCGGAAAGCCGTTTCACGTTCAACGGGATAGCTAAGCGGTTCGATGTTTGTAGTGTCGAGCTCGTTTAACTTTTCCATGTAATCCAAAATTTCATTCATATCTTTTCTGTAAATTTCAATTTCCCGTTCGGTTAGTTTTAACTTTGCGAGTTTGGCAATCCGCAGAACTTCGTTTTTGTCAATTGTCATTTTTTCCACTCAATTTACTTTAATGAAAAGACGTTTTGAAACTCCCGGATTGTTCACGTCTGTTACCAGCGTGGAAGTAATTCCCGCATTGTCTCCCGGGGAAATTTCCGCACGCGAGTTGTCGGATTCGTAAGTTCTTATTTTAGCAATATTCGTGTCCGGTTGACTCCAGGAAAACGCAGGAGGATTTGCCGTCAGATAAGAAGCCGCCTGAACAATTTTTGCTCCTTGTCCGCGGAAAAGGTAGAGTGTGTCAATTCCTTCCGGCGATGCCGCCGAGGAATTAAAATACAATCCGGGATCGACCGAAAAAAATCCGGCACTGCTAAATTGGTCAATAATAGCAGAGCCATCTCCGGTATTGGGATTGTTAACAATCTTCAGGACAAGGGTGTGCAGGTTTGGTCCGCGTTTGGGACTGCGGTAACGCAGCCAATAAAAACTGTTCGCGTATTTATTCAAATCTTGTTCAATGGTATTAAACGTCGCCGAAAGTTCGTTCATTCCGCCAATCGAATAAAAACCGGAAGTGCCGAGAATGTTTAACACTTCGGGGTCAATGTCCGTACCCAAACCTACGGTGTAAACAGACTTACCCGAAATTGCATTGACTGCTTCCGAAAGTGTGTGGGAGCCCTGAGTATCTTTACCGTCGGTAAACAAAATCATATCGCTTTGAATTATTTGATCGGAATCGAATTTGTAAATAAGCCTCGAAGCCCCTTCTATTACGGCTCCGTAAAGATCCGTTGTTGCGTAACCCAAAGTAATGGAGTTAATGGCTGAAATCAACTGAGAAACATTGTCGGTAAAATCCTGAATCAAAACCGGCTTCTCGGAAAATTTGTAAACCGCAACTTTTTGTCCCGTAACAAGATTGTTTACAAAATCTTTTGCGGCGGATTTCATTTGGTCGATGTCCGGTCCAAGACTTGTGCTGTTGTCCAACATTAAAACGGTTCTTAATTCAAAAGGCGTTTGCCCTTTCTTAAAAATCTGCATTTGCGATTCGCTCTCGGAAATTTTTTCGCCGTCTTCGTAAAGTTCAAAATCACTTGTGGTTAAAAAATCCACGCCCTTGCCGTTAAAATCGAGAACTTGAAAAAGAATATTGACAATATGCGGAAGCTCCGTGTAAAGCTGCTTTTCGACCATTACATAACCGCTTTTAGCCGAACCGGATTTGGTAGAAAAATACCAAACGGGTCCGCTCAATTTTGTTCCGTCGCTAAGTTTTGAAACTACTCTCCAATAATAAGTTCTTGCCGGTTGTAATCCAGCTACAACAAGAGACATTGAAGATGCCGGGATATTTGCTCCTTTTAACGTAACCGGCGGATTCTTTGTGTCGAAGTAAACATCAAAATTCGGCACGCCCTCTGCCTGCCATCTAAGAATAACGGCAAGAGGCTGATCCGTTGCACCGTTTGCAGGACTTGGCGAATGGGGTATTCTCTTATCCCCCGGCTGTACAGAAGTTTCCGGACCGTTGAAAGTGCAGGACGAAATCAATCCCGCAAGAAAAACAAACACAAAAATTTTAATTATTGTTTTCATATTTTTTTGAAACGGATTTAATAAACTCAATTCTTTTTTTAATCGAGGGATGACTGTAAAAGAAACACTCAACCAAAGGATTCGGAGATTCGTCTCCCAAATTTTGTTTATTTAGTTTTAACAAAGCATTCGCAAACAGCTCACCATTCCCAGTTACTTCTACGGCATACTCGTCAGCTTGATATTCAAAACTGCGGGATATTTTATTTGTAACGGGCGTTAAAATTAGTCCGATTACCATTCCCCACAAAACCAATAACGGCAGAGCATCTATTTGCGTCATTTCTTTAAATCCAAATAATGGTAATGTTAATTTGTAAAACAAAGATATTAAATATAATGTAATAAAGCTAAAAGCCGTTGAGAGCAAAATGTTTTTTAGGATATGTTTTTTCTTGTAATGCCCTACTTCGTGAGCAACAACGGTAGCAATTTCGTCGTCCGTAAAATTTTCAAGCAACGTGTCACCAAGAATAATCCTTTTGGTTTTGCCAAGTCCGGTAAATGCCGCATTGGCTTTTTTTGTTTCCTTACTCATATCGAACTTGTAAATATTTTTTACTTTAAGTCCACCGCCTTCGGCAATGGTAGTAATTCTTTCTTTCAACGTTTCATTTTCAACAGGTTCAACTTTGTAAAACAAGGGAAGAATTACCACAGGAAGAATTTGCGCAAGAACAACCGAGAAGAAAAACAAAAGTATTGCAAAATAGAGCCACCACAAGTTACCCGTGTGAAGAAGTAAATAATAGAAAGCCAACAAAAGAGGAATGCCTATTACAAGTCCGACTAACATTGCTTTGACATTTTCCCGGAGCCAATCGAAAAAAGTTTGGTTGGACAAATCGTATTTGTGCTCCAAATAAAATTCAGAGTAATACTTGACCGGAGCAAAAATTATTGCACCTCCAAAACCGACAGCCAAAGTAAAAACAATCAAATTTAAATACTGATTTTGAACTATCCCGGAAATGTACTGTTCCAATTTTGAACTATATCCTAGCAAGACAAACAGGAATAACAACAAAAAGCCAGCAATACTCCGCGCCATTCCCGTTATTATTTTTACTCTATTGTATTCTTTCGCTCTTTCGCTCATAACTAAAAATTATTTTTTTAATAACTAATATGCTAATATTTAGTTAAAAAATGGAAACGCCGTACATGTTTAAAATCGGAAGTAACATAAGAAAGGAGAAACAAGAAATAAGAAATGGTTTTTCGCGAGAGGCAAGAGGCGAGACGCAAGATGTTTTCAGTGAACAGTGAGCAGATAACAATGAACAGAGACGGAAAAAGTAGTGTTACTTGAGATTTTTATTATAAGCTTCAAGACTCTTAAAAGTAACTTGTTATTTGTCTTTTGTTTGAATAATAATGATAGTCGGAAAAAATAAAAGTGAAATGATTTTTTAAAGATACTTTTTTAAATAGATAATCCTAAAATTACAGCTACCATTGGCCAACGACTGATACCAAAATTATTACCACTACCAAAATCAAAGTAAAAAATGTTTCTAATATCTATCTTTATTTTTTTATAAGAAAAACCAAAGATTGGAGAAAAATCAAAAATGTAGGGAAACAAAAAAGGTATTCCAATTCCGGTTTGCAGATAAATATCTATTGTCCCGATTTTTATTAAATTATATTTTAGATTTACAGCTGCTCTCGGAAAAATCACATAATCATTAAAGTTTTCAGCTCGCATATAATGCAACAAAAATTCTAACGGAGGGCTAATTTCTTCTTTTCTATACAAATCAAACGATAATCCTACTATCATTGATGTCTTGCTATTAATTGTTTCATTAAATTGAGGACCTAATAGAAATGTTAAATTGGATTTTTGTTGACTTCGGGAATTATCTTCTGTAGAATTAGTAGATTTTTGCGAATAAATATTTTTATTTGGAAAAATAACCATAAGCAATATTATTATTCTCAATAAAGCTTTCATAATAATTATCTCAAAATTTTTATTAACTTCTTGTCAGTAATTTACAACTCTGTCTAAAAACAAACAATAATTCCAAATAGCTGGCAAAATAAGAAAGAAGAAACAAGAAATAAGAAATGGTTTTTCGCGAGAGGCAAGAGGCAAGACGCAAGATGTTTTCAGAGAACAGAGGACAGATAACAGAGAACAGCGAAAAATGATTGTTGCTCAAAAATTGTGATAATTCCATCCAATCATCCATGCATCCAATCATCCATGCATCCAAAGGCACTCGCGCAATCGCCCGAACGGGACTCTTGGATAATTGGATGAATGCATTATTGGATACAAGACTTACTTAGTGGAAAGTTGAAAATGGAAAGTTAAATGCTTCCCCTTCGCCAATTCCATCCAAACATCCGGTCATCCAATCATCCCCAATAACGCTCCGCTAGCGGCGGAGCAAATTACCAAGGACGATTTAAGAGAACTCGTTAATGACGTCCCGCCTGCGGGACAAATGACAAAAACTACAAAATTTTAGATGTGAGAACCATTAAAAAACTTTTGCCCTTTGTAAAATTGTGACATTCGTCAAATTTTTGCATTCCTTTGCTGGCACGCACAATTTTTAGTAAATGCCGTCTTTAAATTGCAGTCAAAAATTTTAACAAACAGGAGTTAGAAATGAAAAACGTACTAAAAAAACTCTCGCTTATTATTGCGCTCATTCTAATCTTAGGGCAGTCAGCATTTGCGCAATTAAGCGCTCCCAATGTGGAGAATGTTTACGGAGGGAGAATCTTAGCTATTACAGGTTACGCAAGGACAGCGGACACAGCCAGGATATTTATTTCGACGGAAAGTGCAAACTCGATTTTCTACACGGATGTTACTTCAAACGCATCCCCACCGGTGTTCGCACCATTCACAGTAATGCCGGGAGTTAATGCCTCTGCCGGATACGGCTCCGCCATTAAATATATGAACGTAAACGAACTCTCCGGCAGCGTATTTTTCGTTAGTAATTCACAATTGCTTAGCTCAAATCCCAGTTCATCAACCGTTAACGTTGCCTACAATGCAGACATAAACGGCTTGCTGATTGAAGACAATTATTTGTTTTTTACCGAATCCGGCAGGCTCCATTTCGGAACGGTTGATGCCTCTGACAATTTCACAGAAGATTCTTCCTCGCCTTTGGCTGTACCCGGCATTGGTGGAGCAAATTCGATTATTATTGACCCGACAACAAACTATTTGTACATTTTTTCCGGAGGTCCAAGCAGTCCTGTTCTTGTAAAAACAAGTGATATTTACACGGTTCTTTCAGGCAGCACAACTATTAGTAATATTTCTTTGAGTTCATTATCAACATCGACGGAGTGGACTGCATTTAATATTGCACCCGACGGGACGTTTTACATGATGGGACATCAAGGACAGGACAAATACTGCGCATACTCCACCGACGGAGGTTCAACCTGGAGTGAGTATTCAATGGGCAAAGGAGGTATTTCCGGCGATAACATTGCTTTCGGAGGCACCTCTCCTTCTTATTCAATTTACTCGGCTAATGTATTTAACAACAACAACGGGAATCCCGCCGACTGGCATTACTTTGGAGAATCGGGCTTGGAAACACACCCGAACGACGGCAGGGTCTTTGTTGACCCAATTAATAAAGACATTGTTTACCTTACAACCGACCAAGGCATCGGCGCTACTACAGACGGAGGTTACACAATCTTTGAAATTGACGACGGAGTTGAAGCAGTACAGGTAAACGATTTCAGCATGACTCCCTCGAAGTACCGTGCGTGGACTGCTTCCAAATCGGGACTTAGGCGGGTGGACAATTACACGGGAACGCCTACGTGGACAAATGCAATTTTCCCGAACGGCGACGGTTCTCCTTACCATTGCATTGAATTAGGACACAACGACACGAATTTGGTTTACGCAGGAAATTTGAGGATTTACAAATCCACCGATAACGGCTCGACGTGGAGGCAGGTGTTCACTCCCGAAGATCCTCCCTACAGCTTTCCACGAGTGGAAATTTTTGCGAACGCCGTTAAAGAATGCAAATGGAACACAAACATTGTAATGGCAGGCTGGGAGATGCAGGACTCGCTCAGGAAAGGCGGACTTTTCTATTCCAACGATTCCGGTCACACTTGGCAACAACTCCTTATTAAAGCTACAACAATTGGCGAAGACGTTGACGTAATGGACATCGTTTTCAATCTTGAGGGTTCGGACACTGTGGCTTACGTTGGCGTAAAATACGAATTGTCGAGCCCATCCGGCTACAGCGTTTACAGACTCGTTAAAAGCGGAAGCACGTGGACGGTTTCGCAAGATATGTTACCGGGGCACACAAGCACGGGTTCGGTAATTGTTGCATCGATTTACGACCTTTACGTAAGCGTAACCGGAGACACGCTTTTTGCCGCCGGAACGGACGCCGGCACGAATCACCCGATTGTTTATTACAAAGATTTAACCGGCACGGGTTTGTGGACGCCTTTTACAACAAGCGGTTTCCCATTCGGCAATGAAAAAGCCACTGCCGTTACTCTCGGCAACAATATTCTTTACTGCGCAGTTGACGAAGAAATTTATTATTACGATTTAACTTCTTCAACGTCCTGGAATCTCGGTTACTCCTACCCCGTAGGCACAAAAATCAATTTCCTCTATTACGACGATTTGCTGGTTGGGACTTCTTTCGGCTTGTACGGACATACATTCGGAACAACTTCGGTTCGAAGGGAAGAACTGACAGTAAACCGTTTCGACCTGCGACAAAATTATCCCAATCCATTTAACCCAACAACCACAATAGAATATTCAATTCCCAATGTAGGGACAGCTCACGAGCTGTCCGTACACTTGATTGTTTACGACATTCTCGGACGTGAAGTAGCCACATTGGTAAACGAAAAACAAACCGCAGGCGCCTACTCGGTAATTTTCAACGCAAACGGTTTAACAAGCGGAGTTTATTTCTACCGCTTAAAAGCAGGAAATTATTCCGCTATTAAAAAAATGATTTTGCTGAAATAACTCCCGAAACATCTTCCCCTAAAAAAAGCCGGAGTAAAATCCGGCTTTTTGCTTTTAAATATTAAAATTGTTAAATCCGGTTTAACATTTTCATTTCACGGGTTTGACGCAACGGAAGCCCCTGTGGTAACTAAAGGAATGCGGGTCAACGCCTATTCTGCCGGTTATTCGAATGTACACAGGGTTAGAGGATTCCCAACTGCCTCCTCTGACAACGCGGTTGTTTTTACCGTAGTCATCGTTTTGTGAGTGGTTTCCCGGATACGGTTTGTAAACATCTGCACACCATTCTTCTACATTGCCAATCATGTCGTAAAGTCCGAAATCGTTCGGCGGATAACTACCAACGGGCGTCGTTCCAATCTTTCTCAATCCGAGTAATCTCCAAACTCCGTCAAAAAAAGATTCTCCTTCGTACCGATAATTTGCTTTTGCCGGGTCTGCTTTGTTCCCCCAAGGATACCATTTAAAATCCGTTCCTCCTTTAGCGGCATATTCCCATTCGGCTTCGGTGGGCAAACGCTTACCCGCCCACTTGGCGTAAGCTTGAGCATCTTTCCAAGTAACGTTTACAACAGGATGGTTCATTCTTTCGGCGGTAGCATATTCTTCCCATTCGCCTTCGGCTTTGTAACCTGTTGCATCCACAAACTTTTTAAATTGCCGGTTTGTAACCTCGTAAGCATCAATGTAAAATGAATCGAGCCGAACCGTGTGGCGCGGGGTTTCGTCCCCAAACCACCAACGTGCGAGGTTTAAGTTCATGTGTGGAACGTCTTTCCCCATTTCGGCTAATTCCTGAATTTCGGAACTGTCAATTCCCATTTGAAAGGAAGCAGCGGGAATTAAAACCATTTCAACTTTGGCATTGGTTTTTTCTCCCGGGTTTCTTTTACTGTTACTTTGTGAATAAGCCGGAATAGTAACGAAAACAAATACAAACAAGATTAAACC
>JALWGH010000227.1 GCA_027013735.1 Melioribacteraceae bacterium
GCACTTCGTTAACTCTAATTATCGGTACGCGAAGTCGGTTTTTTCTAATAATCCTTTGTTATCTGCTGCTTTTTTTATGAGAAATTAGCCAAACTTTAGAAAAAAGCCCCGCTAAGCGGGGCTTTTTTGCATCAGGAACAATTAGAAATTACTTCAATAGTATCATTTTCTTCACGGACTTGTAAAGTTTACCCTTCTCGTTTTTAGCGGACAATTCGTAAAAATAAGTTCCGCTACTCAGGTTAGAGGCATTGAATTTTACCTGATGATTTCCTGCGCTCATTGTTCTGTTTATTAACGTGGTAACCTTTTGTCCGAGAAGATTGTAAATATTCAACTGGACTTGTGAATTTTCCGGCAGTGTAAAAGAAATTAACGTTGTCGGATTAAACGGGTTGGGTTGATTTTGCTCCAATGTGAACTTTAACGGTGTTAATTCTTTAGTGTTGTTCTCAACTGCATTAACAATAATATCCCCTTTAATTGCAAGTCCCTTAACACGTATTTGATTTGTTTTACCGATGTCGTAATTAACGCCTGTCGCAGTGTCAATCACGGTTAAGTAAGAGGAAGTTCCGTAAACGGCAAAGAGATCGCCGGAATCATCGAAACACAAATCATTGATTAAAATATCCAACGACGCAACCTCCGTTACACTCTTGGAGTTGAGGTTGATTTTGTACAATTTTCCAGTGTTAAGTCCGGTTCTTGTAGAAAACCACAACTCGCCCGAAAGCGGATTATACGCCAGAGTAAGAGGAATAACGGACAAATTCATTACCAGCGTTGTGTCCAAAGTTTGAGCATCAAAGCGGTACAATTGTTTGTTAGTCGTAACGCCGTACAGGACATTATTCTTGGCAAAAGAAATAGCGCTGCAAGCTACAGGCAAAACAGTTGTGTCATGTCCGTCACCCGCCTTTGAATTTATTCTTAACATTTTCGAATAATCCGTACTTCTGATTAGCCCGACAAGCTCATTACCGTTAGGGTTAACCGTAAGACTGCTAACGTTTTTGTATTCAATGCTTCCTATTTCAGCACCCTGTCCTGACGTGGCGTCAAAGGTCAATAATTTACTTTCCCTTATTGTGGAAGTAGTACACCCGTAAAGTTTATTAAGCTCTACCGGAGCAATTTCGTAAGCTCTTCCGTTCATTTGAATATAAATATCCGGATTGTTTGCATCATCACTTTTAACAATTAGAGAATCACTAATATAGCCCGGTGTTTGCGGATTAAAGCTAACTCCTACAACAACGGAATCATAAGCATTGAGCGAAGCAGGCAGGGAAGGAACGGTACTAACCGAAAGCTGTGAATCGTGAACTTTAGCCGAACTTACCGTAACTTGTTGCATACCGTAATTTTTAATTACTACTTCTTTCTCCATAGCACCCTTGCCTATTTCCAATTCTCCAAAGTCAATTGATTTTGTTTTGGCAAAAATGAATTGACCGTTAAAGGGTTTGTATCTTGCTCCCGCTATCCAAGTGCCCCATCTGTCCGTCTGGTTAACAAACTCGGAAAAAAGCCAAACATTGTTAGTATCCACGGGGTCCTGCCAAGCACCGTTGTAGTCTCCCCATCTGTTACGTGAGCCACCGTAAGTAACAATGTAATGAGCTTTACCCGGCTGAATTGCAATACTACCGGTAGGAGATTTTTCGCCGGCAGGCACAACGGAAAAATAAGCTCCGCAATATTCGTAGTCTCCCGAACGGCTGTAAGAAATAAACACATTATTATTTGCGTCCAGAGCCAATGCGGGATAAATGTAATAGCGGTGAGGTGCACCAAACACAAAATCCGTCTTTGCTGCTTGCGAAAAAATATCCAGCGCGAGGAAATGAACTCCCGAATAAGTGCCGTTATCTTTGTATTCTACGGAATGAACAACATAAATTATTCCGTTCTTAAATATGGGCTCGTTTCTTATTCCGGCGCCTCCTCCTTCAATTAAAGGAGTGCCTCCGCCTAACTGGTTCGCATTCGGAGGACTTTTGTAAGCCGTAACAGGTATTTTGTAGCTAACAAGGGTAGGCGTTTCGCCAATAGGATCAATAAGCTCGTAAACCGCAATTTGTGTGCCTGTAACGTAAGGAGAATTTTTAACAAAATAAAAACTTTCGTCGTGGCTGTACATTCTTACCGGTCTTAGTCCGAAAGCTCCGTATGTTGTGCCCGGATACTTGATGTCCCACAAATCCGTGTAAGAAAAAGCCGAAGCGGAATCCGAAACGTAAATCCCCTTTTTATTGATTATTCTGATTCTTGTAGTTTGGTAAGACGCATTTTGTCCGAATGTAAATTGGTTGGATGTTAAATAAATTGCTTTGTCATCAAAGCCCACGCCTTCGTAATCCGCCCAACTGCCCGATGGAGTGGAACCGTTGTAATTTGAAGGCACTGCCCATTCAAACCAATTTCCAAGGGGATTGGAATCGTCTGAAACAGAAAGCATATAATACGCTTCGCTTGAAGCGTCGTTAACATCAAGCCACACCATTACCCATCTTCCGGAATAATGATCGTAAATTACTTTCGGGTCAAAAACGGAAGCACCGGGTAAAACTTTTGAACACCATTTGCTTGCCGAAATGGTTTTTAGCTCGTTACCGTCTTTGTCCAAGATACGGAAATAACCGTTAACCACAATCATAAGATGCTCCGGTCCTGCGGCAATGTAAGGATCCGGAGGAATTGAATTTTCGTGCAGAAAGCCTTGAAAATCTTTGAATAAAATAACACTGTCGGTTTTGCTGCCTTGAATATTGTATTGATTATCCCTAATCATATTTGTCCCGAAAGGAGAAGCAGGACGTTCATTATTGTATTCGTCCGGAATAGGTTTGATGTCTTCTTCTCGGTTAAAAATTCTAAATTGAGCGGGCGCAATTAAAGGCGCTGAAAAATCATCGGTAGAAACAACTTTACCGGGAGGCACCGTTCCTTTCTCGGGACCGGAATAATTTTGAGCAAAAAGGTTAAAAGAAAACAAAAGAATTGCGAGTGTGATTAATGAAGTACGTTTCATTACTACTCCTTAAAAAGGTTTAAATATTAAAGAAAAATTAAGTTTAAAATTACCTAAAATTTCACTCTACTACAATCACGGCATGTTTTGGGATTTGGGCGTTTATCAACTTATTATCTTCCGAAACCAGTTCGATTTTGGTAAATCCTACTGTCGCCTCCCCTTTTGAAATTCCTACGAATTTCAATTCCGCTAACGAACCTGACCCGCTTAGACTTCTTTGGTTGCCGTTACGTGTCAAGAATCCGCTGTAGAGTTCAATTTTCCCCTTTGAATTTATTTGTTTAATTAGGCTGGAATTCGGATTCATTAAATCGCCGGGCAAAATAATCTGGTTAAAATCCCTTTTCTCAATAAATCTTGATTGCTGAACAGTGTACAAATGCACTTTGTTTTTATTAAACGTAATAACAACACGCATTGCAATTAAGCTGTCAATATTTTCAGCCCAAACGCTTACGCGAGCCGTGTCTCCTACCTTAATGTGCGTCTCGCTTTTGTAGAACATCATCGAAGCGCCTTTGACGGCATCCACAATAAATTTACGGGATGCCGATTGAATCAAAGAACCGCTCTTTCCCCAAACGGTAAAAACGTAAGAACCTTCGTCAAGATTGGAGAAATAAGCCTCTGTGGTGTTAGACCAAGCCGTAGTATCAACGTAAGCCGTGTCAACATTATCCTCGTCGAGAATAGAAAGCAAATACGAAAATTGGTAATCATTGCTGCTGCCTTTCCATTTGAAATAAACTTGGTCTTTGTCCAGAACCTGATTTTGCTTGGGACCGTCGATTATTTCAATGAACGGCGGAGGATTATCTACCAAACTTGGCGATTCACACGATTCTATTAAATATGCCGATAGGAATACGAGAAACAAAACGGCAATAAATCGCAATGCGTTTTTCATAATATCTTAATCCCCTATTTTAGCAACAATAATTTTTTAGTTTTAACATATTTTCCTGCAACAAAGCGGTAGAAATAAACACCGGTCGAAAGTCCGCCACGTAGCTTTTCCGCATCAAAGATGAATTTGTAACTTCCTTCCTTCTGGAACTTATTTAATAATACTGCTACTTGCTGACCGAGAATATTGTACAGCACAAGTTTAACTTTGGTCGGCTGTGGCAAATCGTACTCAATCGTCGTTGTCGGATTAAACGGGTTCGGATAATTTTGGTACAATTTGTAACTGTTCGGAATCTCCCGCAATGAATAGACAATGTTTTTGTCAACAGTTTTTTCGCCGGATTTATTCAAGCAAGTCAAATTCATAAAAATGGAATCTTGCGGATTAAACCTGTCGAGATTTGCCTTAATGTGCGCTTTCAGCGTGTAAGAATCGGCAAATTTACCCGAAAGTTTAGCGTAATCCACGTAAACAATTCCTCTCGCACTGTCGTTGTAAACAAGCGCAATATTATTGTCCTTCCCGTTAGCGCTTACGAAATTAACCGAATCCACATCAAAGACGGAGTTATCGTAATAAAGTTTTAACGAAAGCGAATTTAAACCCCGTTTGTATTTTGAAACGTCAACAGGGAAATTAAATTCCGTTTCGCCTTTCTTAAACTTTATTTTCTCGCGTTCGTCAGGCATAATAGTAGCAATATCCGCGTGACTTTCTTTCGGCAACGCAAGATGAATCTTGTCGTAATACCACATATTGACGAATGTAACAAGGTCTTCGACCGAAAGTTCCATATCACCGTTAACCTCGACGTACGGAATATCTCCTGCGTAAGGATAAACATCCGCACCGTAGAGTGAATCCCCGGTTGTCCAAGCGGCAACAAAATCATTCAAATCGGTTACATCAATCGTTCGGTCACCGTTAAAGTCAACAAGATTCAATGTTGTGAACGAATGATTAAACGTTTGCGAATTTCCGAGATAATCCGAAACCGTTATTTTGAAATCATAACTTGTCGCTGTTTTCAAATCCCTTACAATAATCGAATCTCCTACTGTCCCCACATTATTGAGAGAACTTTCGGAAGAAGAAAGCGTTACTTTTACCGGTTTACTCGAATCGACGGCAGTTTTCCAAGAAATAAACGCTTTGTCCCAACCGTAAAGGAAAGGATTTTGTGTTATCTTCACAGATTTGTCGTCAAACTCGGGCGCTTTGTTGTCTATTTTTACACTATCTGCTTCCAGAACATAATCAACATTGAATTCCGAATGGAAAGTGATTCTCAAATCTACAAAACCTTCGAACTTGTCAACGTAAGCCTTGGAATTCCACTTAATAGTGTCGTCAATTACCGGACCGGTGTATTGACTTTGGCTAACCACAAGTCCCAGTCCGCCGCTTGTAAATGTGTTTGCATTACTGAACTTCCACTCAAGTCCCGAAATTTCAAGCTTCTCGCCCGGGGTGTCGAAATTCCAAACAATATTAATTTTACCGGTTTGGTATTTGTCGGGAACCGTAAGCACGGGCGCAGGACCAATTACAAATTCCACGTCGCTTGTGTCTGCAATGGAAGCATCTTTGTAATCCCTGACAATTATTTTTGCCGTACTCGTGGCAATTCCTTGAGGCACTGTCCAAGTGTAAGGATTGTCCTTTGTTGCTGAAATTGGACCCGCAACCGGAAGCACGCCTTTGCCGCCTCCCAAATCCAACAATATTCTAATGCTGTCCAATTTTTCCGCATCCCATTTTATTTGCTGTTTGGAACCGTTATTCCAAGCAATTCTGGTATTCGGCTCCGTAACACGCAAGCGAACAATTGAGAAATTGGATTTGCTTGTATCTCTAATATTTGAAAATTCGGACGAAATTATTCTAACCTTTGCTTTGTCGGAGGCGTAAACCACGCCGTCTTCCAGATACCAGTTAAACGAGCCCTTTCCGCTTTGAGAATCCTGATAGCCGGCATTAGGTACGTTGTGCCAGTCGTCCTCCTTGCCGGAAAGGTTGTATTGCAAAATTACTTTATTAATGTATTCGCTTGTCCACGTAATAGGATAGGTTTTGCCGATTTGCCATTTTTCTCCACCGTCAGGCGATGTAAGACTAATGGAGCTAATAACAAAAGTACTGTCACTTTCGTCGTAAATTTCAGGATGATCGGCATCGTAAATTTTCATCCTTACTTTCGGGTCTGCTTTTGTAAGAATATTCCACACGTAAGACAAATCGGAAGCCTTAATCGGATTAGTGTTGATAGGCACTCCGTAGTCAGGGTCTTTTGAAGTTTTAATTGCAATGTTAACATTGGAAACTGTGCTATCACTTACAAACCATTTAACATCGTATTGAGTACCTATTTTTTCACTGCCACCGCCGTTCGGGGCAACAAGGCGCAAGTAACTTACGGTTACAGGAGCGTCAACAGTATCCGCAACATTAGGATAGTCAATATCCACAACGCGGATTTTGTATTTTTTACTTGCATCGCTCAATCCCATATTTTTAAGCTCGCTCCATTCGTAAGAGGTACCGGTAGTTGTCGGTATTAAAATATTCTCCCATTTAACAGGATTAGCCGTGTAATCTTTTGTGTATTCAAGTTTAATATTGTCAACGTACTGTTTGTCAAATTTAATCAAATAGGTTCTGTCCGTTCCTGCTTGGAAATATTCTCCTCCCACCGGGGACGTTAATTTCAAACGCGCAATAGTAAACGGAGTTGAGTTTGTATCGTAGAGCGTTGTATTATTTACATCTCTTACCCGAATGTAACAATCGTTGGAAGGAGTTGTCGGAACTTTCCAATTGTAAAAAGAATCCGCCGGAAGCACCACTACAGGAGTCCACGTATTATTTTTCGACGTTTTGTACGAAAGCTCAACCATTTTAATGTTCGAGCTTGCGCTCCACGTAATTTTGTAATTCAAGTCCTCTCGTATTCTTTCTCCGTTCGTAAGGGAAACCAACTTCAACGAACCGACACGGAAGACCGCATCGGAAGTGTCTGCAACCGAGGGGAATTGTACATCGCTTATTTCAAGTAATACGGAATCGGAAACAAGCGTGGTCGGAATAGTCCACTCGTAACTACCCACAACAGCGGATACCGTTGGTGCAACCACACTCCAACCGCCGCTGCTCGTGTATCTTCGAATTCTTATTCTGTTAATATTTTTGCTTGCTACCCATTTAATAGTAGCTTTTCCGCCGCTTGTTAAGAATTCCCCGCCGTTCGGGTAAGTAAGATTTAATATTACAATTGAGACAAAATCACTTGCTGCAAATAAATTCTTCTTCGATTCGGAATCGAATATCAGAATTTTCAAACTGTCCGTCGCTACGGAAGGCAAACTGTTCCACACTTTTGATCCCAAATTCGGGAGGAGATTTGTAAAGACGGGAATAGTATCCTTTCCTATCGTATAGTAAATATCAACCGCATTAACGGAAGAAGAAGTAGTCCAAGAAATACTCATCGGCATACTTGTGCTGAAATGCGCGCCTGCCGAAGGAGAGGAAATCTTAATCCATCCGATTTTGAAATTACCGTCGCTTTCGTCCATTAGCGTCGGGTCGGAGAAGTCCCGAATTCTTATTAAAGCTTGAGAAGTGCTCAATGTATTCGGAATAGTCCACGCATACGAACCGGTAGCAGCATTAACCGGGGAAGCAAGTGTATCCCAAGTTGCTCCGTTGTCCGAGCTGAATTCTATCGTCAAAGCCGTAACAAATCCTCTTTGCCATTTAATATTTACAGTTGAGCCGGCTGTAAGCATTTCCCCGCCGTTAGGACTTAAAACGGTGAGTGAAGGAGTGTAAATAGTAAATAAATCACTCGTATCCCGCATTGCTGCGTTATTCTTATCCGTAATCCTGACGTAGCAGTTACTCGAAGAAATTTTATCGGGAATATTCCAATCATATTTCAAATCCGCCGCAGAAAGAGTTTTAGGCGTAATATAATTCCACGTAGCGCCTTTGTCAGTAGAGAATTCCAATTTGACCGAATCAATCAACGAACTGCGTGTCCATTTAATAATTTGGTGCGTGCCGGACATCCAGTTAGAAGTTGAATCGGGAGATGTAATTCTCAACGTCCTGATTGAAAAGACTTTGCTCGTATCCGTTATTTTGTAATTCGATTCTTCATCGCTTACGATTATCTTTGCCGAATCGATGTCCAAATCCTTTCCAACCAACCAGGAATAAAGCGTAGTATCCTTAGCCGTCCCGATATTTTGTACCGTATTGTTAGAAACGTCTAACAGGTCTATTTTGATACTCGTAACGCTCGAGCTCTTCTTCCATTCTACAGGAGTGTATTTATTGGCTTGCAAAATTTCCCCGCCTGCGGGAGATGTAATTGAAATCCACCCGATCTTAAATACGTCAGGGCTAACGGCTTCAATCGAATCCCCGTCCAGAGAAACTACTTTTACCTTGGCAATTTTTGAGGAAAGTGTTTGCCCGATATTCCAATCAAACGAACCTGTAGAAGCGGTAACCGTATTGCCTCCCGGCACGGAGAACCAATTCGTACCGTCAAGCGTGTATTTCAAGCTAACGTTGGAAATTGAACCTTCGCTTTTCCATTTTATTTTGTGTGTGGAACCGGAGACCCAGAACTCGCCGCCAAGCGGAGACAAAATTCTCAACCTGCTAATCTTAAACGGGCTGGCACTGGAATCTACCAGCGAAGTATTGTTAACATCGGTTAATTTCACAAGAGCCGTAGTTGAGAAAGTATCCGGCAAAGTCCAATAATAATATTGGCTGTCCGCCGGGTAAGAGTTTTCTATTGTACTCCAACTGCCTCCGTTGTTCAAGGAGTATTCGATTTTCAGAGAAGTAACCCAACCGCTTTGCCACTTAATTTTAATCTTTTTGCCAGCCTGATAATTTTCTCCGCCGTTGGGCGAAATCAAACTCAGTGAAGGTGTGTAAATGTTGAATTTATTACTTTCCACGTAAACCGAAGGAGAGCCGAAATCTTCGACTCTGACAATTGCCTCGGTGCTTGGACTGGAAGGTAAAGTCCAATTGTACTTTAATGTCGAAGCGGCAACCGTGTCTATCCTCACCCAAGTATTTCCGTTATTCAAAGAATATTTTAAAACAACCGAATCCACATTGCAATAACTCCACTGGATTGCGTGGGTAGTATTTATCTCCCACTTTTCGTCGCCTGCGGGGGAAACAATCTCCAGTTGTTTTATTCTGAAATTAGCATCATTTTGATCTTGAATTGAACTGTTGACAAAATCGTAAATCCTGACGTAATTTGTTTTGGAGCAACTGATCCCGGAAACATTCCACGTGTATTTTTGTAACGAAGCATTAACCGGCTGGGAAGTGATGCTCTTCCAATTTGTTCCGTCGCTGGAGTATTCCAGCATTACTTGTGAAATATCCGAACTGTTAACCCAAGTAATATCCCAGTTCTTTCCGATTTGTAAATCTTCACCGCCGTTGGGGCTTGTTAATCTAAGCAAACTTATTGAGAACACCGATGAACTCGTATCCGCAATTGCGGGCGAGGAGACATCGCTGATTTTTACCAATGCTTGTGTTGAACTGATGTTGGGTATTGCCCAAGCATAACTCAAAGCATTTGCAGGAGTGGAAGAAACAATTGTTTGCCAATTAGAGCCGTTGTCTGTCGAGAATTCAATTTTAATGTTCGCAATGTTTGCCGAAGCATTCCAAGTAATGTTTTGCGTTGAACCGCCCTGCCAATGCTCGCCTCCCGAAGGGGCAACAAGTTGGAGTCCGCCTATTGTAAATGTTGCATCACTCGAATCCGCAATGAACGGATTCAATTCGTCACTGATTTTAATCATTGCCGAAGAAGTAGAGAGGTTGGAAGGCACACTCCAAGTGTAAGACCCTTTAGATGCATCAACCGCGCGGGCAATGGTATCCTGCCAGTTGGTTCCGCCGTTTGTTGAAAGCTCAATCATTAAAGTTTTAACGGTGGCGTCCGCCGTCCATTTTATTTCGTAAGTTGTTCCTGAAATTATTGATTCCCCGCCGTTCGGCTTGGACAAAACAAGAGAGGAAGAAGTAATTGTAAATTTACCTGTTGTGTCCGCAATGCCGGGATAATTAAAATCACGGATTGAAATCAAAGCATTGGAGGAACTGATTCCTGCAGGTACTTTCCAAACATATTGTTGATTTGTTCCCTTAATTGTTGCAATTGAATTCCAGGAGGTCCCGTCATCCAAAGAGAATCTTAATTCGAGCGTGTCAATATCCGCCGAGCTGTTCCACTTAATCAACAAAGAAGAACCGGCAAGTATTTTTTCACCTGCCGTCGGTTGTGTAATTTGAATGTTCGAAATTGTAAAATACGAATCCGAAGTATCGGCAATGCTACCGGAAGAACGAGAATCTGCAACCTTAACGTAATACTTGCTCGAAGCAGTGTTGGGAAGTGTCCACGAATATTCACCGTCGGATGCTTTACGCCTTCCGATTAAAGCTAAATAGGAACCTTGAGTTGCGTAATACAAATCAACCGAATCAACGTTCGATGAAGCCTGCCACTTAATCGAATGAACGGAACCGGCGAGCCATTTTTCCGAACCGTTCGGCTCGGTAATATTAACATCCGCAATTCTAAACGAGCTTGCACTAACATCTGCAAAACTCGGATTCGACGGATCGCTCACCCTAACGTAAATGGAATCCGAAGGGACATTAGGGATTGTCCAATCGTACGTGCCTAAATTTGCAGCAACGTTGTTTGCAATTAAATTCCACGAACCGTTTTTACCGTTTTTGTATTCTAACTTTACATTGGCAATGCTCGAAACGGATTGCCACGTGATTTTTTGAGTCGAGGCTACTTTGTAATTTTCACCGCCGTTGGGCGATTTCAAAATCAATGCGTCAATAATAAATGTGTTGTCGCTAACGTCTTTAATTCCCAGATTCGATTCGGCGTCACTGATTCTAACCAAACATTTGTCCGAAGTAATGCTTGCCGGAATTGACCAATCGTAACTGCCGTCAGCCGCAGTATTTTCAATAATTGAATTCCACGAAGAACCGTTGTCAGTGGAATATTCTAATTTAACACTCGTAATGTTCGAAGTATTAGTCCACTTAATAGTCGTTGTGTTCCCCGCATTCAAAAGCTCTCCCCCGTTCGGATACGTAAGAAGAATACTTCCGATTCTGAAGTTACTTGTCGATTGTGAGTAGTTGTTGTTCTCCAGCTCATCAAAAATTCGGACAACACCCTTGTCCGTGGAGACTCCTGCCGGGATTGACCAAGTGTAGGAATTAGCCGAAGCGCTTTGTCCTGTTGTAATCGTATTCCACGTAGAACCGTCGTCCGTTGAATATTGGATTGTCAAATTGTTCACAAGACTGCTTTGCCACGTAATATTTGTAGTGGTGCCCGCTTGCAAATATTCTCCGCCGACAGGAGCAGTTAACTTCAAGTTAACAATTGTAAAATCGGAACTGGAACTCGTAAAGTTTTTATTCGGCAAATCGACCACTCTAACACGAGCACGGTTAGTTGAAATTCCGCTCGGCACAGTCCAATCGTAAGAATGATTTGCCGCCGGAGTGGAATTAACAATAGTAATCCAATTTACTCCGCCATCGGTTGAATACTCAAGACTTACTTCGCTAAACGTACTTGCTCCGTCCCATTTAATTGAGTAAGTTTTTCCTTCCTGAAGTCTCTCACCACCTGTCGGGTAAGTAAGCGCCAAACTGCTTATTGAAAACATGTTTGCACTCGAATCCACAATGGAAGAATTTGTAGCGTCGGCAATTTTAATTAAAGCGCTGTTTGTGGAAATCGTGCCCGGAATATTCCAAGAATACTGGGCAACGCTTGCATTCTGATTTGTTTTAATGGCGCTCCAAGTGGAACCTCCGTCGGTAGAAAGGTAAATATTTATTGCATTAACCGAACCGCTTGCCCATGTAATATTGTGAGAAGTTCCCGAGAGCCAATTCTCGCCACCGTCGGGAGAAGTGAGCTCAAGGCGCTTAATTGTAAAAGCGGGACTTAAGGACGAAACATCCGAAGAAAGCGAGGACGTTGCTTTTACAAAAGCGGTGGTCGAACTGATTGTCGAAGGCAATGTCCAATCGTAAGAACCGGATGCCGGATCAAGATTGTCAATAATTGTTGTCCAGTTTGTACCGTCAAGCGAATATTCCAGTTTAATGTTACCGCTATTGCCCGCCTGCCAAGTAATGGAATGTTTTGTTCCCGCCTGCCATTCGGTTGTTGCTGTTGGAGAAGTAATTCGTAAAATCGAAATGGTAAAAATATTGTCGTTCTGGTCCTTAATGGAGCTATTGTTCACGTCAATAATTTTAACAAACGCTTGATTGGTTGAAACTGTTGAAGGAATATTCCAAGTGTAAACACCGGAAGAAGCGTTAACATTTTCCGCTATTTTGGCAAATGTAGTTCCGTTGTCCGTGGAGTAATAAATACTAATTAAATTAACCTGACCGGAATTCCATTTAATATTTACCGAGTTCCCCGCTTGCAAATATTCACCGCCGGACGGGTATGTCAAATCGAGTTGCTTAATTACAAACGCAGGGCTGTTATCGGAAAATGTGGAATCGCTTACGGCAGAAGCACGAATCATTGCTTGTGCCGCGGAAATGCCTGCGGGAACAGTCCATTTGTAACTTCCGGTTGTCGCATCCGTCGAAGCGACAATAGTTTTCCACGTAGAACCGTTGTCCGTTGAATATTCCAACTTAATATTTGTAACGCTTGAACTTGTCCAAGTTATTGAGTAATCCTGCCCCGCCTGCCACTCAGAACTTGCCGTTGGCGAAGTAATTGCCAACTTACCGATTGTAAAAGGAGAGGCAGACGAATCGTTAACTGAAGAATTGTCAACGTCAACAAGCCTCACGGAAGCTTCGGTAGTGTTGTAATCCGACGGGATAGCCCAATCGTAGCTACCGAGGGAAGCAGTAACATTAACGGCAAGTTGTTTCCACAACGTTCCGCCGTTTGTGGTGTAATAAATTGTGATTTTATTTACCTGACCGGAGTTCCATTTAATTTTATTAGTAACTCCCGCCTGCCAAACCTCCCCGCCGTTCGGAGTTACCAAAGTAAGATTTTTAATTGTAAACAAATTACTGACTGCGTAAAAATTAGTGTCTTCAACCGAGGTGATTTTCACCTTTGCCTGATTCGAAGAAATATTTTCGGGAAGCGTCCACGAATATTCTCCCAAACTTGCTGCAACGGAACTAATAACAGTATTCCAAGAAGTTCCGTTATCGGTTGTGTATTCTATTTTAATGTTGTTCAATCCGCTGTTAGTCCATTTAACAGAATATGTTTTACCCGCCTGCCACTCATTACCCGTAGAAGGAGCTGTAACGGAAAGGCTGCCAATTGTAAAATTGGAACTACTGGAATCCCTGACATCATTATTGCTTGCGTCAATAAGACGAACCAGCGCTTGGCTTGAGGTTACACCCGCTGGTAAAGTCCAGTCGTAACTTCCCGAAGAGGCGCTAACGTTGGTTGCCACTGACGACCAGCTTGTTCCGTTGTTAGTTGAATAATAAATGTCAATGTTGTTTACTAATCCGGAATTCCATTTAATCTGCTTGTGAGCTCCGCTTTGCCAAACTTCCCCGCCGTCCGGTGAAGTTACCTCCAACAATTTAATTTTAAATATTCCACTCGTGTTGCTAAACGTCTGATCTTCTACAGCCGTAACCCTTACAATTGCCTGAGCGGAAGAAACATTTGCAGGCAAAGTCCAATCGTACTCACCCAGAGAAGCAGCCATTGAAGAAACAATTGTCGTCCAACTACCGCCGTTATCAAGCGAATATTCCAACTTCACATTATTAACGGAAGCCGAATTCCATTTTATTTTCTTTTGTCTGCCCGCCTGCCATTCGTCGGCAGCAGCTGGTGAAGTTACAACAAGATTACCAATTGAAAAAGCCGTGCCGTTCGAGTCATTAATATTTGAATGTCCCGTTTCAAATATCTTTACAAAAACATTTGTCGAGGAAGTGTTCGAAGGTAACGTCCAAGCGTAACTACCTGTCGATGCCGTCACATTTGTTGCAATAGTACTCCAAGTAGCTCCTCCGTCAATGGAATATTTAATATCCAAGGAAGTAACTAAATCGGAAGTCCACGTAATATTGTGCTGCGAGCCCGACTGCCAAATTTCATTTCCCGAAGGTGAAGTAAGCTCCAACATTTTAATGGCAAACAACCCGCTTTCGCTTAATACACTTTGGTCTTGCTTTGAATAAATTCTTATCTTTGCCTGATTGGTAGTAATGCCGGTAGGAACTGTCCAATCATATTCTCCGAGAGATGCGGCAATTGAAGAGACAATTGTATTCCAAGTAGAACCGTTATCGGTGGAATATTCTATCCTAACATCGGAGATGTTGGACGAAGTCCATTTAATTTTTGCCACACGCGAGGTTTGCAATTCGTCCCCGGTTGCAGGAGACGTAACAGTTAAATTATTAATTGTAAAATCGGCATCGCTCACATCGTAAATTTTTGTATTTTGTGCATTAACGATTTTAATCAACGTTTGCGAACCCTCGGCACCGGAAGGAATACTCCACGAATAAGAACCGGCAGAAGCATTAACATTAGTTGCAATTGTTGTCCAATTGGAACCGTTGTCGGTTGAATAGTAGAGATTCAATAAATTAATCAACCCGCTGCTGTAATCCCACGTAATATTTTGTGTAGAACCTACCTGCCAATTTTCCCCGCCGTTAGGTGAAACCACGTCGAGAGTCATCACCGTAAAGGCATCCGTCTGCTGAGCAATGCCTAAACTCGATTGCGCATCGCTGGCTCTAATTTTCATTTGGTTCGAAGAAATATTATTCGGAATACTCCACATAAAAGTATCCGCCGTTGCGGTAGCCGAAGATGTAATAACATTCCAGCTTGCGCCCAAATCCGTGGAATAATCAAGGCGAATCAAATCGATGCTTGAGCTTGCATCCCAAACAATATTGTATTTTTTACCCGCCTGCCAAACGCTGTCGGAGACAGGGACAAACATCTTAATCCACCCAATAGTAAATACGGCATCACTGCTATCGAGAATTGAAGAATTATCCGCATCTTTAATTCTTATCAAAGCTTCTTTGGAAGATAAATTCGAAGGGACATCCCAATTGTAAAAGCCGTTGGAAGCAGGATAAGAAGAAACAACCGAGTGCCAAGAACCTCCTCTATTGGTAGAGTACTCAATGTCAACGGAATTTACAACAGAGCTGCTCCACGAAATTTTTTCCGTTGTTCCCGCTTGGAAATATTCACCTCCGTTAGGAGTGGTTAATTGCAAAGAATTTATTGTAAATATGTTTGACTCATCGGAAATTTCCGAACCGCTAAGACCGTGAGAAATTTTAATCAAAGAAGTCGCTGACGAGATATTCCCCGGTATTGTCCAATAATAAGATTGGTCGGAAGCGGGAACGGAATTTGCAATTGTGTTCCACGTTGTTCCGTTATCTGTTGAGTAACTCAAATTTACAACGTTTAATCCGTCGGTTGCAGTCCATTTTATTTCGTTAGTGGTACCGCTTTTCCAATTACTGCTTCCGTTCGGTTGGGTAACGGTAATTGAACCAACGGTAAAATCGGAAGAACTTACGCTGTAAATATCATTACGCGCTTCGTCGGTTATTTTAATTAAATATTCATTGGAAGGAGAATTGGGCACAGTCCAATCGTAAGACAAATCGTCAGCGTTTACATTTTGAATAATCGTGTTCCAATTACTACCGTTGTCGGAAGAATATTCTATTTTAATAGTGCTCACTCCACCGTGAGTCCAGGTTATCTGTTTCGTGTCACCTATTTCCCATCCTTCACCTCCGGTAGGTGAAGTAAGAGTCAGAGAAATGATTTTAAAATTCTGGTCCGATTGATCGTTTATTTCATGATGCTGAGAATCCCTTATTCTTATTAACCCCGTTGAAGTAGGATTAGTCGGGACGGTCCAATTGTAGAGTCCCGCAGCAGCATTAACACCGGTGGTTACAGTTGTCCAATTTGCACCGTTGTCGGAAGAATATTCAATGTCCACAAGCGGGATATTTGAACTTTGCCATGTTACCGCGTAAGTATCTCCTACTTTCAAAGCTTCAAGTCCGTTGGGTGCAGTAACCGTAATATTCGCAATTGTAAATACGGCATCGCTTTCATCTTTAACCGTAGCATCGTTTTCGTCCGTTAATCTAATCAACGCTTTCGAAGTTAGAGCATTCGGCACTGTCCAATCGTAACTTTCAAGTGTCGCGTCAACGTTGGTGGCAATGTTTGTCCAAGTAGAACCGTCGTCCGTAGAGTAATCGATTTTGAGCTTAACGACAGAGCTAATGTTATTCCAAGTAATAGTATGTGTGGAACCGACCTGCCATCTTTCCCCGCCGTTAGGCGAAGTTAAATTCATACTGCCAATGGAAAATGTTTTGTCGCTCACATCGTAAACGTTGGTATTGTCGTTATTCGTAATCCTAATCAACGCGTTCGAGGTTACGGCATTTGGCACAGTCCAATTGTAACTTTTATTTGACGCCGTTTCGCTTGAACTAATTAAATTCCACGAAGAACCGTTATTTGTAGAATACTCCAGCTTAACGGTTGAAACGGAAGAATAAGCCAGCCAACGAATTGTTTGGGTACTGTTAACACTGAAACTTTCCCCGCCGTTCGGCGAAACAAGGTAAAGGGAACTTATTGTAAAATTCGAATCGCTTTCGTCAAAAATATTAGCAGCAGGATTGTCTGCATCGCTAATTTTAACAATTGCTTTACTGCTCGGGTTGTCGGGAACCGTCCAAGAATAGGCTCCCGAAGCTGCAGGAGCGGAAGCGGTTATCGTGTTCCAAATCAAACCGTTATTTGTCGAATATTCAATCTTAACATTATTAATTGCCGAACTATTCCAAGTAATATTAACGGTACTGTCAACAAGGAAAAATTCCCCGCCCACAGGAGAAAGCAGGTGTAATCTTTCCACGGAAAAAGTATTGTCACTTACATCGTAAATATTTGAATTGTCTGCGTCCGAAACCCGAATTAATGCCTGCGAAGAAGGTGTGTTGCCAATTGTCCACGAGTAATCCTTATCGGCTTGCCAGTTACTTGCCAAAGTTGACCAAGAAGTTCCGTTGTCCGTGGAAAGCTCAATATTAACATTTGAAACATTTGAGGAAATTGTCCAAGAAACTGTTTTTGTTGAATCCGTTTGATAATGCTCGCCTCCGTTCGGAGTAACAACGGTTAGGCTGGCAATTTTAAAGTTGTTATCACTCTGGTCATAAAAGTCGGAGTGTGCAACACTGCTAAGCCTAATCAAGCCTTGTGTTGTTATGTTGGAAGGGACAGTCCATGAATAAGTACCCAGAGTTGCGTCAACCGAGGCGGCAACCTGAGTCCACGAAGCCCCGTTATCCGACGAAAAATCAATTTTAATATTCGAAATGGAATTGCTTGTCCAAGTAATATTTGTAGTCTGTCCGGGTTTAAAACCTTCCCCGCCGTTTGGTGATGTAACCTGCAAAGAAGCAATAGTGAAATTACTTGCGGATGTATCCGTTATTTCCTGTCCCGTAGGGTCGGAAATTCTAATTCTTGCAGTTGTCGAATGAACATTAGGAACACTCCAATTGTAAGTTCCGGTGGAAGCGTTTGTAAAATTTGTTATTGTAATAAAATTGTTCCCGCCGTCAGTCGAATACTGCAGCCGCACATAACTCACACTACTTGAGGCTTGCCACGTAATAGGATAAGTTCCTGATGAAAAAACAATTTCTCCTCCCACAGGGGCAGTTAAAAGTACGTAGCCTATTTTAAAGGTAGTGGAACTTTGAGAATAAATGTTAACATTATCTTCATTAACAATTCTAACCAACATTTGACTTGAACTTAAGGAAGAAGGGATATTCCAAGAATAACTCCCCAGTGAGGCATTAACACCGGTAGCAATATTTGTCCACGTACCACCATTATCAGTACTGTATTTAATGGTCAAATTGTTAATGGACGAATTCGCAGTCCAAGTAATATTATGCGTAGAGCCTGCTTTCCAAACTTCATCTCCCACAGGGGAAGTTAACGTAAGCCCGGTAATCGTGATCGGATTACTGACATCTTGAATTTTTGTCCACGTGTGATATTCTCTTACTCGTACAATAATATTACTTCCGCTAAGATTGGAAGGAATAGACCAATCGTAACTACCTGCCGTAGCATTTACAGCCGAAGTAATAGTATTCCACGTAGTACCTCCGTCGGCGGAATATTCAATTGCGACAATGCGCACACCAGTGGATGTCCACTTAATCTGTTCAACGGAAGATGCCTGCCATATTTCCCCGCCTGCTGGAGACGTAATCGAAATATCCCCAATAATAAAATCACCGTCGCTCATATCGTAAATATCGGGATTGGACAAACTTGTTATTTTAACCCTTGCACGGTAAGTTGGAATATTGGGAACGGTAATTTCATAAGCGCCCGCAGTAGCGGAGACGGAGTTAACCAGCTCGTTGTCAAAGCTAAAACCGCTATTTGTGGAAAGTTCAATCTTTACATTGCCCGTAATATTGGTTGTCCATTTTATCGTCTGTTTTGTATTGATTTGCCAGCCAATTGTACCGTTAGGTGATGTAAGCTTAATACTACTGATTGTAAATTTATTGTCGCTCTGGTCGGAAACGTTCGAGTGATAAGCATCTCTTATTTTGACCAAAGCTTCTTTCGAAGGAGAATACGGAACAAACCAAGTGTAATTACCTGCTCCGGCATCAACATCAACGGCAATTTGCTTCCACGTAAGTCCGTTGTCCGACGAGTAATACAAATTTACTTTTGTAATGTTTTTACTTTTCCAGCTTATCGTCCGGTAATTGCCCGAGAACCATTCCTCGCCCCCGTTAGGCGAAGTTAACGTTAGAGAAGCAATACTGAAAGTATCGCTGTAGGCGGTATTAACAGCGGGATTGGACAAATCCGTAATTCTAATTTGCGCAGTACTGGAAGGATTATCCGGCACTACCCAATCGAAAGAGCCTAAAGCTGCATTCTCCGATGGAGAAATAGTTTCCCACAAAGAGCCGTTTGTGGTATATTCAATCTTAACAAGCGATATGTCCGAACTTGCAGTCCAACGTATTTTGTAAGTGTCGTAAACTTGCAATTTATTTGCCGAAGTAGGAGCATCAACGTCGAGTTGACTGATAGTAAAATCGGCGGCGCTTTCTGAAATTATTGCGCCGTTATTTACATCGTAAATTCTGATTCTTGCTTGCTGCGTCGAATTGTAATTGTTTTTGGAAATATTCCATTCGTAACTTCCCCTGCTTGCAGGGTAAGACGTAACGATTGTTTGCCAGCTTGTTCCGCCTGTTGTTGAAAGTTCAATGCGGACAAATTGAATTTCTTTTGAACTCCAAAGAATTGTATGTGTAGAACCTATTTTCCAAGTTTCTCCTCCTACGGGAGAAAGAAGTTGAATCGACTTAGCTTTAATTAAATCGGAATTTCCTTTTTTACGAGCGGCATCGGGCGTTTGTGCAAACGTGAGCCCGGTAAAAAGGAATAGTAAAACCAATAATTTTGTTATAAATTTTTTCCGATTTTTCATAGCAATCATTAGCCCCTACTAAACTTAATAATTTATCTTTATAATTGGCGAAAATACTATGTAAGTATCCCTTCTGAAAAACGGCATGGCAGATTTTGAGATACCGAACGAAGTAAAAAATTTAAAATCCAATCCTATGACATTACTCAAAAGAAGATGCGCTTTAATTCCCGCATAGCCGTAACTTTTGGAAACATTGTAACTAAATTGTGTGGCAATATCATGAATTAAAAGTCCGGTGTATTCGCTTAAGCCCAAATCCAAACTAATAACGTGCTCAAAATTTCCTTTCGGAGAAGGATTAACTTCAATCAAGTCGCTGACGTTTGGGTCTAATAGGTAATGGTAAATGTCATAACTGGACAAACCCAGCGCGGCATAAAACCAGCCCAAATTCATTACTTCAAGGATATCGTTGTATTTTGCAACAAAGGAAACAAAATCCCTGTTGGAATAAAATTGTGATTTGTAAGGAAGATTGTAGTTGCTTGATTTGTAAGTTGTAATTGAAAACATTCCGGTTAATGTTAAATCGAGATTGTCCAAATCGTGCGTGAATAACCTGAACGGATTACCGAAAATTCTGAAAAAGATATTTGAACCGGAATGAAAAATTCTTGGGCCAAAAACATCGCGATTGAACTCAAGTTGAGGCTGTCTAACGGGTATTCCGTAACCAACTTCAACGGAATAAGACAAATACGGTTCGTTGTTCTTCAAATGATCAATGTAAGAAACCTTAACGCCGGGGAAAATATCCGGGTAATACCAGCCGGGGAAGAGAATGTAATCGTTTCCCCACCTGCTAAAAAAGGAAACCAAATATTTGTTTTTATTTGCGGTCGTAATGCTCCAAAATTGAATATACGGATTAAGCAAGGTCATGTACAAATCAAAATTGTAAGCTTGCTTATTGTCAAAAGCTTCCTTCGTCAAATCCGTGTAAGCATAAAATTGTTGCTTCAAATCGTTGTAAACAACATCGCCGAGAATATCCTTAATAAAAACATAATCGGTAATGGGGTCAAAGAAATATTCTCTTTTTACTTCCGGTTCTTTGGTGGAATCAATTGCCGCAACTTTTACTTCTTTAAAAAATCTCAACTGGTCAATTTCGTCATCGTAATATCTTTTACGCAATTCAATAAAAACATTTCCGGCGTAAATTTCTTCCGTCATTTTCAAAAGCTGTTCGCGGGTAGGTTTTTTCCCGTTGATTAGCAAACCGTTATTAACAATAAATCTGTTGTAAATTTCTCTTACGTAAATAGGATCGGTTACGTACCATTTGTTTTTCAAGTCATTGAAAGCAATGGTGTTGTATTCCAAATTCCTGTAAATTTTTTCAAGACGTTGAATTTTTAAACTATCGCTTTCATTTTGTGCGAATAGACTAACCGCAAAAAGCAATGTAAAAAATAACGTGAGATTTCTCAATTTCATTTCACCTTCCCGATTAAAAGCCAAATCTGTAATTAAGACCAATCATTGTACTTTTGGCGTTTTCCCAAGGTCTTGTTTTTCTAAAAAGTGGTTCGGCAATGTAAGAAGCCGTAAACCTTACAACGTGATTAGGCTTAAGCTTTAATAACTGCAGCCAAAAATCAAACTTTAGAATACTGTCGTACAATCTGAAAGCAGCTGAAAATAATTGATTGCCCTTTGGAACAAAATTAACATACAGCTTAAAGTAGGGTTGAAATTGGTTGTAAACCAATTCGGTTTGCACCCCATTGTAATAAGTAGCTTTACTTACGTTGTATCTCCCAATACCAAAGTCGAATCGCATTCTTAAGTTTCTTTCCTGATTTGTATTCCAGTAAAACGACATTGTTGCAAACCATTGAGTAAATGAAAAATACGCCCAAGAGCTATCGGGTTTACCAAAAGAAACGTAAGGATTATCGTAGTTCTCAGTTCCAGATGCAAAATAAAAATGCAGAAAAGGCAATCCGAACGCACGTGTGGTTTTCACATCCGCAACCACTCCAGAGCCAACATTCAACTTGGGACGTTCGGAAAACATAAAAGGCAACCCCGTTACCAAAGATGAAGTATTAACTCTAAAACGTCCGAATATTTTTGCATCAATAATAAAATCTTTCCGTAAGTTCCTTTTTGCACCTGAAAGAAAAATAAGAGAACGGATTCCCAGACTCATCGTCATACTTTGAAATGGCAAAAGATTTAGCAAGCCGTTATTAAAATTAAGCTCGGTACTTATTGAATTATTATCCCATTGCATATATTTTTCGTAGAAAAAAGTAAGTCTCGACAAATCGTAACTCACCTTGAACGGAGTCGTACTCCCAGCTTTCCTCGAACCCGGACGAACAAATCTCCCACCACTTGTAACACTCTTTTTTTCTTTCGGATACATATGCGGACTATTGGCATATTGGAAATTTAAATAATCCAGATTATCAGGTGCGGAAATTCCTTTGCTTTTGTGCAGTTCCTTATCAACATGAATTTTTAACAAACTCTTGGGAGTTTCTTCCTTCATTAATTCTTTTACTTTATTCAAGAGTTTATTGTAAATTTTCCTGTGATTAAAATAGAGATTTTGAACATCCTCAAAATCGAGAGCTATCTCTACTTTTGGTTGAGCTGCTGCAACGGACTGGAAGAACTTTTGTCCGCCAAGCGAGGATGGCGGAGTAACTTTTTTAACAAACAACAAAACCGGTTGATCAAAATCGATATTTTCCGGTAGAATAATAAATTGATATTCCACACCGTCAATTAATTCGAAGTCGTATTTCGAACCGTCTTTTTTGGGAATACCTTGAAACGGTTTAACATCATCCGCTTTCACTGGAGCAAATGAAACTTCCAATAAATTCAGATAAGTATTGTCCTCCTTTAACTTTTTTTCAATTTTGGCATAGAGTTTTTCAACCGTTTGACCGTACAATAAAAATGGGACAAAAACAAAAAGGACAACAATACTCCTAAGCAAAGTTTTCATATTTTCTTAGTAGTTTATTTTTATTATCGGAGAAAACACAAAGTACGTATCCGTTCTCCACGGAATATCCGATTGCTTAAAACCAAACGTTTGATAATATCTTACATCCAAACCGAATGTATCGCTTATCATAAATTTTGCCTTTATTCCGGCGAAAGGATAACCGTCAACAATATTGTAGCCCATTAATAAATTCGCATCGTATTGAATAAGCCCGCCGTATTTTTCAATACCCATTTCCGAAAAAACATAATTTGTAAACTTCATCATAAAGTCTTTATTATTATCAAGGTCAACAACCTTTTGAATTGTGGGATCAAGTTGCAGATGATAAACATCATGACTCGATACGCCAAGCCCTGCTTTGAACATTCCGAGATTAAAAATATTAAATATTTTTTTCTTGTAAATCTTGGCTACAATAAAGTTTTTAAATGAATCGAATTTAATATTTCTGTTAAGTCCGTAATCTGAATACTTGTAATTAAAAACATTGTAATCAACCTCAATATCAAAATAAAAATTCCGGAATTGAGGCCATAAAGATTTAAAAGGCTGTCCTGATAATTTAACGTAAAAATCTTGCCCAGATTTAAAAAGTTTAGTCAGTTTTGGTAGTGTAGATAAATATGGAGTATTGGAAGGAAATCCTACCCCTGCGGAAATCTCATAAGTATAATCACTCGGGTCGTTGGAAACAACATCGTAATAAGTTAGTTTCATTCCACCAATATAATTTCTTAAATGCCAACCGGGCAAGGCAATTTCGTCACATCCCCATTTACCGAAAACGGAAATCAAATATTTATTTCTTCTTTGAGAAGTTGTTGACCAAAACATTACATTCGGTTCAAGGAGGTCAAGGTAAATATCAAAGTAATACCCGGCTTTAACATCAAATATTTTTTTTGTAATACCGCTAAAGAAATAACTTCTTTCCTGAATCTTTTTGTAGAGCCTGTTGCCTATTATTGTGCGGAGATAAAAACCGTCATCAACCGAGTCAACAAGGAGTTGTGGATTTGGTTTGGAAATTTCCGAATAAGGAACAAATGCAAAATACTCTATTTCATTATCGTAATATCTTTTACGTAACAAAATAAGGACATTACCCGATTGAATTTCGAGCGTTTTTTGTTTTATTTCATTAACATTTAATTTACGTCCTTTCTCACGCAAAGCATCGTGCACAATAAATCTGTTGTAAACTTCGCGCACAAGCATTGGGTCGGAAATTATCCATTTATTCTTCAGGTCGTTGAACGCAAGAGTGTTATATTCAAGATTTGAGTAAAGGTTAATCAAATTGCTGAGTTCAATATCTTTTTTATCCGAATTCTGAGCAAAAAGATTTAATGTGGCAAATGAAAAAATAATTATTATGAAAAATATTTTAACTTTCATATTAAACCCCTAACCGATATCTTATCTGAAACATTATGCCGTTTTTATTTTCCCATGTTCTTAATTTTCTACCAACAGGGGGTGCAAAATAAACCGCTTCCGCACGTATTGAGTGTCGTTCGGAAATTTGAACAATCCTGAACCAGCCGGTAATTTTGGGACGGCTGTCATAAGTCCTGATACCTACTCCGAAAAGTCCCCTGCCGCTGGGAGCAAAGTTGAAATATAAGCCAACAATAGGGGAAAATTTTTCTTGCAATAATTTGGTAGCTCCGCGTGCTCCAGTGGGAGAAAATTGTGCCTGCCAAACATCGTGATATCCCGCACCTATGTCCATTTTGAAACGAGTAAGTCTCTTATCGCTACCATCCCAATAAAACGACATTGTGTAAGCAACTTGGCTAAAAGAATAAAATGCCGTCTGCGTACCATTAACATCAACAATGGAATACGGATTATCAAAATTCTGTTCGCCGATATTAAAGTAAAGATTCATAAAAGGTAAGCCGAAAACACGGGTTGTGTAAATATCGGCAAAAAATGAAGTTACTGTGTTTAACCTTGGTGCGTCCGACATGATTAACGGAAATTTCGAAACAATATCATTTGTGCGGGCTTTAACTTTTAGCCCTATCTTCGAATCAATAAAGAAAGCCTTGTTTGCTCCTTTTTCTTTATTTAATTCAAGAAGAATTCTTGCAGCACCGTAAAAATTCATCCCTTCCCACGGAAGAATATTCAACAACTTTTCATCAGTCCCGAATTCGACACTTGCTCCCCCGCCGAATTTAAAATCCATCCAAGGAGCATAAGAAAATGTAATTGAAGAAAAAGAGGCATCGACTCTAAACTGATAATTACCCCCGCCACCACGACGGAAACCACCACCGGTGTTTTTCTTCTCGTAGGGATACCAATGGTTGTAATTAGCTCTCGCAAAATTCAGGAAATCAAGATTATCCCTTGCGGATATTCCCAAAATTGTTTTGATACTTTTATCAGGTTTTATGCCTAACAGACTTTGAATACTCTCTTCGCCGTTATTCCCGATGTATTTTTTCAGGAAATGATAAAGCCTAAAATACTTGTCGGGAAAATGATTCTTTAAATAATAAATATCCGAATAAGCATACTCCATTGTAGTATCTATTTGAGGCTTTCCACCTCCGGCAAAGAATTTAGCCCCCGCACCTATATGTTGTTTAATCTTATCAATATAAACAATGACGTTAGTGTCAATCCCGATTCCTTCTTTTAAGAACACTATTCTGTAGGTTACACCGTCGTCAAAATCCATTCTAAACGGCTTTTTTTCATCAGGTTTTGGCAAATAATAAAGAGAGGTATCTTTAACATCACTGGGTGCAAAAGCAATAAAGTAAAGGTCAAGGTATTTTTTGTCATTCTTGAGTTTCAGATCAATCTTTTCGAGCATCTCTTGAATTGATTGAGCCTGCATTGAAGAAAAGACAAATAAACCTGCTAAAAGTACTATTAGTTTTTTCATATTTTCAGCTTACTTAATGATTGTTGTCGGTTTAAAATCTTGTGTTACTCTTCCGAATTGCGAAGTAAATTCAACATGAAGTTTTACGTTATCGAGCTGTCCGCAATCCTCAATTAAATTAAGCATCTCCTGATTAAAATCAATATAAACATATGTAAACACACCGGCAGTCAAATAACTTTTCAGGGTTACAAGCCCGTCCGGATCAGAGCGAACAATTAAATTTCTTATTTTGGGAGCAACAAAAACGTAATTACCCTCAACGGTAGAATTTCCGTAAGTAAACAAAAGCTTTTTGGCATTTTCATTGTAAACCGAAAGCACAACGGGAGTATTCGATTTATCGGATGCAACAACCCAATCGCCAAAATAATTTATTGAAGGAGCTTTGAGTGTAACCGTCCATTCAGATTTACTCGCTTCGTTACTACCGTTTTCGTGATAGTAAAATTGTTTGCCATTGTAAAATCCCTGAACGGTAAGTTTCTTGTCCACGTTGTTTAGATCTTTAAAAACCGTGTCAAGCACAACAACAGCTCCCTTGCCTTGTTGCAAAACCCGTCCCGAAGGCGAAAGTATTTTGTAAGAATATTTATTGGGATCCGGAAATTCTATTGTTGCAAAAGAAAAAGTTTCTTTTTCACTAAAATAATAAGGAGCTTTTTTACGTAACTTTATTTTTGTTGCCATAGTCGGATAATCAACAATAACAAGATATTTAGCAGGAATAACATGCGTTCTCCTGTTTTCATCTTTAATTTTTATTTTCGCATCCAATATGTACCTGCCCGGTTTTTCAATTGCATCCCGAAATGAAATTTGGACAGTTACACCCCTACCGCCGCGAACTTCCTTCCTGAATTCTGCTTGTTTCGGAGATTGCCAAATATCGGCAGCTTTCCGCACGAACGCTCCGCTTTCATCAAGAAATTTTGCATCTACGGAAAGCCCGAGAATATTTTGCAGAACAATGTTCCTATCGCTCGGGATTTTGAATTTTTGAAGGGTAACAACGTGTAACGTGTCAATTATTTTGCCCCCCTTTTGTGCAAAAAGCACAAAGGGAGTCAAAATAGTTAAAATGAGAACAAACTTTCTCATAATAGCCTCGCAATTATTTTTTCAACGTACTACAAGCTCCATTTAGCAGCTTTCTTCTTTAAGCCGCCAATCCGCTTTGCATTAACAACAAATTCAACTGTATTGCTTTTTTGGTGTAAGTTGGTGTTGCCTATTTGTTTTTTTAGTTCTTTCAATAAATGTTCAGGTAAGTATTCAGGCAAAACTCTTTGCACTTCACAATAAGCATGGAATTTGTACTTACCCGGTTTTCTGAATTGGGCAACAAAAATTGCGTTACCACCTTCTTTTTTAATTTTAAAATACTTGGTACTGTCTTTATTAGTTATTCCCCCTTCGGGCCAGCCCAATGGTTTGGGAGACTTCGGAGCTACGTCAATATAAAAAGTGACATTCTTTTTCTCCTGGTCGGAATATAATCCGAGAGGCGTCATAACTACTTTTTTCGGTGTCTTATTTCCCAAGTTGTAATCCGAATAGAGCTCCGGAATTGATAGAAGAATCGGTTTCTTGTAGATTTGAGCCAATGTGTTCAACATTTTATCGCGAATTTGATTCTCGGCTTCTTGCAAATCATCCCGTTCCGTAATAACAATGAGGAGCTCTGTGATTAGAACTATATACATTACGAAATATACCATGTTCTTTTTCACGGTTCAAAACCTCCTAAAATTTTTAGTTTTGTGATAAGGCTTCTTTCATTTTCTTCAGAGCTTCTACATTGCTTTCCTGAATCTTATTAATTTTAGTGTTAATTGCCTCAAACTCGTCAAGGAAATTTCTAATCATAACTTTTTCCTCGTTGGAGAGTTCTTTGATTTTTTCAACTTCCGCTTTGAAATCAGGCAAAGAAATATTGGCTTTTTCCTCTTCTCCGCCACCTCCATGACCATGGTCCATTCCTTCGGGTGTGAAGAAAGTAACGGTACCTAAAATTAACAACAAGGAAAATTCAAGTAATAATGCAAGGAGAACAACATAGGGAGAGATTTTTTGCCCGGCGTCGTCAAGTAGCCAAGCAGGTAAAATATGCAATTGTCCGACCAAACTTCCTAAACCCCTTAGTCCGACAATAATAATAAGAATAGCGGCGCCCATGTAAACAAACCCCATAACATTGTTTGAATACTTAGGAATAAAAGTGTAAACCATATAGCGCCCTATTGCGGTTCTCGGTTCGTTGAATTTCTTTTGTGTCACTTTGGTATCTCCTATTTTGTTAATGATAAGATTTATTAACAACTCAAAACAAAGTATTCAACAAATTGAAAATATGAATATATGAAAATTTAAATAAAAATTTGTGATTTATTTCACTTGTTTGTAAAATTATTTTTCGAACCATTCGAAAAACTCTTTCAATATCTCTCTTCTTTCAGGCGGTAAGTAATAGAAATTTACCCCTCGCGGAGTAATTTCCCAAAACTCTTCGACCGTTGTTGTATAAATAAGTTCGTAAATTCTAAGTATTCGCTCCATTGGTTCAACTTTCATATCTTCGTAAATCAGACGCGCCAATTCTCTTTCCCCTTTTAATAAATAAAATCCCGCCAATTTTACTTGAGCTATTCTAACACCAATTAATGACATTTCGCTTGAGTGATTAGTCTCTTCAATCGGCTGGTCGAGATTTAAGAAGACAAACAGCAACTCTCTAATATTCGGCACTTTCTTTTCGTAAGCTAATTCATTTAATACACACAAATCGTGAGCGGCAGTTTCAAGAATAAACAACACACCCTGCTTTTGAGCCTCGAGTGCGTAATACTTAAAGTAGTAAGCAATTTGTTCAACCTTGTGAGGATTAACGTCGAGGAGCTTTTCGCCAATCACCCTGTAATGTTCCAACGCATTAAAAGCCGAACGCGGATCGTGGTCATTAATCGCAAAACGCAAATAAGTATTGAAATATCTGAACGTACATTCAAGTGCACCATCGTCATTCAAAGTAATGGCTTCTTCACCGATTAGTCCCGAGTTCAATAAAACACCGGCTGCAACGTCACGTAATGTTTTGCGCGAAATATTAAAAATCAAATCGTAAGCTCTAAAAACTTTTCTTTCAACAAAAGTCTTGGAGCTTTCAATTCTGTCTATCACAAAATCCGAGTAAGCGGAAAAATCCGGATCAAGATATTCTTTCCCCGAACGCTTAAACCATTTCTCAGGGAAATTCTTTTTGTGTTGTAAATAACTAACAATAATTTCTTTCAAAGATGTAATACAAAGAATTGAAACAGCGCTATCCCCTTGGCTAACCGAGTTAATCCCGATGTCCCGAATGAATTCAATCCTGTCATAAAATTCATCACGCATTTTGTTAATCTCAACGTCTTGAGCTTCGGGTAACTTACGCATTATATCATTTGCCTGCCCTTGAACAAGTGAAATAAAATTTTCGGGCTGCAAGAAATTGAAGACGTAATAAAGGTGAGGAATTACAACTAACAAACTCACTATTATTAATAAAAGATTAAAAAAGACACTCCAGTAAGGAATGAAGGCTTCCGTTATGGTATTGACGACAAGAATTGTGTTTGAGGCTGTTAAAACAAACAGAGCAATTACAAAAATATTAACTTTATTCAGAATGAATAAAATCATCACATTGGAAGAATATTTGTTTGCAGCCAATTGAGCAATAATTGCAACCGCCGTTAATTCCACGCCCAGCACAGCCGTAACAACTTCGCCAAGCCCCCCCAACGTATTAGTCAGGTTACCCGGATCGACAGCAAAAATACCGCGAAAAGGATGATCTCCATTGATAAAAAGGATGTAGTCAATAAACCTATTTACAAAATAAATTGTAATGCTAATAAGGACGAGAGCAAGAAATAATTTCAGGTAGGTTTTGTAAGTTTTCTTGTCGCCACTAATCAAAATAAACTATCTCCGTT
>JALWGH010000228.1 GCA_027013735.1 Melioribacteraceae bacterium
GTAGTCCCATGTCCATCTCCATATTCTAGTTGTATCACTAGATACAATTTAACAAAAAAAATTTACTTTTCCAACTTTTTCTCTTCTTTTTCTCCTCTCTCTAGTTAAAAGCCAAACTTGAGAAAAAAGCCCCGCTTAGCGGGGCTTTTTTTAGAGATTGTCCAAAAAGTAATTTGTGATTTTATTGTAGAGATGAATTGCATCCCTGCCAACTACGCCGTGGTGGTGCCCAACGTAAGGGAAATAATCTAACGGTACGTCCAAGTCGGCTGCTTTTTTTGCAAACAATAATGTGTGCTGCCAAACGACCGTTGGGTCGGAAGTGCCGTGGACAAGCAATAATTTTTTACCGCGTAAATTTTCAACGTAATTTAACAAACTCGATTCCTTATAGCCTTCCGGGTTTTTCTGCGGTGTGTCCATGTAACGTTCGGTGTACATTACTTCGTAATAGCGCCAGTCAATCACAGCACCGCCGCCAACGCCAACTTTGAATGCATTGGTTCTTGTCATTAGCGAAGTGGTCATGAATCCGCCGAAGCTCCAACCGAAAACGCCCATCCGGGTTGTGTCAACGTATTGAAATTGTTTCAAGTAATTAACTGCCGCAAGTTGGTCTTTAACTTCAATAGTTCCCAAGTGTCTGAAAGTTGCTTGTTCGAATTTTAGTCCTCTATTTGCAGAGCCGCGGTTGTCAACAGTAAATACCAAATAACCTTTTTGTGCCATTTCCTGAAACCAGAATGCGTACCTTCCTACGGGCCAACTGTTCAAAATCAATTGCACGCCGGGACCGCCGTAAACGTAATCAATAACAGGATATTTCTTTGTTGAGTCAAAGTTAACTGGGTACACAATCCTCATGTACAAATCGGTTTTGCCATCTGCTGCTTTTATTTTAATTATTTTGGTTTTACCCAGCTTGTAATCCTTAATCGGGTTTTCGGATTTGTGAATTATTTTTGTTTCGTTTCCGCGGGAGTCAAAAACAGCGGTAATGCCGGGCACCGTCATACTGTTGAACCTGTCAATAAAATAGTTCCCTTCCGAATTAACCATTGGACGATGAACTCCGTGTCCTTTGGTAAGTTTTGTCATTGCTCCCGATTTCAAATTCACTTTGTACAAATGCCGTTCAATCGGGCTTTCTTTGGTAGAAGTAATAAAAATATTTTCGCCGGATTTGTCGAAGCCAAGCAAATCCAAAACAACCCAATTTCCTTTTGTTACTTGCTTCAACAATTTTCCATTAGTGTTGTATAGGTAAAGATGATCCCAGCCGTCCCTTTGCGACCGCCACAAAAATTCGTTGGGATGCCCGGGCACAAATGTGAGCGGGTGCTCGGGGTGAACATATTTTTCGTCGGTTTCTTCGAATAGTGTGTCAACAGGGTTTCCGTTTTTGACGTCGTATTTGATTAAATGCAAATCATTTTGGTCACGGTTCAGGATTGCAACGTAAATGAATTTTTCGGTCGGCTCCCACGTTACGCACGTGAGGTAATGGTCTTTTGGCGTACCGGTTTTTAGAAAAACTTTTTTGCCGGAATGGACATCATAAATTCCAAGAGTTACTTGTTGACTTGTCATTCCCGCCATTGGGTATTTAATAGGTTTGCAAGTGGCGGGACGAGTCGTTAAATCCACAATAGGGTAATCGGTTACCATTGTTTCGTCTTTCCTGTAAAAAGCAATGTAATTGCTTTTAGGCGACCAGAAAATTCCCTTGTTTATTCCAAACTCAACTCTGTGAACGGTGTGCCCGTTTACTATGCCGGGATTATTGTCGTTTGTAACGGCAATAATTTTTCCGTCCTTTGAGTGGTAAAGATTGTTCTTAATTGTAAATGCAATCTGTTTTTTGTCCGGGGCTAACTGAATATTCTCAGCGCTTTTGAATGTTTTGTTAACAATGCTTACTTCTCCCTTTGCCGTGGAATATTCTAAAAGCAGAGAATCCCTAAAAAACTGAAATTTGTCTTTTGCAATCCAAGTGATTTTCGGGAAATGAGTTGGCGCTTTAACATTCAATGCTTTCATCTTTTCGCTGAGGGATTCAAGACTCACAATGTTTTCTTCCTTTGGCGATGTAGCAAAGCCTTTTACAAGGACATCCGAACCTTCAAAGTTTTTTACGTAAGAATAAGCATCACTGTTAGGAATCCAATTTAACTGTTTCAGATGAGTGGGTGCTAGACTGTAATAAGAACCAAACACAACATCTTCTGTGGTAAAAGTTTTTTCTTGAGCAAAACCGGAAGAGTAAATAACGGCTATTGAAAGAAGCAGGATGAATGATTTGATTTTCATTTTTCACCTCGTAGAAATTGATTTTAACACGAGTACAAAAATAAGTATTTTGAAGTGAAAGACGATGTGTGTTATTAAAATTTTAACCCGTACCAAATTACATCGGGATAAATTTTTATTGCGGGGGCAGGGAGGTGGTAAAAATTAAGATTCTTTTTCAACAGTTTTAACAGCCAAAAATTACCGGGTAATTCTTCCAAATTCCAATCGAGGGCAATGAAAAATTCGTGCGTTCTTTCGTTTGGCAAATCAAGCTTTTTTACGCTGTGTCCCAAAGAGATGTTCAAAAAACGTGGGACAAAACCACTGAGCTTATCCGGTAAAATTTTGTAAAGCGGGTAAGAAATCCAATCGTACGTGCTTTCGTAATCGTCAAGAATGTGACGGTTTGAATTGTGTCTGAAACGTTCGGAAGGGTAGTAGGAAATTTTGAATTTAAAATCCCTGAGAAATTTAAATCTTTCCTTTAACAATGGGATTGAAGCCCCGAGGGTGTTTGCCGTAAAATCGCCCCAGCTAAATCCGTAGTCGCGGGAAAAGCCGTCTCTTACTTCAATAAAAGTTTGGTAACCGAATGCAAACAAAGCTCCGTAACGCAAGCTATTTAAGTGTGAAAATCCGCACCACTCAAAAAGTTGGGAGTAAACGTTTGAAACAACATGAGCGAAATAAAAATGCCCGTATTTGTCCGAGCCCATTGCGTAAGTCCAATCCTGCGACCAATTAAAGTGAAAAAAGCTCTTTGTGCCTTTCCACCACATCGTGTTTTGAACACCGTAACCGTAAATGAATGCTGCAAGTGTTGTAGCTCCGACAATTCCCAAGCGGGAGTAATTTACATTTTGAGTAGTTGAATCTTTTTGCGCAAAAGTTCTTGAGGCTAAAACCAAAACTAAAATAATGAGAATTACTTTTCGCATTTAAATTTAAATAATAATTAAAAACGTAAAATAAATTTAATCAAAAAGGGTTAAGTAAAAAAGAGGGCGGGCTGCCATGGTAGAGGGCGGACCATGACAGCCAGGATAGTTGTTAATGGAGGGTTGCTAAACTTTAAAACATTATTAAAATGAACTACCTAAAAATCGCTCTTTTTTCTTTATTTGTCAAGTACTTTTTTAAAAAAAATTAAAAAAATATTTTGTTACTCCAAACTTTTTTACTATCACAACCAACTGGACTTGGTTTACCCGTAAGGATTAGTAAATCGTTCAGAAAAATTTTTTAATGAGCCAAAACAAAATGCTCAGCAGAAGACTAAACAGAATCATTGTTGTTATTGGGAAATAGAATTTAAAATGGGGCTTGTCAATTACAATATCCCCTGGCAAATGAAAAAACGGTATCTTTAACAAATATTTCCAAAACAATCCTGCAAGGATAATCAATAACCCAATGGCAACAATTAGCTTGTTCATATTCTTACATTTCGAATCTTGGATTAACTATGTTGTTGTAAATTGACCCGAATGTGTAAGTGAATCCGATTCTTCCGTAGTAATTGTACTGTGTTTCCAATTCTCTTCTTTGTAAAAGAATATCTTCAGTGCTTGCCTCCTCAGCCGGTAATTCTATTTGGTCGTGAACGGCTTCAAAGTCTCCTTCAAGACTTAACGATAATCCTTTAAATAATTTGAAATCAAATTCTGCTGAAATTGAAGTTGAGTTTTTTGAAAAATCGTGAAAGTAATTACTAAATAAAACCCTTCCGCTGATTGTTCCCCAATCTTCAATGTATTCAACGATGAAGGCAAAGGCTTGTTCCAAAAGGTATTCCTTGTCTTTGCCGTAAATTGTTGTGTGAGAATAGTTGTTGTATTTGGGAGAAATTCTGTACTGTAGCAGTGCTCTTCTGCTTGTTGCTATTGAATAAGGATAAAAATCGTACTCCACTCCTGCGCCCAATGAACTTGACAAGTCAATGTTGCTGTAAGTGGAAGAATTTGTGCTTGCCATAAATCCTGCCGACCAATGTGGGCTCAGGGACTTTATTAAATAAGCGTAAGCACCTTGTCTGCGTTTAATGTCCTTAACGTTTACCGAATGGTAATTGTAATCACTTTCGTTGTAATTGTTGCTAAAGCCCAAAGCTATTTTCCAATCTTCCGTAACGCGGGATGCGGAAAAAGAGCCCCTGAAATATTTGCTGTTGCGCGATTTTTCGCCGGAGATGGAAGTCCTTAACGAAGCTCTGAAAACCCAAAAATTCCACGGGTCTTCAACCGGTGCCGAAAAGATATTTTTCTTCGGATTGGCTTTGAATTTTATTTCAAAATTATTGGCGTAGTCGGTTTTGTAAAAAAATCTAAACAACCCCAATTTTAATTTTTTTAACATTTTCATTCTAATCGATTTATCCGTGTCCGTTCGATTAGTGTAATATTTTAATGTGTCTTTTATTCCGTTGAATTGATTTTGTCCGATGAATATTAAGGAATACTCACGTCCGCCGCTGCCGGTGTGAAGGCGGGACATGTAAATGTGAATATCTGCATCAGTTAAATCCCTAACGAAATTAACGAAAGTAATGTTTTCTCTTACAAAGTCCATGCTGCACCAATGACATTCGAGGTAAATTTTAGGTGCTCCTTCGTTAATTCCCGAAAGATTGTTAAAGCCGAAAGTTGAAATAGCCAAGAATAAATTTAATAATAACACAACAACGCTTTTCTTGTTCATCGAATTGCTCCTTAAAAATCAAGTACGAAATAATTACTTAAACGATTATCGAAAAAAAAGACAAAAATTTTAATTCTCAACATTTTTTTGACGATTAAAATTCTAATTAGTTCTAAATAAAAACGCGTTGCTTAAGACTTATTCCTTATTCCTAAAGACTAACCCGCTTATTTCTTAAAATCATTTTGAAATAGAGGGACAAAAGGATTAAATTTCGTTTGAGTAATTTTGAATAAAACGGAAAAAATTTTTAGAAAGTATTTTCAGGGAGTTGATTCTTTCCAAAAAGAATAATAAAATAAAAGTCTTGATAAAAAAATCTGCGGAGGCAAGAAAATGAAGTTAAAATATTTTTCTCACTCGGCGTTTCAAATTACTACTGACAATGGAAAAGTTATTTTAATCGACCCGTTTTTAACGGGCAACCCGACTTCCCCTGTGAAAGTTGAAGATGTTCATGCCGATTACATTGTGCTTACACACGGACACGGTGATCACCTCGGGGATGCGCTGACCATTGCCAAAAGGGACGGAAGTTTAATAATCGCAGTTAACGAGCTTGCGGATTACGTTGCTGCAAAAGGTGTAAAGGCACATAATATGCACATCGGCGGAGGTTACGATTTTGACTTTGGCAGAGTTAAATTTACAATTGCCCATCACGGCTCCAAAACCCCCGACGGAGAATACGTAGGTGAGCCGGCAGGAGTAGTTATTTCCGTTGACGGAAAAAACATTTACCATTGCGGTGACACAGGATTGTTTTACGATATGAAACTAATCGGCGAAATGACCTCTCTCGATTACATGTTGACGCCCATTGGAGACAATTTCACAATGGGAATTGACGATGCGGTGAAAGCCGTGGAATTGGCTAATCCGAAAGTAGCTATTCCAATGCATTACAATACTTTCCCCGTAATTGTCGCAGACCCGCAAGAATTTAAGCAAAAGGTCGAAGCGATTGGAAAGCAAGCTATTGTTCTTGAATATGGTGAGGAAATCGAAGCTTAAAAAAACAGGAAAAATCAGAGGATTGGATGTCCAAAATAATTGCCATTACGAACCAGAAAGGCGGAGTGGGAAAAACTTCTACGGCTATTAACCTCTCCGCCTCGATTGCAACATTTGAGAAAGACACTTTAATAATAGATATTGACCCGCAGGCAAATTCTTCTTCGGGAATAGGGGTTATTGCGGAAAACAACACAGTTTACGAAGCAATGCTTGGCTTAGCTCCTGCCGAAAGCTGTATTGAAAAAACTCACGTGCCTTTTCTGGACATAATGCCGGCAAATATTAACCTTGTAGGTGCAGAGGTGGAATTCGTTAACATTCCCAACAGGGAAAACAAATTGCGCGATGCAATTGAGTCGGTTAAAAACAACTACGATTTTATTTTTATTGATTGCCCGCCCTCGCTCGGACTGTTGACATTAAATGCGCTTACTGCGGCCGATTCGGTTATTATTCCCGTGCAGTGCGAGTATTTTGCGCTTGAAGGTCTTGGTCAACTTTTGAATACGGTTAACTTGGTTAAGAAGAATTTAAATCCGAAATTATTAATTGAAGGCGTACTGCTTACAATGTACGATTCCCGCTTGAATCTTTCCAGGCAGGTAGTTGAAGAAGTAAAGAAATATTTCGGCAACAAAGTGTTTAATTCAATTATTCACCGCAATGTCCGCATTTCGGAAGCTCCAAGTTATTCTAAGCCTGTTATTCTTTACGATGCGCTTTCAAGAGGAGCTCGCGACTATATGGCTTTAGCCGAGGAAATAATTAAAAACAATGAAATTGGGGAAGGGGAGAATAATGACGAAAGCTAAAACCGGCTTGGGGAGAGGCTTGGACGCACTTTTAAGCCCTTCGGTTAAGGAAGACATCACTAAGCCCATTCCTATTGAAAATAACGGCGTTAAATCCGATGACGGAAAATCTTTTAATGTGATCGCCAAAATTTCCACTTCTAAAATAAGACCCAATCCTTACCAACCGCGGAGCGAATTCGACAAAGAGGCTCTGGACGAGCTGAAAAAATCGATTCTTGAAAACGGATTGATTCAACCTGTTACCGTAAGGAGAACTGAAGACGGAAATTTTGAATTGATTTCCGGCGAGAGAAGACTTAGAGCATTTAACGAGATTGGCTACAGGGAAATCCCCGCTTACATCATTAAAGTGGAAACAAAAGAAGCGATGCTTGCGCTTTCTTTAATTGAAAACATTCAGCGGGAAACATTGAACCCCATTGAAGTAGCCCGTGCTTACGAGCGCTTGATGACGGAATGCAATCTTTCTCAGGAAGATATTGCCGAAAAGGTTGGCAAAAACAGAACTACAATTACAAACTCAATCAGATTGTTGAAATTGCCCTCGGAAATTCAACAAAGTTTGATTAGAAATGAAATTACCGTTGGGCATGCACGGGCGTTGATTAACATCGAATCATACGAACAAAAATTGGAAATTCTTAAGAAAATTATTACCGACAAACTTACGGTTCGTCAAGTAGAAAATATTGTCAGGAAACTTAACAAGGGTGGAGTAAAAAAGAAAAAAGCAACGAAGGACGAAACTCCTGCCTCTGTTCACGTGGCAGCTTTGGAGGACAAACTACGGAACATTTTTGGCACTAAAGTTTCTTGCAAACAGAAAAAAGACGGAAGCGGTAGTATTGTAATTGAATTTTATTCAAGCGACGAGTTGGAAAGATTAATTGAACTGGTTGAGTCAATTGAAGGTTAAAAATTTTCTAATAATAATTTTTCTCGTAATTTCTTTTTCTTCTGTCTTTTCGCAAATAAGCCCGGATTCACTTGCCAATATTGACCTCAGCGATTCCGTTTTCGTAATGCAAAAGTCACCTACGGGAGCAATGCTTCGCAGTGCAATCTTACCCGGTTGGGGACAAATTTACAACGATTCTTTCTGGAAAGCGCCGGTTATTTGGGCGTTTATCGGTTATTTTGCTTACGGCTGGAGCGTTACAAATTCTTACTATCAGGATTACAGAGAGCTTTACAAAAAGAGTTTGAAAAATTCTCCCGATGGTAATTTGGCTTACTTGCGTTATCGAGAGCTTTACCGCGACAGGCGCGACCTTTTTGCTTTCTACATCGGAATAACTTACTTTTTAAATGTTGTGGATGCATACGTTGATGCCCACCTTTTCGATTTCGACGCACAGTTTAATCCGAAAAGAAAATCGTTAAGACTGAACTTCAGGGTTTCGTTTTAATGCGCAACAATATTGGACTTTTTAATGGGGATGTCTTATCTAACAGAGAGTTTCCCTTTTACTTGCGGGTATTTGTTGAAAAGGTAGTCGATTAGGATTCCGTATCTCAAGCCCCTGCCACTCACAGTAGTTTTACTTGCTCCCAAAATGTTTAGAATTGTTGCTAAAATAAGCGAGCCGGCAGAAAGAACATCCTCCCGTCCTTTAATAAACGGGTATTGCTCCAATATTTGCTCCGGTGTTACTTTGGAAGCAAAATCCGTAAAATCATTCAAAGCGGAAAGGGAAATTTGGTAATTCTCGATTTTTAGTTCGTCGTAATATTGCAAATTCTGTTTTATTGCTGCAATTGTAGTAGGAGTCCCTGCAACTGAAATTATATTAATATTAGGTTTTTCAATAAGTTGCGCTAATTCTTTAAATGTGCTTGTGAGGAACTCTTCCGCTGCAATTTTCTCGAATTTTTTAACTGGAAATTGAGTAAAAAAGCGTTCTGTAAGATTCACCACACCGACGGGAAAGCTTTTTCTGTAAAAAATATTTTCACGGTTACCGTAAATCACCTCCGTGCTTCCACCGCCGATGTCGATTACAATATTTTCTTCCGAATTAGAATTTGAAATACTGCCCAAGTAGGAGAGTCTTGCTTCTTCTTCTCCTGCAATTACTTGCATGTCAATGCCGAATTTTTCTCTAACCTCTTTAATTATTTCCGCTGAATTTTTTGCAATTCTCATTGCATTTGTTGCTTTTGCTATTACAACTTTACAATTGTGGGAGGTAATTAAATTGTTGTAATTTTTAATTATTTCGAAAAATTTTAATTTACTTGATTCGGAAATTATTTTGGTTTTTTCCAAGTCTTTGCTGAGCCTTGGGATTTCGTAGCGGTTTAAAATTGTTTTTAATGAATTTGTAGTTTTATTAAATTCCGCAATTAAAAGAAGTGTTG
>JALWGH010000229.1 GCA_027013735.1 Melioribacteraceae bacterium
GTTTTTAAGTTGCCACTTTTCTTAAAAAATTACTTTTTGGACAGCCCTCTAAAAAAACAAAAGAAGAAAATGTTTTGGCGCAATTTTTGGAAAAGCTGATTGCGTGAGCGTAAAAATTGTGACAAATCTTTGAAGGGAAACGAACAATGAAAAAAATCGGTGGAAATATTAAGAGAGACGAACAATTCCTAAGGCGGGAAGATTTTTACAAGAACATTGTCAGAAAAGTAAAAGCAATTAAAGAAAAGGTAGAAGAAGGCGGCGGACAAAAAGCAATCGAGAAGCAGCACGCAAAAGGGAAACTTACGGCACGAGAAAGAATTGCTCTCCTAATCGACGAAGGCACTGAATTTATTGAGCTAAACACTCTTGCTGCCTACGGAATGTATTCCGAATACGGCGGAGCGCCAAGTGCAGGCACTGTTTTCGGAATCGGTAAAATAAACGATCGGGATTTTGTGATTGTTGCAAACGACGCAACAGTTAAAGCCGGTGCGTGGTTCCCAATGACAACAAAGAAAAATCTCCGCGCTCAGGAAATTGCAATGGAAAACAAATTGCCCGTTGTTTACCTTGTGGACAGCGCGGGCGTGTTCCTCCCGATGCAAGAGGACATTTTCCCCGACAAAGAACATTTCGGTAGAATCTTCCGCAACAATGCAAAGATGTCCGCAGAAGGGATTCCACAAATAGCTGCAATAATGGGACCTTGCGTTGCGGGCGGAGCTTACCTTCCGATAATGAGCGACGAAGCGTTAATAGTTAAAGGCACGGGCTCGGTTTTCCTTGCCGGCTCGCATTTGGTAAAAGCGGCAATCGGCGAAGTAATCGACAACGAATCCCTCGGCGGTGCGGTTGTTCAAACAAACATTTCGGGAGTAACCGATTACATTGCCGAAAACGACGAAGCTTGCTTAAATGAAATTCGCCAACTGACCGAAAAATTCGGCAGCTTCCCAAAAGCCGGATTTGACAGAAGCACGCCCAAGCCACCGAAGTTTGACGCAAAAGAAATTTACGGAATCTTACCCGAAGACCCTTTACATCAATACGACACTTACGAACTGTTGGCAAGAATTGTGGACGATTCGGAAATTAACGAATACAAAGCCGGCTACGGCAAAACGGTGATCACAGCTTACGCAAGAATTGACGGCTGGGCTGTCGGCATTGTTGCAAATCAACGAGACATCGTCAAAACCGAAAAAGGCGAAATGCAAATAGGCGGCGTACTCTATTCCGACAGCGCCGACAAAGCCGCACGTTTCATTATGAATTGCAACCAGAAAAAAATTCCGTTAGTCTTTTTCCAAGATGTTACGGGCTTTATGGTAGGAAGCAAAGCCGAGCACGGCGGAATAATTAAAGACGGCGCAAAAATGGTGAACGCAGTTGCCAATTCCGTTGTGCCTAAAATTACAATAATTGTCGGCAACAGTTTTGGAGCTGGCAATTACGCAATGTGCGGCAAAGCTTACGACCCGCGTTTTATTTACGCTTACCCTAATGCTAAAATTTCCGTAATGGGAGGCAATCAGGCAAGCAACGTTTTACTCGACATCAAGTTGAAACAAATGAAAAAAGAAGGGAAAGAATTTTCCGAAGAAGAAAAAAATAAATTACTTGAAAGCATTCAAAAATCTTACGAAGAAAAAAGCAGTGCGTTGTACGCAGCCGCACGCCTTTGGGTTGACGAAATAATTGACCCTGCGGAAACAAGAAAATACATTTCCCGCTCAATAGAATTTGCCAATAACAATCCTGAGATTCCGCCTTTCAAGGTTGGCGTAATTCAGACTTAACAAAATTCTTTTACCAAAAGATTGCGTAAAGTAATGCCGTCAATAGCAGCACTCCGTAGGCGGCAATGTTGAAAACCGAATCGGTCTTAAACATTTTTGCCGTTAAGGGAATTCCTTTCGGATCGTCAACATCGTCGGAAGTTGTTAAACTGATTCCAACAATAATCACAATTGTAATCAACATTGTGTAGAGCATCTGGTCCATCCAAGGCAAATCAACTTCGGGGAGTTTAAGCAAAAACGCTACGATGATGGAAAGCGTTGCACCCCAAATCGCAGCTTTGTTCGTTGTCTTTTTCCAGAACAATCCCATTAAGAAGATCGCCAATATTCCCGGGCTTACAAGTCCCGTGTATTCCTGAATGTACTGAAACATTTGTGGAATGTTACCAAGCAGAGGAGCAACAATAATAGCAATAATCAAAGCGGTAAATGCCGTGATGCGCCCCGTCCGGACAAGAATTTTCTCGCTTGCGTTTTTGTTGAGATACGGTTTGTAAATGTCCATTGTGAAAATTGTGGACGTCGAGTTCAACATCGAGGCAAGCGAAGAAACAATTGCCGCAACGAGAGCTGCAAGGACAAGCCCTTTAATTCCAATCGGAATGAACTGTGCAATAAGCCACGGGTAAGCTTTGTCGTAATTTACTCCGCCGCCTGCTTTCAGGAACGCTTCTTTAACTCCCTGTATTATTGTAGTTCCAGCCGGTTGTGTAAAAAGCACAAAAGCAACAATGCCGGGAACAACTACCAATACGGGAATTAATAATTTTAAGTAAGCTGCAAAGGCAATTCCCCGCTGCCCTTCCTTTAAACTTTTGGCAGCAAGCGTCCGTTGAATAATGTACTGGTTAAAACCCCAATAATAAAGGTTCGCGACCCACATCCCGCCAATGAGTACCGCTATGCCCGGCAAATTAAAATACTGGGGATTATCCCGGCTCAGAATCATATGAAATTTTTCCGGTGCTACTTTTAAGATGTGTTCAAAGCCGTGAATAATTCCGCCTTCGGGAGTAACGGCATTCAAAGCAATGAAAGAAGTTATTAAACCGCCAAGCACAAGTAAAACTACTTGCAAAACGTCCGTCCAAGCAACCGCAGACAAACCGCCCCACAGAGAATAAGCCGCTGCAATAAATGCGAGCACAAGTATTGCGTAAAAAATCAAACTGCCGTCGCCCGTGCCGATTATTGTGTCTATTGCTTTTCCACCAAGGAATAATACGGAAGTCAAATTCACAAACACAAAAAGCGCAATCCAGAAAACGGCAAGGATTGTTTTCAATTCCGTGCCGAATCTTTTTTCAATAAACTCGGGGATTGTGTAAATTTTCTTTTCAATAAAAATAGGAAGAAAATATTTTCCCACTATTAAAAGGGTTACCGCTGCCATCCACTCGTAGGAAGCAATTGCAAGCCCAATTGCAAAGCCCGAGCCGGACATCCCGATAAACTGCTCTGCGGAAATATTTGCAGCAATTAAAGATGAACCAATTGCCCACCAAGGCAGAGACTTACTTGCAAGGAAATAATCTTGTGTGTCTTTTTTCTTACCCTTTTTGTTTCTCGAAACGTAAAGTCCGAGTGCAATAATTAAAATAATGTAGAGAACAAAAACAAAATAATCGACCGTAGAAAAATTCATTTGTGCTCCGTAATTAAATATTTGACAGTTTTAATTTTGTAAAAATAAGGACGTGAGCTAAATATCGCCAACTTTAAATAAGAAAGAAGAAACGAGAAATAAGAAATCCGCCTCCGTCTGCGCTTTGCTTGACTACGGCGCGACAGGTCCGCCTTCGTCCCGCATTTTGCGGGACTACGGCGCGACAAGCAAGACGCCCTATTCAGTGAACAGATAACAGAGAACAGTGAACAGTGACTTAAGACTCGTCACGCGTTACTTAAGACTTATTTAATTGAAAGTTGAAAATGGAAAACGGAAAGTTTTAATGAACAATTTTTGTCGCATCTCACTAACCATGAGTTTTATGCTTAATCAACATTTCTCGTAACTTTTCTATTTAAAAATTTCACAAATTTTTCGTATTCAAAAAAGTTAATCACTTCGCTTTTTTGTGTTCCAGCTTTTCTTGCAATTTTTATTCCGTAATGTGTGTAAAGGATGTCTCCTGTCGAATGGGCGTCGGCATTAATTGCAAGCAAACATCCTTTCTTCCTTGCGTAGTAAATATTACGCCAGTCCAAATCGAGGCGGTAGGGATTTGCATTAATTTCAATCGCAACGGAATTGTCAGCGCATGCGTCAATTATTTTTCTAATGTTAACTTTGTAACCTTCTCTTCGCAATAGTAATCTTCCGGTAGGATGCCCTAACACATCCGTGAAAGGATTTTCCACCGCACGAATAATTCTGTTTGTCATTTCTTCTTCGGTCATTCCGAAATTCGAATGGACGGAAGCAACAATAAAATCAAGCTGTTTGAGCACCTCATCGTCGTAATCGAGAGAACCGTCTTTGAGAATATCCGATTCAATCCCTTGCAATATTTTAATGCCGCTTGTCTTGCGTAAATTTTCAATCAATTCTTTTTGCTCTGAAATTCTCTTTCCGGTTAAGCCGTTTGCGTAGTAAGCCGACTTACTATGGTCGCAAACGGCAGCGTAGGTAAAGCCCAATGACGATGCAGCCTCAAGCATTTCCGCAAGGCTGTTTATTCCGTCCGAGAATACCGTATGGAAGTGAAGCATTCCTTTGATATCTTCAAAATCAAGATTTGAAGGAGTCCGTAATTTTTCTGGTAAGTTAAAATATTCTTCCTCTCTCATTTCAGGAGGAATAAATGAAATTCCTTTTTTCTTAAAAACGCTTTCTTCGTCATCGTCCTTTTCCGCACCAAGCTTTTCCAAAAACGGGGCGGAACCGGTAGTGTGTAATAAAGCTTTTTTAAAGTCCGACTCTTCGTTTACTACCGTAAACATTACTTTGTCAAACGCAGGATACTCTACTTGTGTAGTAGTAAAATAATCCTTTACCTTAAATTCTCTTAACACGAAGAAATCATTCGCCTCTTTTTTAAATTCTTCAAAAGAAGTGGTCAAAATCAAAATATTTATTTCACCGATTATTTCTCTTACTCTTCTTAACTCTCCCGTAATCTCAACTTTTTTAACGGAATTAATTTTGTTCAATATTTGAACTATCTCATAAGCGATATTTTCGGCTTGAGGTAAAAGCAAAAGTTTTTTTGAAGCTTTAATATTTTTAATCTCCTCAAGTATTTTGTTTTGTGTTTTCTCACCGAAGCCTTTTAATCCCGCAAGTTTATTTTCCCGGCAGGCTTTTTCGAGAGAATCGAGATTGTCAATTCCAAGCTCGTTAAACAACAACGAAACTTTTTTAGCTCCGAGTCCACGTACGGACAGGATGTCCAAAATGCCTGTCGGAGTTTTGTCTAACAGATTTGAGAGTTCGGGCGAATCGCCGGTTAAAATCAAATCGTTTAAGAATGAAGCAATTCCCTTTCCTATTCCCTTAATATTTAGCAAGCTGCCGGTTTTCACCATTTCCTCAATGTTGCCTTCCAATCTTCTAAGCAGATTTACACTGTTACGAAAGGCACGAATCTTAAAAGGATTTCCACCGTGAAACTCGAGTAAGTCGGCGTAAAGATTTATTTTACGAAGAATTTCTTTTTTGTCCATTTTCTAAATTTTACTTTTAAACATTTTTAAATTTAATAAATTTGAGAGACAAATAAATTCAGTTAATAATGCAGGTTGGAAATAATGAAGGTAGAAATTCGAAACTACAAAGGAAAAGACAAAAATAAAATTGCAGAAATTTGTTTGTTAACAGGCTACAGCGGTGAAGATGCAAGTAATTTTTTCAAACACAAGGAATTATTAGCCGAGTTCTACGCACTCCCCTATCTCGAACACGAACCGGAAATTTGTTTTGTAGCAACAATAAATAACGAAGCAATCGGTTACATCATCGGCACAAAAGATTCGGTTGCTTTCGGCAAATGGGCAGAGGAAAATTGGTTTCCACCCTTAAGGAAAAAATATCCGCTTAATACGGATTACGCAACGGACTTCGAAAAAAGAATCATTGAATTAATTCACGAAGGTTACAAACCGAAACCCGAGCTTCTTGATTACCCGGCACATTTACACATCGACATTCTCCCCGTTGCTCAGGGACAAGGCGTAGGCAAAAGACTAATTCAAACATTTACAAATAAATTAAGAGAACTAAACGTTCCCGCTTTGCATTTGGAAGTTGGGAAAAGGAATACCAACGCTGTTTCTTTTTACAAGAAGGTCGGATTCCACATTATTCACGAATACGAATTTTCGATTGCTTTCGGAATGAAATTAGTTTAGTGAAAAAGCGGTACGTAGTAAACCAATTGCAAGTACGTCAATGCAAAGCCGTAAACAATTCCCGCCGTTACTTGCAAGGGCGTGTGGACACGCAGCTTTAACCGGGACCAGGCAATAATAAAAACCAGCACAAAGAGCCACAAGCCGGGGTTTCCGTAAATGTAAAAAAGCAAGCCGGCGGGCGAGGCGCTTCCTATTGCGTGAGCGCTGATTTTCCAGAATTTATTAATTAAAATAAGAAGAAAAGTATTGCCCGAATAAGCAAGCCACAACGCAACGGAGATGTTCGAAGCTCCGGCGTAATAACAAATTCCGGCGGCAAAGAGTGAAAGCAAAATCCCAACAATGTAAGGAAGCGTGCGCTCCTCTTTAATTGTAGCATCCCTGTTGGCAACAAGATTGTGCTTTCGCATAAACAGAAAAATTACTATCGGCAGTAAAAATCCGAAAACAAATCCGCTTAAAATCACAACCCACTTTAGTGTTAAACTGTTTTCAAATTTAATCCCGATTAAAATAAATGCAAACAGCACAAACGTCGGTGGGACAAAAATGTCCGAAATCACCCGTGCCGTTTTCCACGTAAAACTTTTTTCATTCCTCAATTTTTTCAGCCTCGTTTTCGGTTTGTAATTCAAGTTCCCTCTTCTCCAAGAATTCAAGATACTTCAAAAGAGTTTCCTCAACAGGTTTGTATTCAACATATTGCATCAATTCTTGTCTTACTTTCGAAGAGCCGTAAAGTCCTTTCAAGTAGCCTGTGTAAAATTTTCTAAAAGGAACGACGGCATATTTTCCTTCTTGTGCAATTTCAATTTCGTAACGCAAATGTTTCAAAGCAGTAAAAATTCTTTCACGCGGGGTTAGTTCAGTTACAATCTTACCGTATTTGAGCAACTCTTTAACTTCCCTGAAAATCCACGGGTAACCAATTGCTCCACGCGCTACCATTATTGCATCGGCAGGCGTTTCCCTGAAAGCACGCAAGCCGTCTTCCGCCGTCATTATTCCACCGTTTAATATTACGGGAATGGAAACTTCCTTTTTAATTTTTTCAATCCAGCTCCAATCGGCTTCACCCGAATGCCCTTGCTGGCGTGTGCGGCAATGAACGGTAAGCGCCTTAATCCCAACGTCTTCAAGCCTTTTGGCTACTTCAACAATTAGAATGGAATCGCTGTCCCAACCGATTCTTGTTTTAACGGTAACGGGAGTATTAACAGCTTTAACAACTTCTCCAACCAACTTTTGCAAATAGGGCGGGTCTTTTAAAAGCCCTGCGCCTGCGCCACGTCCCGCAACTTTTTTAACCCAGCAACCTGCATTAATGTCAATAATATCGGGCTTAAACTCTTCAATCATTTTAGCGGATTCGACCATCGGTTCGAGATTTCCGCCGTAAATTTGAATTCCCACCGGACGTTCTTCTTCAGTAATGTAACTTTTCCTAATTGTCTTTTCGTTTTTTCTCGAAAGTCCATCGGAATTAACAAACTCGGTGTAAACAATGTCCGCCCCGAATTCCTTGCACAATTTACGATAAGCAATATTAGTAACATCTTCCATAGGCGCAAGCAGAACGCCGTTCTCTATTTCAATATTTCCAATCTTCATTCTTGGTAAACTTTCTTTAAGTTAGGTTTTAATTTAAAAATTACAATAATCAGGGTTACAAATGTAAAAAATCCTCCGGTTAAAAAGGGAAAAGAATAGCCCATGTATTGAAAAGCAAAGCCTCCCCAAAGAGGACCGAGCACTCGTGCAAAAGCACTAACCGATTGATTTAATCCGAGAATAGAGCCCTGCTGGTCTTGCGGAGCGTACTTGGACACAAGAGCTAAAATCACAGGCTGCAAAACTCCCGTACCAACCGAAAGTACAGCTGCAATCAAAGCCAAACCTAAAAACGTTCCACCGTAAGGCATCAAAGTAAGCCCAATCATCATTAAAAGCGTACCGCCCAAAACCAAAGTTCTGTCGTTAAATTTTTCAGTCAAAAACCTAATTGCACCTCCCTGCATTAAAGCCCCCACAAGTCCCATTATTCCGAACATGTAACCGTTCTGTCTGTCGGTCAAATGGTAAACTTTGTAGCCCAACAGCGCAAAAGTACCGTAAATATTAGCCATCGAGAATACGATAATGAAAAAGATTAGTATTAACAGCCCAATCATTGGCAGACGGATTGCATTTCTTAAACTTTCAAACTCAATTAGTTTTAAACTAATTTTTGCATCTTTCTTTCTGTTAAGATTTGATTCGGGCAATAAAAACAACGCAAAAAGAAAAGCCATTGCAGAAAAAGAAGCTGCGCCCAAGCCCGCAAACGAATAACCGTATTCGGACAAAAATCCGCCAATCATTGGGCCAAAAACAAAGCCTAATCCAAAAGCCGCTCCGATTAAGCCCATTCCCTTGGAGCGATTTTTCGCTTCAGTAATGTCGGCAATGTACGCCTGAGCAACGCCGATGTTACTGCCACCTATGCCGGCTAACATTCGTGATGCTAACAACATCCAAAAGGAATCCGCAAATGCAAAAATCACGTAGGAAGTTGCGGTAAAAACAAGAGAGACGACAAGCACAGGGCGTCGCCCGATTCTGTCCGAGATTCTGCCAAAAACCGGATTGAACAAAAATTGCATTAAAGAATAAATTGCAACCACAATCCCAATTCCGAAATCCGAAACGCCCAAATCTTTTGAGGCAAATGTAGGAAGAATCGGTATTAAAATACCGAAGCCCATTAAGTCAATAAAGACAGTCAGAAATATTATGCTTAAAGACGCTTTTCTATTCAATTGTTTTCTTTTCCAAATTAACTTAGGTTTTAAATTTACAGAATTGTTAAATGAAAAGGTACAAGTTTAAATTTGGTGGCAAAAAATACACACTTCAATTATTTTAAAAATTCTTCTTCTTTTCCTCTCAGAACTCTCCCCCTCTTCAAACCAAGTTGAAAATTCAGGGGAAGCAGAGTCCCCCTCTCTTTGAAAGAGAGGGGGAAAAAGGG
>JALWGH010000230.1 GCA_027013735.1 Melioribacteraceae bacterium
CCTTTACGCTTCCAGACCGCCGGATAACGACGAACTTGCTTGTGTGGAATTCCCCGAAGTTTGGGAAAACTGGTTTTCATTGTTTGGCAGGGAATTCGCCCAAGCGGGAATTGAGATAAAGTTGGATGTTCAGGAGAATTCTTGTGTTACTTCCATTCAACGAGAACATCTTTTTGAAATAATTTCAAACATAATGTTCAATGCAAAAGATGCAATTCTCGATTCCGGAAAAGAAGAAAAATACATTAAAATAAAAGTGTTCGCATCCGGCGAAAATTGTGAGTTTCACTTTAGTGATTCCGGCGGAGGGGCTCCCGAGGAAATTGCGAAGAATATTTTTTCTCCGTTTGTTACTTCCAAGGAGAAAGGAAAAGGCACGGGGCTCGGGCTTTGGATCACAAAGAGACTTGTTGACCGTGCGGGAGGGCAAATTTCCTTTGAGAATACTACCGAAGGAGCATTGTTCAAAATAATATTACCGAAATGTAAAAATAAAGGAGAGTAAGCAGTGCCGCCCGTATTTAGAATCCTGATTGTTGATGATGACCCTTACGCATTGCAAAATTTTAAGTTGGGGTTGAAAGATTTTTCTTACGAACTTGTACTTGTAAACGGTTACCAAGCCGCAGTGGAGCAGTTAAAAGACAATGAGTTTCATTTGTTGATCACCGATTTGAAAATGCCGTACAAGTCCGGGCTTGACCTTGCCGAATACGTGATTAACAACAATCTGATTGACGAAATAATCCTTGTTACGGGTTACGGCGACGAACCGACAATAGAAAGGGCAATTAAACTTGGTTTCCGGGATTTTATCCGCAAGCCGTACGAAGAAGTTGACCTTCAACGCTCCGTGGAAAAGATTTACCGTAATTATTTATTAAAATTAGAAAATGAAGAACTTAAGAAGAAACTCCAAGTAGAAAACAAAATTTTAAAGGAGCAAATTTCCAAGGAGCTGCCGGAAAAGTTTAATATTATTGGCAAAAGCCGGGCGCTTGGGGAGGTTCTAAAAAAAGCGGAAATAATTGCCCGTTACTCTACAAACTGTTTGCTGCAAGGGGAAAGCGGAACCGGAAAGGAACTCCTTGCAAGATTCATTCACCAAAACGGACCAAGGAAGGATGCCCCTTTCATCCCTGTCAATTGCGCTGCTCTTAGCCCCACCCTTTTCGAAGCCGAATTGTTCGGTTACATTAAAGGGGCTTTTACAGGTGCTAACGAGACTAAGCCTGGTTTGTTCGAAGTTGCAAATCACGGAATTCTTTTCCTGGACGAGATTTCCGAAATACCGGAAAATCTGCAAGCAAAACTTTTGCGGGTAATTGAGGAACAAAAAATCAGGAGAATAGGGGACAACAAATTTCGTGAGATTGACGTGCAGGTAATTGCTTCCACAAATCGCTCGATGAAAGATTTGGAATCGGAAAAGTTTATTCGGAAGGATTTGTTCCACAGAATAGGAAGTGCGGTTTTGGAGCTTCCGCCTTTAAGGGAAAGGAAAGAAGATTTGCCCGAATTGGTTGACTATTATTACCGCAAATATGCCAAACTGTATAATACGCAAACTCCTCCGCCGGATGCACGAATGCTTGAGGAAATCAAAAAATCGGATTGGCCCGGAAACATTCGCCAGCTCTCCAACTTCATTCAAAACTACGTTCTTTTTTACGAGCTAAATTCCACCCCCGATTACGATGGTTTGGTAAGGGCACAAGAACAAGAGGAAGAAGAACTCGGTATTTTGAGTTTTACATTTATCAAAGGCACAATGGAAGAAATTGAAGAGGCCAAAAAATTGCTGGTGCAAAAAATTCTTAAACTGTACAATTACAACAAATCGAAAGCCGCAAGGCATTTGGGAATAACTTACCCCGGACTTATTAAAATGATGGAAAGATTCGGGATAGCAAACAACGGTGAGGATAACCGGAAATAACTTGTGATTTTTAGGCGTTACTGCAGGTAGGCTTTTTGTAATTTGTTTTTCAATTCGCTTATTATTTCAAACTCTTTCTCCCTGATTTTTTCTTCGTCGCCGAAGTATTCATTTTCTACGCTGTCTTTCCCTTCACCGGTTTTGGCAAAGAGGAAAGGTAAAATTTCGATGTTGCCAACCACAATGTTATTCGGATTTTCTTTGTCGATTTTTCCCTCAATTAGAAACGGTCCCATGCTTAAAGTTTTTTGCGCCAGCCGTGCGTAAGCGTCGGGAAAAATAACGGCTTCGAAAGTTCCGTTCAAATCTTCGAGCGAGAGGAATTTCATTATTTTGCCGTTCTTTGTTCTCAACCTTTTGGATGCCATAAACCACCCGAGCATTTTAACTTGTTCCCCCGCGTGTTTGCTCATTTCGGAAGAATCGATTGTCCCGTATTTGGCTGCGGCATCGTGGAAAAATTGAAGCGGGTGACGGCTTACCATAAAACCGAAAGCCTCGTATTCGGCAGCGCATATTTCGGCGATTGTGTGTTGCCTTTTGGTTTCAACACTTTTTTCAAGAGCTGAGGTTTCCCGTGCGAACAAGTTTGCTTGCCCGCTCACACGTGGATGTCCGCTGGCAAAATAGATGTCCGTTAACCTTAGCAGCGTGGGCCTGGTTTTGCCGAAGCAATCCGTAGCGCCGCATTTAATCAAGGTCTCCGCTTTCTTACGGCTAATTCCCGTTCGGGAGAGGAAGTCTTCAAAGTTCAAATATTTACCGCCGCTGTCTCTTTCGCGCACAATTTTTCCCGCCGTCTTCAGGGAAAGGTTCTTTACTGCTTTGAGTCCCATTCGTATTATTTTTTCGAATCCCGTGTGCTCGTAACGGCTGGTATTCACGGAAGGCAGCAGCACGCGTATTCCCATTCTTTTTGCTTCGTTAATGTAAACGCCGGCGGAGTAGTACCCGCCTCCGTTGTTGAGCACGCTTGCCATAAATTCTGCAGGGTAATGGGCTTTCAAATACGCAACTTGGAAAGAGAGCAATGCAAACGAGGCGCTGTGGGCTTTGCTGAAAGCGTACCCCGCAAAAGATTCGATTTGACGCCACAACTCTTTGGTTACGTACTGCGAGAGTTTTTTCCTTGCGCACGATTCGAAAAATCTGTCTTTGATTTTTTGCATTGCTTCGTGCGAGCGCATTTTGCCGCTCATTGCGCGGCGGAGTAAATCGGCTTCTTCCAGCGTTAAGCCTGCTACGTGGTGGGCTACTTTTATTACGTCTTCCTGATAAATCATTACTCCGTAAGTTTCGCCTAAGTATTTTTTTAATTCGGGAATTAAATATTTTCTCCGCGCGGGATTTTGGTGGCGGGCAACAAACTCGCCCATCATTCCGCTGGAAGCCACACCGGGACGAATAACCGAGCTGGCGGCGGTAAGCATTTCGAAAGTGTCGCACGAAAGTTTTTGCAGTAAGGAGCGCATGCCGGGAGACTCGATGTAAAAACACCCGATAGTTTTTCCTCCTCGAATCAGCCGTCTGGTTTTTTCGTCGGCAAAAATTTTTTTGTAGTCGTAAATGTCAAAGTTTTCTTCCCCGGGCAAAGGAGGGAGGGCGCGGTGAAATTTCAAAACGACTTTCCGTCCGCCCGTACCGTTGAGCCGGTAGTTTTTCATATTCAGCAAAGGAGACTCCGATTTCGCAGACGAAAGGTTCATTATTTTTGCCTTTTAAATAGTGGTATTCTGTTCACTAAAATTAATAAAAATGGTTTAAATGTCAAAGAAAGAAAAACAAAAGTCCTATGGTCCCACGCAGAGAACGCAAAGAGATTTCGCAGAGAAACCCTTGAGCTTGTGTTAGAAGTTTAAGTGAGTTTGCTCGGAGCAATGAGAACAAAGTATTTTTAGCAGTGAGTCCCTAAATAGTACTCTTGGATGAATGGATTTTTGGATTAATGGATGGAATAATCACAATTATTGGGCAACAATCATTTTTCTCTGTTCACTGTTATCTGTTCTCTGAAAAGGGCGTCTTGCTTGTCGCGGCGAAGCCCGAGCAAAGCGAGGGCGGAGTCGGACTTGTCGCGCCGGAGTTAAGCGAAGCGAAAACGAAGGCGGGCGTCTTGCTTCTTCCGAAAAGAATTTCTTATTTCTCGTTTCTTCTTTCTAATAACATCATTCCCTCACCGAGAAAATCATTTCCGCTATTTCCCTCAACACCCCTTCACCGCCTTTACGTTTACAGACGTAGTCAACGGCATTTTTTACTTTCGTAACGGCGTCTGCGGGACAGGCACTCAAACCGGCTGTTTCAATCACATTCAAATCGTTTACATCGTCACCAATAAACAAGGCTTCTTGAGGGGAGATGTTGAGTGCCTTACAAATTTCAATTAACTTTTGTGCTTTGTCCCACTCGCCAATGTAACAATGCTTAATTTTCAAGCGCTCTGCGCGGGCAAGAATCATTGGAGAGATATCGGAAGTAATGATGGCTGTTTCAATTCCGGCTTCTCTTAAAAGGTAGGTGCCCATTCCGTCTTTCACATTGAATTTTTTAAGCGCCAAACCGTTGGCGTCGTAATAGAGTCCTCCGTCCGTAAGGACACCGTCCACATCGCAGACAATAAGTTTTATCTTTTGTAGCTTTTCCTTCAATCTTGTTGCAGCAGAGTTTTCAAACAAAGTTCGCCTCGTAATTTCTGTTGTAAAAATTGTGTGAATATATGAAAAAACTTTTTAAAAAAATAATTTTTTTTCGCTTCAATTATTTTGAAAAAATAAGGAAACATTTTTTATATTTGGAATGCTTGATTGTGACCTTGAGCACAATAATTATGATTAGAGAAAAAAATTACTTTTCATACCACGCAGTAAATTTTCCGTTCTCAGGAAGCGGAAAAATATCCTATGCTCTTCTTCAAAATCACATTTTACCCGACCCAAGTTTACTACAATGCCTCTTTAAAAAGGGGAATCAGTATTATCAATTAAATAAACTTATCCATCAACAAAACAAAGGGATGTTCTATGTCTAAACTATCCAAACTAATTGTAGTATTGAGTGTTGTTTTTCTAAGCACAGCACTCTTTGCCCAAAAGAATTACAAAATCATGGGCACCGTAAAAGCCGCTGAATCAGGTGAGGCTTTAATTGGCGCAAATGTATTCTTGAAGGGCACTACCCTTGGCGCAGCTACGGACGCCAATGGTAAGTATGTAATCGAAGCTCCTGCCGGCAAATACACTGTTGTTTGCAGCTATGTAGGCTTCGAGAAAAAGGAAGTAAACATTAATCTAACTAACAACATGGAGTTGAACTTCTCTCTTAAAGAGTATCAGTTCCAGCTTAATGTTACCGTAATTGCCGACCGTGCTAAAGAGCGCGAAACGCCGGTTGCATTTACGAACGTTGACAAAAAACAAATGGAATTCAAGCTCGGTTCCCGCGACATTCCGTTGGTATTGAACACAACTCCGAGTGTTTACGCAACCCAACAGGGTGGTGGCGCTGGCGATGCACGCGTTAACGTTCGTGGTTTCAACCAGAGAAACGTAGCTATTATGATTAACGGTGTTCCCGTTAACGATATGGAAAACGGCTGGGTTTACTGGTCTAACTGGGACGGTCTTGGTGATGCATCCAACTCCATTCAGGTTCAGAGAGGTCTTAGCGCCGTTAACCTTGCTACTCCTTCTATCGGTGGTACAATGAACATCATTACCGACCCGAGTGCTCAGAAAGCAGGATTTAAATTCCGTCAGGAAATCGGTAGCGGCAGCTTTGACAAAAAGACTTTGTTTGTAAACACCGGCTTGGTTAACAACAAATTTGCTCTTAGCTTTGGCGGCGTTCGCAAAGTTGGCGTTGGTCTTGTTGACCGCACATGGACAGACGCTTGGGCATATTACCTTGGCGCAAGCTACAACATCAACGACAAAAACAGAATTGAATTCTACGCATTGGGCGCACCGCAAAGACACGGTCAAAACCTTTACAGACAAAATGCAGCAGCTTACGACCACGACTTTGCAAGGGATGTCCTCGGTTATTCCCAAGCAGCATTGGATCACTATCCTGAAAAAGGAAGACTTTACAACGAGAACTGGAATGGCGTTAGTTCTTCCTACGTTGGAAAACAATTCTGGGATGGAACAACACACTTAAGACACAGTCCTAACTTCATTAACGAAAGAGAAAACTACTATCACAAACCTTTGGTTAACTTGAACTGGTATTCGCAGTTTAGCAAGAAAGTCAGCCTTTACACAACATTGTATTACTCCGGTGGTGTTGGCGGTGGTTCGGGTACTTACGGACATTTGGTTTGGGATTACTCAGGTCCTTCCCGCGTAGCCGATTGGGACGCTACCATTGCAGCAAACAAAGCTAACATCGACACTACTGTTAACGCAGCAGTTTCCAAAGGTATCTTGAGAAACAGTGTTAACACCCAGTGGACAATCGGTGCAATCTCCAAAATGTATTACAAAGTCAACAAATATTTGAACACCTCGTTCGGTATTGACTGGAGAACTGCTGAAATTAACCACTATCGCGAAGTTCGTGACCTCTTAGGTGGTAAATACTATTACTACAGTGGAAACGAATTCGACAGCCCGGCTAACTATTACAAAAAGTTAGGCGACAAAATTGCTTACAACTTCACCAATACGGTTGACTGGATTGGTGGTTACGCACAAGCCGAATACACAAGAAACCGTTACACGTTATTCGGTATGGCGGGATATTCTGCCGTTAAATATACTTACACAAACCATTTCAAAAAAGATGCTAACGGTGGCGAACTGAAAGCTACTCCGAGTGCAAATACCGGCTACCAAATTAAAGGTGGTGCTAGCTATCGTATGACCACTGCTTTGGATGTTTACTTCAACGCCGGTTATGTAGCACAAGTGCCGATTTTTGACCAAGTAATCGATGACAGAAATGCTACCGTTGAAAACAATCCCAAAAACCAGACATTCACCTCATTCGAAACAGGTGTTAACTGGACAGGCTTGAATGGAAAATTAAACTTGAAAGGTAACTTCTATTACACCTTGTGGCAGAACAGAACCAAATCCATTCAGAAATATGACAGAACTCTTAACACAGACTATTTGATTTTTGTTAAGAATTTGGCTCAGGTTCACACCGGTCTTGAATTGTCAACTGCTTTCCAACCTTGCAGAGCTTTCAGACTTGACGGTGCATTCTCCTATGGTTATTGGAAAACCACTTCCAACGCAGATGCTGATTTCAAATACTACAACAATGCCGCTGCTAACCATACGGAAACATTGTACGTAAAAGACCTTTACATTGGCGATGCTCCGCAAACACAGTTAGCTCTTGCAGCTACGTTCTTCCCGATCAAAGGTCTTTCTACTCAGGTTGTATTCAAATATTACGACAGGTTCTATGCAGACTGGAACCCCGAAACCAGAACAGATCCGAAAGACACAAAACAAAGCTGGCTCACTCCGTCTTACAACGTATGGGATATGCACTTTAACTACACTCTCCCTGTTAAGATTGACGGTTTGGATGTCCAAGTATTTGCTCATGTATTTAACTTGTTCAATACTATTTATGTCCAGGACGCAGTTGACAACAGCAAATACAATGCTTACACAAAGAATGGCAAAGACCACTCAGCTGACGATGCCGAAGTATTCTTGGGATTGCCCAGAACATTTAACCTCGGTGTCCAGATTGCTTACTAATAAAATTATTTTCTAATTTGTTTTACGGGCTGCCCCTCAATGGGGCAGCTTTTTTATTTGAGGGTTTAAAATGAAACAAATAAAATATCTGTTATTATTCCTTTTAATAATATCATTCCAAAGTTTTGCTCAAAAAAACAACTACGTAATTTTAATTTCTTTTGACGGCTTCCGCTGGGACTACGCAAACCGCGGGATTACGCCGAACATTGAAAAAATGCGGGACGAAGGTGTGAGCGCTTCTTCTTTCCAGCCGTGTTTCCCTTCCAAAACGTTCCCGAACCATCAGTCGATTATTACGGGAATGTACATTGACCACCACGGAATAATTGCAAACGATTTTGTTGATCCGTTTACGGGAGAGCATTATCGGTTGAGCGACAAAAAAGTTACATCGCAAAGCAAGTGGTACCGTGGCGAACCTTTCTGGGAAACAGCAAAGAGAAACGGTATTAAAACAGCAAGCTTTTATTGGCCAGGTTCCAATTTGGATTTAGAGTACCGCCGCCCCGATTACGTAAAAAAGTACAATCAAAATTTTCCTTACTACGCACGTGTGGACACCGTAATTAAATGGCTCGGGCTTCCTTATTCGAAGCGTCCGCATTTTATTACGCTTTATTACAGTTTAACTGACACTTACGGGCACCGGTACGGACCGGATTCAAAAGAAGAAAATTTTGCAATTGCACATGTTGATTCGGTGCTCGGTTATTTGTTCTCAAAAATTTACGAAACGGGAATGCAAGACAGTGTAAATATCATTCTTGTTTCCGACCATGGGATGACTAACATTAGTCCGGACAGGACAATTAACATTGAAAAGATTTTAACAGGCACAAAATATTTTCTGCAGGAGAGCGGACCGTTTGTTTTAATTTCTCCTCTTTCCGGTGAAAAGGAAAAAATTTACAATCGCTTGAAAGAAAACGAAAACCATTACAAAGTTTACACAAAAGAAAATATCCCGGCATACTACCATTACAGCGAGAATCCTTTCATCCCCGAAATTATTGTAATTGCAGAAAAGGGCTGGAGTCTCGGTACAAGCAAGCAAATAGAGAATTTTAAACTTCACCCGGACAAGGGTAATCACGGGTACGATAACCACTTGCTTGATATGCACGGAATTTTCTTTGCGTGGGGGCATTCGTTCAAGAAAGGTTACCGCACAGGTACAATATTAAATATTGATGTTTACCCGTTGCTCTGTAAGTTGTTTGGCATTATTCCCAATTCAAAAATCGACGGAAAATTGGAGAGGATTCAGTATATTTTAAAATAAAAAATAATTTTAAAGAGAGCATGGAAAAAATTTTAGATTTTCAGTACGACAAGAGGAAATTAAAAAACGGGCTTGAAGTAATACTGCACAAAAATTCTTCTCTTCCCTTGGTGGCGGTTAACATTTGGTACAAAGTGGGCTCGGCAAACGAAAGTCCCGACAAAACCGGTTTTGCTCATCTCTTTGAACACATGATGTTTCAAGGCTCCGAGCACGTGGCGAAAGAAGAACATTTCAAGTTTATTCAGGAAGCAGGAGGCACGTTGAACGCTTCCACTTCGTTCGACAGAACAAACTATTTTGAAACGCTTCCTTCCAACAGTCTTGAACTTGCTTTGTGGTTGGAGTCCGACAGAATGGGATTTTTCCTGCCCGCTCTGACCGAGGAGAAATTTCTGAATCAAAAAGAAGTCGTGATGAACGAGCGCCGCGAGCGTTACGATAATCAACCTTACGGAAGAGCTTGGGAAATTTTGTTTTCCAATTTGTACCCTAAGAATCATCCTTATTCTTGGCCTACTATCGGCTGGATGGAGCACATCGAAAATTTTCAATTGGAAGAGGTTAAAGAGTTCTTTAAAAAATTTTACGCTCCGAACAATGCAACGCTGACTATTTGCGGGGACATTGAAATTGAAGAGACATTCGAGCTTGTTCAAAAATATTTTGAGGAAATTCCTGCCGGCGAGCCCGTTCCCGAAATTAAGACGGAACACTTTACGCTTTCGGAAAGTTCCTCGATTGTTCATTACGACAAAGTTCAACTGCCGAGGGTTTACGTTGCAATACCTTCGGTTAAAGCTTACTCGGACGACGAAACCGATTTGAATTTACTCGGCGATTTAATTGCTGGCTCTAAAAGTTCGCGTTTAAATAAGGAGCTTGTTTTCAAAAGACAAATAGCGCAGGAGATATTTGCGTTTCAGTACTCCGGAAAATACGGAGGCGCTTTTGTAATAGTGGGAACGGCTAAGCATGGAATTCCCGCCGAGGAGCTTTCGTTTGAGATTCACAACGAATTGAAGAAAATTGTTGCGAGCGAGGTTAAGGAAGATGAACTGCTGCGGATTCGCAATTCGGTGAAATCCACTTTTATTTATTCCCTGCAGAACATTGCAACTTTAGCCGATTATTTTAACCATTACAATTTTTATTTGAACGAGCCGAATTATTTCGGGAAGGCAATCAAGCGGTTAAATGCAGTGACGGTAGATTCGTTAAAAGCAACGGCGGAAAAATATTTAACTCGTAATTTTATGGAACTGAGAATATTGCAGGAGGGCGAGCAATGACTTTAATTTTGGACAGAAGCGTAAAGCCCGAATCCAAAAGGGAATTACATTTTGAACTTCCTCGGATTTCGACAATTAACTTGAGTAACGGACTGCGGGTTTTGTTCGTTAAAAAGAACAACTTGCCGATTGTTCAAATGGGGCTTATGGTTGACGCCGGCTCGCGCTTTGACGAAGCGGCAAAAGCAGGCACGGCAAACTTGCTCTCTCTTTTAATTGACGAGGGGGCGGGCAAGTGGGACGCAATTGCTTTAAGCGACGAGCTTGAAAAAATCGGCGCTCTCTTTTTCCAATTTGCAAATTCGGACGGGGCTAATCTGACAATGCTTGCATTGAAAGAAAATTTCGGCAAGGCGTTGGAGCTTTTTTCTGCCGTGCTGATTGATCCCAAATTGACGGAAGAAGATTTTGAACGGGAAAAGAAAAAACAAACCGCTGAAGTTTTACAATCGCTTGTCAGACCTTCCTACGTTGCAAACGTTGTTTTCGAAAAGAATATTTTTAACGGAACTCCTTATTCTCATCCAACACTTGGAAGTGAGGAAACAATTAAAAAAATTGAGCATGGCGATGTTGTGAATTTCTATTCGAAGTATTACCGCATTGAAAATGCTACATTGGTTGTGGTTGCCAATTTTGAAAAAAACGAATTAATTGAGAAGCTCGAGCGACATTTCGGTCGTTGGAAAAATACTACGAAGGTTGCGTTTGAGAAGGAGAAATTAAATCCGGTGAAAGCGAAAATTTTTCTTGTCGATAGACCGGATGCACCACAAAGTGAAATTTTATTAGGGCACTTGACGGACAAAAGAAATTCGCCCGATTATTTTTCCAAATTGGTTTTTAATTCTATTTTCGGCGGGCAATTTTCTTCGAGGTTGAATTCGAATTTACGGGAGGCAAAGGGCTACACTTACGGAATTCATTCGTCTTTTATTTACAATAAAATCGGAGGTTATTTTAATATCTCTACTTCCGTTGAAACGAAAAACACAATTCCTGCAATTAAAGAAATCTTAAACGAAGCGCACAAAATTAAAAACGGAGTTACGGAAGGAGAAGTGTCATTTGCAAAGTCTTACTTAATTAAGCGCTTTCCTTCTTTGTTTGAAACTTACGGACAGGTAGCCGCAAATCTTAGCACACTCGCGTTGTTCGATTTGGAAATTGACTACTACAACAAGTACATCGAAAATATGAAAAGCGTCAGCGTTGAAAGTGTGAACAAAGTAGCGCGGGAGAAATTCCACGCCGAAGATTTAATTTTAACCGTTGTGGGAGACAGAAAAGTTCTGGAAAAAGAATTGTCTGCGCTCGAACATTTTGACGAGCTTGTAATAACTACGCCTTAGCAAAGCAGTTTACCATTTTACAAAACGGTCGCCCATTTTCAGAAAGTCGTTTAGGTATTTTTCAATAACGGGGAAGTTTTCTGCGTCAACAAGAATGCGTTGTTTGCCTTTTCCAATATTACTCTCCCTGAAAAACTTTAACCTTGAAATTATTTCGGCATCGCTGTTACCGTGCAAATATTTTAATTTGCTTAAAGGAATTAATTTCCTTTTTCTTTTGTTAAATTCGTCGCGAATAAAATTGAAAACGGCTGAACGCGCAAGAGAGCAATGGGGCGCAAAGTAAAACGCAACAGCATCGGCAAAGTCGTTGACTATTGCTGAAACCACGTGTCTTAATTGAACTTTTGAGTAATCCGGTTCCAATAAATAATTTTCGTCTTCCACGTCGTCATCGTACACAATTGCGAACTCCTTGCCAGCATTCAAAATGTGAGTTTCCAATTCGCGCAACGTTACGGTAGGTGGAAAGAGAAAAGTCAGGCGGTACCGATAAGCGAGAAAATTTTTTACCTCCTCCGCAGAGAATCCGTTTTTAAACCTCACAAGAAAAGCAAAATCCGTGTGTCTTCTCGTTAGTTTTGAATCGGGGATTAAATCGAGCCGGAAAATAATTTTCTTGTTTTCGTAAAATCTGAGCACCGCCTTACCGTGCTCTTTCCTTGAGGTTATTTTTAAATATTTTGCATCGGGCATTAAAGCGAAGCGGGAATAAATGTCCCTTATTAAATAAGGCAGCATTAAGTCCTTGGGGATTTTTACTCTGTAAACAAAATGGAGAGGGATTTCCTTGGAGCGCCGGATTGGAATTTCTTTTCTCCAACTTTGTTCAATATTGTAATTGTCCAAAATTTGAACTATCTGAGTTAATATTGTTTCCGGTTTAATTTGGGGCTTGACTGCAACATCTTTTTTGTCAAAAGTTTCCACACCCACATTTATTAACAGCAATACAAATGCAAGGGCAAGGAGCGTAATAATAATCTTACTCTTGAAGGAAGCGAGCATTTATCCTACCGGTTTTTAAATTCGGGTTTCCGTTTTTCAAGGAATGCCGAAGTTCCTTCCTTAAAATCTTCCGAACCGCAGCAAACGGCAAAGAGGCTTGCTTCGAGTTTCATCCCTTCGTCCTTGGTCAAATCGTAACCGTTAACTACGGCTTTGGTTGCCATTCGTACGGCAATTTGTCCTTTGGAAGCTATTTTGTTTGCCAGCTCCAAAGTTTTGTTCCGTAACTCTTCCGCAGGATAAACTTTATTTACCAATCCGATTTTGTAAGCCTCTTGAGCGTCAATCATATCGCCTGTTAGAATGTATTCCAGCGCTCTCCCCGTGTTTATTAGTCTTGAAAGCCTTTGTGTACCGCCGTAGCCGGGAATGACGCCAAGGTTAACTTCTGGTTGCCCGAATTTTGCGTTTTCGCTTGCAAGACGAATGTGGCAGGCAAGCGCCAATTCACAACCTCCGCCGAGGGCAAAGCCGTTAACCGCAGCAATTACCGGTTTACCTAATTTTTCAATTTTGTCAAAAACCGCTTGCCCTTTTTCGGAAAATTCTTTCCCTTTCAGCAAAGTTAACTTATTGAGCTCGCTGATGTCGGCACCTGCTACAAATGCTTTGTCGCCTGCGCCGGTAATAATCAAAACGTAAATGTCATCGTTATTGGCAACTTTTGTAATTGCGTCGTCCAACTCTTCAATTGTTTGATTGTTTAACGCATTGTATTTTTTAGGGCGGTTAATTGTAATTGTTGCAATCGAATCTTTAATTTCAAATAAAATGTTCTGGTATTCCATTTTAACCTCTCAAATTTTAATGAATATCGGTACTCTTATTTTGAGCTCGAAAGAAAGGAATTGGTTGTTGTAGAAATAATCGTAGTTAGCCATTACTTCGAGTAAAAACATTGACAAACCCACACCAATGTGAAAGCCTGTTTTGGAAACCGTTTCGTAGTAATCGGAATGAGCGCTTCCTTTCTTAAATTGGTGAAGCTTGTCGAACACGGCAAAGCCGAAGCCACCTTCAACGACGGGCAGTATGATAATCACATCTTTCACAATTGGCGGAAACATAAATCGAATTCCGCCGCCTAAATTGTAAGCATTTACATTGAAAGATGAATAGTCGGTCTTTTGGTAATAAGACAGTTTGCCGGCAAAACTTTGGAAACCGAGTGTCCCGTAAAAGAAAAAGGGGAGAAAGGAATTATCGGTGTAAGAAACTGTTGTGGAAATTCCCATTCCTAAATTTTGGCTAATTGAAAAATTGCCTAAAGGAAGTCGTGGACCTACTCCCATTGAAAAGAAAGCTCCTTTAACAGCGCCGAGTTTAATAAACTGTGCGGGAGTAAGACTTGTTAAAAGTAGTAATATTAATAATGACTTTTTCATCAAATTGTTGCTGTTAAATTTGTAAGCTAATTTCAAAAGTAACAATGGCAATTAAAATCAACATTGTTTTACTAAAATAATAAGAATTAGCACAAGTTTAAATTTGTAAGCAAAAGAATTTTTGTTTGTTTTCGTGATTGGATGTTTTATCGCAATTATTACGCTGTGGAAACCTTTCGTCCTATTTGCAAAAATTTATTAAAGTACTTATCTTTGTACGTAATTAGTAACTTAAATTGAGGAAAAAATGATTGCTGCGAATTTTACGGAATTTAGAACTTCATTAAAAAAATTTCTTGACAACGTTGAAAATAACAACGAAACCTTAATAATAAAAAGAAAAACCGGAAAGGGAGCTGTAGTAATTTCTTTGGATGAATACAATTCAATTATGGAAACAGTGCATCTGTTAAGCTCCAAAGCAAATGCTGACAGGCTTTACAGGTCAATTCAACAAATGAAAAAAGGTGAAACAATAACTCACGATTTGATTGAAGATTAATGAAAATTACTTTTTCAAAAAATTCTTGGGAGGATTATCTTTCTTGGCAGAAAGAGGATAAAAAAATATTAAAAAGGATTAATCAATTAATAAAGGACATTCAACGTACACCATACGAGGGCTTGGGTAATCCCGAACCGTTGAAATATGATTTAGCCGGTTTGTGGTCTCGCCGAATTGACAGGGAACACAGACTTGTGTATCAAGTTGTTGACAAAGAAATATTAATCTACAGTTGTAAATATCATTACGATAAGTAAAGGATAAATTTTTTGCTGGGCTGTAGAGTTAATTACTTCCCTTATTAATCTTGGAATAGTTGTACCTTTGTTATTTGGCTGCGTCATTGAAGAGTTTATACCGGACAATAATAATGAGTTTTTCAATAATACTTTTGGATTAATGGATTTTTGGATGATTGGAGGGGGGTAGGTATTGAAAGCAATTAAAATGGAACAATCATTTTTCTCTGTTCACTGTTATCTGTTCTCTGAATAGGACGTCTTACTTGTCTCGGCGTAGCCCGAGCAAAGCGAGGGCGAAGACGGACGTCTAGCTTCTTGCCTCTCGCGTCTCGCGTTTAAACATTTCTCGTTTCTTCTTTCTAATAATTTTTGCAATCAGCATCTTGCATTAATAATAATTTCAATTTATATTTGTTGCTCGTTAATTTTTGAAATATTGAAATACCCGGGGAGGCGCCGAAGTTGGAGAGTCGGGGCGGACTGTAAATCCGTTGGCAAAGCCTGAGGGGGTTCGATTCCCTCCCTCCCCACGTTCAAGATTGATGAAGGAGAATACGAGCCCTTCGGTTTTCGTACTTCGTCAATCTTATTCAACGCTCATAGTTCAGGAAGATTTTCGCGGCAGCGCCGTGGTATTTGCGCACGCCCGGAAATGATTGACAATCTGAAATTACAAGCGGGAGTAACTCAGTTGGCTAGAGTCACAGCCTTCCAAGCTGTTGGTCGCGGGTTCGAGTCCCGTCTCCCGCTCTATTAAGAAAAAGTTGTTTGAGTTACTGATTGGCGGAGGAAGTGAGCAAAAGCTCGCAGCTGTTGGTCGTCCCGACGGATGTCGGGAAGTCCCGTCTCCCGCTTAAACTTGGTTCGTTGAATTTTTGAAATCAGCAGGGAATTTAAAAAGCGGATTCCTGAAGTTAAAGTTCCCGCCGGAAAAGTTCCCCAAACTTGAATTTAAAAGCTGATGTAGCTCAGTTGGTAGAGCACGTCCTTGGTAAGGACGAGGTCACCGGTTCAAGCCCGGTCATCAGCTCTGCTAATATCTCTCTAAAAGGAGAGCGTGAATTTAAGAGTAAAATTTGGATTTAAATTATGGCAAAATCAAAAAACGCAAGAATGACAATTATTCTGGAAAGTACAGCCGGTACGGGCTACAGATACACTACTAAAAAGAATAAAAGAAATAACCCGGGAAGGATTGAAATCAAAAAGTACGATCCCGTAGTGAGAAAACACGTAATTTTTAAGGAAACAAAATAATTAATTACGTCAGTAGCTCAATTGGCTAGAGCAGCGGTCTCCAAAACCGCAGGTTGGGGGTTCGAGTCCCTCCTGACGTGCATTCAAAAAATTATTCAGAATCGATCATGAAAGAGAAAATAATTAACTTTTTTACAGACGTCTCTAAAGAAATGAAAAAGGTAACTTGGCCTACCAAGGAAGAATTGAAAGAATCCACCAACGTGGTCATTGTTGCCTGTATTTTGATTGCCGCTTTTACTTACGCAATCGACATGATTGTTACACAATTATTTAAAGGATTGTTTTAAGATTGGAAGATTCTAATTTCAAATGGTATGTGGTTCGGACGTTTTCCGGACACGAAAATAAGGTAAAAGCCCTGATCGATGCTGAGCTTAGGGACAACGACGCTTTGCGCGCAAAAATCGCAGAAGTGCTTGTTCCTACCGAAAAAGTTTTTGAAGTGAAGGACGGCAAGAAGAAAACTAAGATTAAGAACTTCTTCCCGGGCTACATCCTCATTAATGCGGATTTAGACCGCAAGGTAATAGATTTTATCGTTAACACTCCCTCGGTTATGGGATTTTTAGGACCTCCTACAAAGCCCACGCCCCTGCAACCCGACGAAGTAAACCGTATTATCGGAAGACTTACTCAGGACGAAAATACAGAAAGGACGGAAACAATTTTCCGTACTGGAGATTTTGTCAAAATAATCGACGGTCCTTTTAACAACTTCTCGGGTTACATTGAGGAAGTTAACGAAGAAAAAATGAAAATTAAAGTTATGGTTTCGATTTTCGGGCGTAAGACGCCTGTCGAAATTGATTTTGTACAAGCAGAATTAGAAAAGTAAAAGGTGGTTTAAGATGGCTAAGAAAATAGCTGGTTACATTAAGCTTCAAATTCCCGCCGGTCAGGCAAATCCCTCGCCTCCGGTTGGTCCCGCTTTGGGTCAGCGCGGCGTTAATATTATGGAATTCTGTAAACAATTTAACGCCAAAACTGCCGACAAAGCCGGTTTAATTATTCCTGTGGTTATTACTGTTTATCAGGACAAAAGTTTTACTTTCATTACAAAAACTCCTCCGGCTGCGGTGCTTTTGAAAAAAGCTGCCGGAATCGAAAAAGGTTCCGCAGAACCCAATAAAACCAAAGTTGCCAAAGTTACCAAAGAGCAGCTTAAGGAAATTGCGGAAACTAAAATGCCGGACTTGAATGCTAACAGCATTGAACAAGCAATGAGTATTATTGCCGGTACGGCAAGAAGCATGGGCATAACGGTAGAAGAATAATTTTAAATAATAAAGTAAATATGGTTTAGTTATGAAAGTTTCGAAAAGAATAAAAGCGATAAGAGAGAAAATTGACTTAAAGAAAGAGTATTCTTTGGAAGACGCCGTAAAACTTCTGAAAGAAAATTCGACGGTTAAATTTGTCGAATCGTTGGACGTTGCCGTAAGATTGGGCGTTGACCCGCGCCATGCCGACCAAATGGTTCGTGGTACGGTTACTTTGCCGCACGGAACGGGCAAGGAAGTTAAGGTGCTTGTGCTTGCAAAAGGCTCTAAAGCCGAAGAGGCTTTGGAGGCGGGAGCCGATTACGCCGGATTCGAAGAATACATCGAAAAAATTAAAGGCGGCTGGGCGGATGTTGACGTTGTTGTTGCAACTCCCGACGCAATGCCCGAAGTAGGTAAATTAGGTCGTATTCTCGGTCCTCGCGGTTTGATGCCGAACCCCAAGAGCGGTACGGTTACCAACGACGTTGCCAAGGCGGTAAAAGAAGTAAAAGCCGGTAAAATCGAATTCCGTGTTGACAAAACCGGTATCGTTCACACTTCCCTTGGCAAGTTGAACTTTACGGAAGAGCAATTGGTCGAAAATGCTCGTACGTTCTTGCAAACAATTATGAAATTGCGTCCCTCGTCTGCAAAAGGTCAGTACGTTAAAAGTCTCTACCTTTCCAGCACGATGGGTCCCGGAATCGAATTAAATAAAGACGAAACATTAGCGTCTTTGAAATAAAGTTTACGCACTCTAAATAAATGCTTCTAAAAAATAATTTGTTAAAAATTGTATTAGGTGGTGGAATATGAATAAAGCTCGTAAAGCTGAATTAGTAGAAGAAATTAAAGAAAATCTTCAAAATTCCACTGCGGTCTATCTGGTCGATTACAGAGGAATCAACGTGGCTGATATTAATCAGCTCCGCCGGGAATTCAGAAAAGAAGGAGTAAAGTACAAAGTGTACAAAAACACTCTTCTTTCCCGGGCGATTGATGAAGTAGGAGGTTACGATAAATTAAAAGACCTGCTAGTTGGAATGACCGGTATTGTTTTTGCAGACGAGAATTTCGTCGCTCCCGCAAAAATAATCCGGGATTACTACAAACAAAACGAAAAACTTGCCTTTAAAGGCGGTTATATTGAATCTGATTTTTACGACGAAAGCGCTCTCGAAATGCTTGCTTCCATGCCAACGAAAGAAGAAGTTATGGCTTCCATTGTCGGCAGCATAGCTTCCCCGGCATCCGGCATAGTTGGCGCACTGAACGCAGTCGTAAGAGATATTGTTAGCCTTGTTGATGAAATCAGCAAGAAAAAAGCAGCTTAAAATTTTGAATTTAAAATCAATAGGAGAATAAAAATGTCTGAAAAAGTCGCAGAAATCGTTGAAAAGATCAAAGAGTTAACTCTCGTTGAAGCAACAGAACTAAAAAAAGCATTGGAAGATGAATTTGGCGTAACTGCAGCAGCGCCGGTAGTTATGGGCGGTCCGGTTGCAGGCGGCGGCGCCGAAGCAGCACAAGAAGAAGAAAAAACCGAATTTGACGTTGTTTTGGCTTCCTACGGCGAAAAGAAAATCAACGTTATTAAGGTTGTTCGTGCACACACCGGCTTAGGCTTGAAAGAAGCTAAGGAATTGGTTGACAGCGCACCCAGCACGGTTAAAGAAGCTGTTCCGAAAGAAGAAGCCGAGAAGATTAAAAAGGAATTGGAAGAAGCCGGCGCAACCGTAGAGTTAAAGTAAGCGCTGCTTCAAAATATCGTTCCGTATTTTTGCGAAAGTGGCAGGGCGGTTTGGTACGCCTTGTCGCTTTCATTTAATTTTTTAAAAAAGATAAAGTTTTTCTGAGGAGGTTGGATTGGAAAACATAAAAAAGAATCCTAAAACCAACAGAGTTACATTTAGGTCCATTACTCCGGTTCTCGATGCTCCCGATTTGTTAAACATTCAATTGGAGTCCTTCGAGGATTTTTTGCAACTTAACGTTGAACCTGAAAAGCGTGAAAATAAAGGACTTCAGGCGGTCTTTAACCAGAATTTCCCTATTATGGATAATAAGGAACTTTTCCGCCTCGATTTCCTTGGCTACTATATGGAAAAGCCCCGTTTTTCCGTAAGAGAATGTTTGGAAAGGGGACTGACATACAGCGTTCCTTTGAAAGCCACTTTGAGGCTTTCCACAAGGGAAAACGAAGAGGAAGAATTTGTTAACACGGTTGAGCAGGAAGTTTACCTCGGTAATTTACCCACAATGACCGACAGGGGGACGTTTGTAATTAATGGTGCGGAAAGAGTTGTTGTTTCCCAGTTGCACCGTTCGCCGGGCGTTGCCTTCGGGCAAACGGTTCACCCGAACGGCACACCTATTTACACTGCACGTATTATTCCTTTCCGCGGTTCGTGGGTGGAATTTGCAACGGACATTAACCACGTAATGTACATTTACGTGGACAGGAGGAAAAAATTCCCTTCCACTACGCTTTTAAGAGCTTTGGGTTACGAGAGCGACGAGGATATCCTCAAACTTTTTGAAATGATTGAGGAAATTACCGTTGACAAACTTAATGTTAAAGAACACAACGGCAGACTGGTTGCCGAAGACGTAATTGACACAATGACCGGCGAGATTTTTGCCGCAAGGGACACCGAACTTACCGAAGAATCGATTGAAGATATTAAAAATTCAAGTGTTAAAAAATTAAAACTGATTAAAACCCAAGCTTCCCACGATCAAGATTTAATAATAAATACGCTTAGGAAAGATACTGCAACCACGAAAGAAGAAGCCTTGCTTGCAATTTACAGGCAGTTGAGAACGGGCGAAGCTCCCGATATCGACACCGCAACGGCTTTGCTTAACAAGCTATTCTTCGACGAAAAACGCTACGATTTGGGCGATGTAGGTCGTTTCCGAATGAACGACAAATTGAAACTCAACATCCCGCCCGAAATAAAAGTTCTTACCCTCGAAGATATTCTCGCCATTATGCGCAATATGATTCAACTTAAAAACGGAAACATCACGGTTGACGACATTGACCACTTGGGCAACCGTCGTGTGAGAACCGTTGGCGAGCAATTGCAGCAGCAGTTTAATATCGGTATTGCAAGAATGGCAAGAACTATTCGCGAGCGTCTGAATATGCGCGACACCGAAAATATGCAGCCTCAGGAGCTTGTTAATGCAAGAACGTTAAGCAGTGTAATTAATGCCTTTTTCGGTACCAACCAGCTTTCTCAGTTTATGGATCAAACCAATCCGCTTTCGGAATTAACTCACAAGCGGAGAATTTCGGCTTTGGGTCCTGGCGGACTTACGCGTGAGCGTGCAGGATTTGAGGTTCGCGACGTTCACCATTCGCATTACGGCAGGCTTTGCCCCATTGAAACGCCCGAAGGTCCGAACATCGGTCTTATTTCTTCCCTTACAATTTACGCAAGGGTTAATCATTACGGATTTTTGGAGACCCCTTACCGCAAAGTAGTAAACGGTAAGGTTACAAATAAAATTGTTTACCTCTCGGCAGACGAAGAAGACAAATACACAATTGCACAGGCAAACGCACCTGTTGACGAGCAGGGTAATTTCCTTAACGAGCGCGTTAAGTGCCGCCGTAAAGGCGAATTCCCGGTTGTTTATCCGAAGGATGTGGATTTAATGGACGTTGCCCCCGCCCAGATTGTAAGCGCAGGCGCATCGTTGATTCCTTTCCTCGAGCACGATGACGCAAACCGTGCGCTTATGGGCTCTAACATGCAGCGTCAAGCAGTGCCTTTGCTTACTACAGAAGCGCCTATTGTCGGTACGGGAATGGAAGAGAAAGTTGCACGCGATTCCCGCACAATGATTATTGCCGAAGACAAAGGAGTTGTTGAATATTGCGACGCTCAAAAAATTGTTGTTCGCTATCATGTTAATGAAAACAGTCCCGAATTTTTAACTTCTTTCGACGACGAAAGAAGAGTTGTTTACAATCTTGTTAAGTTTACCGGCACCAATCAGGAAACCTGCTTTAATCAAAAGCCGGTTGTACGCACGGGCCAAAAAATTAAGAAGGGAGACGTCCTTGCGGACGGTCCTGCAATTGACCACGGCGAATTGGCGCTTGGTAAAAACGTGAGAGTTGCTTTCATGCCTTGGCGCGGTTACAACTTTGAGGACGCTATTATTATTAGCGAAAGACTGGTTGCCGACGATGTCTTTACTTCAATTCACATTGAAGATTTTGAGCTTCAAGTGCGTGAAACGAAACGGGGCGAAGAGGAATTAACCCGCGACATTCCGAACGTGAGCGAGGAAGCAACTAAGAACCTTGACGAGTACGGAATTGTTCGCGAAGGTGCTCTCGTTAAAGAAGGGGACATCTTAATCGGTAAAATTACTCCAAAAGGCGAAAGCGACCCGACTCCCGAAGAAAAATTGTTAAAGGCAATCTTTGGCGACAAAGCAGGCGACGTAAAAGATGCCTCGCTTAAAGCGCCTCCGGGACTGAAGGGAATAGTTATTAAAACCGACTTATTTACACGCAAGAAAAAAGACGCTCTTACGAAGAAAATCGAGAAAAAGGAGATTGAAGAGTTAGAGCAGAAGTACGAACAAAAACAGAAAAATCTTTACAATAAATTGGTTGACAAACTTACCCGCATCGGATTGGGTAAGAAAGTTACAGGCATTAAAGACCTTGACGGCACAACGGCATTGAGAGCGGGAACGGTAGTTAAGGAAAATACTTTTTCCTCAATGGACGACGTTACCACACTCGATTACACAGCCGATTGGTACAGTGATGCCGAAGCTAACAAACTTGTTAAAAAACTTTTTGAAAATTACTTTACTATTAAGGTCGATTTGCAGGAGCAGTTCAAGAGCGAGCGCTTGAAAATTCAAAGCGGCGACGAACTTCCTCCGGGAATTGTTCAGATGGCTAAGGTTTACGTTGCCAAAAAACGTAAACTTTCCGTAGGTGACAAAATGGCGGGACGCCACGGTAACAAAGGCGTTGTTGCTAAAATAGTTCCTGTGGAAGATATGCCTTACGACGAAAACGGCGAGCCGGTTGACATTATTCTTAATCCTCTCGGCGTGCCTTCCCGTATGAACATCGGCCAGATTTACGAAACCGCTCTCGGTTGGGCTGGTAAATTACTCGGCGTTAAGTTCGAAACCCCGATTTTCGACAGCGCCAGCGTTAAAGATGTGGAAGAATGGCTCGAAAAGGCTAATCTTGAAGAAGGTAGTAAAACAACGCTTTACGACGGAAGAACGGGCGAAAAATTCCATCAGAAAGTTACTTGCGGTTACATCTACATGCTTAAATTAGGCCACATGGTAGATGACAAGATTCACGCCCGGTCAATTGGGCCATACTCGCTTATTACACAGCAACCGCTTGGTGGTAAGGCGCAGTTCGGCGGTCAGAGATTCGGGGAAATGGAAGTCTGGGCGCTCGAAGGTTACGGCGCGGCTCATACATTGCAGGAAATTCTTACAATCAAGAGCGACGACGTACAAGGACGCGCTCGCGCCTACGAGTCCATTGTGAAAGGCGAAAATATGCAAGAACCTAATATTCCCGAATCTTTTAACGTATTAATTAAAGAATTACAAGGATTAGGTTTAGACATAAAGATAAACTAAATCTTTTGTTTATTTCTTAAAGGAGAAAGTTTTATGAGATTGAAAGCTCAAGAAACGAAAGTAAAAGACATTAAGAAAATTACGATTAGTCTTGCAAGCCCGGACGATATCCTTGGCCGTTCTCACGGCGAGGTTACCAAGCCGGAAACAATAAATTACCGTTCCTTCCGCCCGGAAAAGGACGGACTCTTTTGCGAGAAAATTTTCGGTCCCGTTAAAGATTGGGAATGCGCCTGCGGTAAGTACAAAGGTATCCGCTACAAGGGAATAGTGTGCGACCGTTGCGGCGTGGAAGTAACGCAAAAGTCCGTCCGGCGCGAAAGAATGGGACATATTAAACTTGCTGTGCCGATTGTCCACATCTGGTTCTTTAAAGCTCTGCCGTCCAAAATCGGTAATATTATCGGGATGACAACCAAAGAGCTTGAAAAAATTATTTACTACGAATCTTACGTTGTAATTAATCCGGGAACTACGGGACTTTCGTTCAAGGATTTGGTCTCCGAAGACCAGTATTACGAAATTCTCAGCACGTTGCCGCACGACAACGACGCACTTGAAGACGACGACCCGAAGAAGTTTGTTGCCAAAATCGGCGGCGACGGAATCAGGGAATTGTTGCGTCGTACTCCCGTGGAACAAACATTCAAGGAGTTAAAAGCTCGCTTGGCGGTTGAAACTTCTCAGCAAAAACGTGCGGATATTTTGAAGAGACTTCGTGTCTTGGAAGCCTTCCGCCCGAAAGAAGGGAAGTTCGTAAACAACCCCGAGTGGATGGTAATGGACATTATTCCGGTTATTCCGCCGGAATTAAGACCTCTCGTTCCACTGGAAGGCGGACGTTTTGCTACTTCCGACTTGAACGATTTGTACAGAAGAGTAATAATCAGAAACAACAGACTTAAAAGATTAATAGATATTAAAGCTCCCGAAGTAATTCTCCGTAACGAAAAGAGAATGCTTCAGGAAGCTGTTGACGCTTTGTTCGACAATTCCCGTCGTGCAAGTGCAGTGCGCAGCGACGGTAACCGCCCGCTCAAATCCTTGAGCGATATGCTCAAAGGTAAGCAGGGACGTTTCCGTCAAAACCTTTTGGGTAAAAGGGTTGACTATTCCGGTCGTTCGGTGATTGTCGTTGGGCCGGAGCTCAAACTGCACCAATGCGGTTTGCCGAAAGACATGGCGGTTGAATTGTTCAAGCCGTTTATTATCAGGAAACTTATTGACCGCGGACATTACAAAACGGTTAAGAGCGCAAGGAAAGCCGTTGACCGGAAAGAGCCTGTTATTTGGGACATCCTTGAAAAGCTAATTGACGGTCACCCCGTATTGCTGAACCGTGCTCCTACACTGCACAGGCTCGGTATTCAAGCGTTCCAGCCCGTCTTGATTGACGGAAAGGCGATCCGTTTGCACCCGATGGTTTGTACGGCATTTAACGCCGACTTTGACGGTGACCAGATGGCTGTTCACGTGCCTCTTTCGCCGGAGGCGCAGTTGGAGGCTTCGCTGTTGATGCTTTCGAGCCATAATATTCTTTCCCCGCAAAACGGCAGCCCTATTGTTGTGCCAACGCAGGATATTATTCTCGGTTGTTACTATTTGACCAAAATTAAACCCGGCGTTAAAGGCGAGGGAATGGTATTTAGCAGCCGTGAGGAAGTTTTGATTGCTCACGACCATGGCGCTGTGGACTTGCACGCTAAAATTAAAGTAATGATTGACGGCGAACTAATTGAAGCTTCCGTTGGGCGCGTTATCTTCAATGAAATAGTGCCCAAGGAAATGGGCTTCCTTAATCAATTGTTGATTAAGAAAGTCTTCAGCAGTTTTATTTACAAGATGTTTATTAAACTCGGCAACATCGTAACCGCTAAATTCCTTGATGACTTGAAGGATATCGGTTACCTCTACGCAACTAAAGCCGGTGTTTCCATTAGCTTTAGCGATATGCTCGTTCCCGAAGAAAAGCAAAAACTGATTGAAGAATCCAACAAGAAAGTTGCTGAAATTCTTCAGGAACACGAAATGGGTCTGATTACGGACACCGAACGTTACAATAAAATCATTGACGTTTGGACGTTCACGACCTCCAAAGTTGCCGACCAATTAATGAATAAAATTAAAAACGACAAAAACGGTTTCAACTCACTTCACATGATGGTCGATTCCGGTGCAAGGGGCTCCAACGAGCAGGTGCGCCAGTTGGCAGGAATGAGAGGTTTGATGATGAAACCGCAGAAGAGTTTAAGCGGTCAATCCGGTGAAATTATTGAGAACCCGATTGTCGCTAACTTTAAAGAAGGTTTGTCCGTGTTGGAGTACTTCATTTCAACGCACGGTGCACGTAAAGGTCTTGCGGATACTGCTCTTAAAACAGCTGACGCAGGTTACTTAACACGCCGTTTGACGGACGTTGCGCAGGATATGATTGTAACCGAAGAAGACTGCGGTACGATTAGGGGTGTTTACGTTTCCGCATTGAAAGATGTTGAAATGGAGCGCGAACCTCTTGCCGAAAGAATCACCGGTCGTGTGTCTCAGGAAGATATTTACGACCCGAAAACAGACGAATTGATTTGTTCCGCAGGCGAACTGATTACGGAAGAGATTGCGCAGAAAATTGACGACGCAATGATTGACGAGGTTTACATTAGAACCGTACTTACGTGCGAGGCAAAGCGAGGCGTTTGCGCTAAATGTTACGGAAGAAACCTTACCACCGGTAAACTTGTGGAAGTTGGTGAGTCGGTTGGAATCGTTGCGGCACAATCAATTGGTGAGCCGGGTACACAGCTTACTCTCCGTACCTTCCACCTTGGCGGTACTTCCTCGAGAATTGCAAGCCAGTCCCAAGTGGAAGCAGGCGCGGACGGTAAAATCAAGTTCGATAAAATTGTTTACGTAGAAAAAACCGACTACCTCGGCTCGGTTAAAGTTGTTACCGGCAGACGCGGTTCGATTGGAATTGTTGATCTCGACGGAAGACAAATTAAAAAGTACGACATCCCCTACGGTGCTGAGCTGTTGGTTGACGAAGGGCAGGAAGTTAAGAAAGGAACTCCGCTCTACAACCACGACCCGTACAATGCCGTAATTCTTACGGATACGGGCGGTAGAATCCGCTACATTGACTTTGTTGACGAGAAAACAATCAGGCAGATTGCGGACGAACAAACCGGTCACGTACAGAAGGTTATTATTGAATCGAAAGATAAATCGCTCAACCCGACTATTTTGGTTGAAGACGAAAACGGTAACGGGAAAATGTTTAACCTTCCGATTGGCGCTTACGTTGCCGTTGAAGAAGGTGAGAAAGTTCCTGCCGGTACCGTCTTGGCGAAAATTTCCAAACAAACGTCGAAGACGAGAGACATCACCGGCGGTTTGCCGAGGGTTACCGAGTTGTTCGAAGCCCGCAGTCCCCACGACCCGGCAATTGTTTCCGAAATTGAAGGCGTTGTTAAATTCGGCGCACGCAAGAAAGGTTCGCGTGAAATTATTGTGGAATCTTTCGACGGCACAATTCAAGAAGTTTACAATGTACCTTACGGAAAACACTTGTTGGTTCAAGAAGGCGACGAAATTAATGCCGGCGACAAAATTACCGACGGACCGGTTGATCCTCACGACATCTTGAAGATTAAAGGTCCCAATGCCGTGCAGGAATACCTCGTTAATGAAATTCAAGACGTTTACCGTTTGCAAGGTGTGAAAATTAACGACAAACACATCGAGGTTATTGTTCGCCAGATGTTGAGAAAATTAAGAATCGTTTCTTCCGGCGACACTTCATTTATTGAAGAAGACCTTGTTGACAGAGTAAAGGTAAACGAAGAAAACGAAAAAATTTCCCAGATGGTCGTTATCGAAGATCCGGGTGGCTCACGCTTTGAAGTTGGTGATATGATTACTCGTCACAAATACAGAGAAATTCAAAGCGATTTGGCGCGCAAGGACAAAGAGCCGATGAAGGTTCGCGATGCCGAGCCGGCTACTTTCGACAACGTATTGTTGGGAATTACACGCGCTGCACTTTCCACCGAAAGCTTTATTTCGGCAGCTTCGTTCCAAGAAACCACCAAAGTTCTTACCAATGCCGCTACCGAAGCTAAGGAAGATTATTTGACCGGATTGAAGGAAAATGTTGTAATGGGTCATTTGATTCCTGCCGGTACCGGTTTGAGGAAATACAAAGATATTATCCTCGAATTGGAAGAACAAAGGCAGAAAGAAGAGGAAGAAGCCGAGAAAGCTCGCTTGGAACAGCAGCAAAAAGAAAAAATGGATGAGTAATTCGCTTAAAATAAGCGCGAATTACTTGACTTTAATTTGAATTCTCTCTATATTGAGAGTCTGAATTTTTATTGAAATACTAAATTTCACGGAGGAATTACGTGCCAACAATAAACCAGTTGGTAAGAAAAGGTAGAGAAAAAATCGTCTCGAAAAGTAAGTCGAGAGCTTTGGACGCTTGCCCTCAAAAACGCGGCGTTTGTACGAGAGTTTACACAACTACTCCCAAAAAGCCTAACTCCGCTTTGAGGAAGGTAGCCAGAGTTCGTTTGACAAACGGAATAGAAGTTACTGCTTACATTCCGGGAGAAGGACACAACTTACAGGAGCACTCAATCGTTTTGATTAGAGGCGGAAGAGTTAAAGATTTGCCCGGCGTTCGCTATCACATCATCCGAGGAACTTTGGATGCAAGCGGCGTTGAAGACAGAAAGAAGGGCAGATCGAAATATGGCGCTAAGAAACCGAAGGCTAAGTAAGAGTTATGAGGAAAAGAAGAGCTGAAAAAAGATTTATTAAACCCGACCCGAGATACAACGACGTTTTAGTCGCTAAGTTCATTAACTATTTGATGTGGGACGGAAAGAAAACGGTTGCCAGAAGCGTTCTTTACGAAAGCTTTGAGCTTATTGAAAAGAAAACCAAAGAATCGGCTTTGGAAGTGTTCAAGAAAGCTGTTAATAATGTACAGCCTCTTGTTGAGGTTCGCAGCCGTAGAGTCGGCGGTGCTACCTACCAAGTGCCGATGGAAGTCAGACCCGAAAGAAGAATTGCTCTGGCATTAAGATGGTTGAGGAATTACTCCAGAGAAAGAAAAGAAAAAACAATGGCGCAGAAATTAGCAGCGGAGCTTATTGCAGCTTCCAAAGGCGAAGGCGCCTCGGTTAAGAAAAAAGATGATACGCACAGAATGGCTGAAGCTAACAAAGCTTTTGCTCACTTTAAGTGGTAAGGATGTTTAGGAAAGGATTTTATGTCTCATAAGCGAGTTGACATATCGAAAGTAAGAAATATCGGAATTATGGCGCACATCGACGCCGGGAAAACCACCACGACCGAGAGGATACTTTACTACACCGGTAAAGTACACCGCATAGGCGAGGTGCACGAAGGCGCCGCAACGATGGACTGGATGGAGCAGGAAAAAGAGCGTGGTATTACTATTACCAGTGCTGCCACAACTTGTTTCTGGGAAGGTCATCAAATAAATATTATTGACACACCGGGACACGTTGATTTTACTGCGGAAGTTGAAAGGTCGTTGCGCGTTCTTGACGGCGCAATTGCTCTTTTCTGCGGAGTAGGCGGAGTTGAACCTCAGTCGGAAACGGTTTGGCGTCAGGCGGACAAGTACGGAGTTCCGAGAATTGCTTTCGTAAATAAAATGGACCGCGTAGGTGCGGATTTCTACGGTGTTGTCGAAGCTATTCGTACGAGACTCGGAGGAAATGCTGTGCCGATTACTCTCCCAATTGGCTCGGGAGATTTGTTCTCGGGAGTAATCGACTTGATTGAAATGAAAGCTCGGATGTACAACGACGAAACTCTTGGCGCAACTTACGAAGATCTTGAGATCCCTTCCGACTTGCTCCCCGTGGCTGAAAAATACCGCACGTTGATGCTCGAAGCTGTTTCCGAAGTTGACGACACTTTGCTCGAAAAATACTTGGAAGGCGAAGAGATTACAATCGAGGAAATCAAAGCGGTTCTTAAAAAAGCTACTATCGAGTTAAAAATTATTCCTGTTATTTGCGGTTCTTCGTTTAAGAACAAGGGTGTTCAGAAGTTACTCGATGCAGTAATTGACTTTTTGCCCTCGCCGTTGGATGTTGGTCCGGTTGTCGGGCACAAAGTTAAAAACGACGACTTGGTTGAGCGTTACCCCGATGCAAAAGAAAAGTTTACAGCGCTTGCATTTAAAATTATGACCGACCCGTATGTGGGGAAATTAACCTACATTCGTGTTTACAGCGGAATGTTAAAAGCAGGCTCTTACATTTACAACGCCAACTCTTCCAAGAAAGAAAGAGTAGGTAGAGTTCTTTTAATGCACGCTAACCACCGCGAAGATATGAACGAAGTTCGTGCGGGCGATATTGCGGCGATTGTCGG
>JALWGH010000231.1 GCA_027013735.1 Melioribacteraceae bacterium
AACGTTCAGACCCTTGTATTTCAAGGGTTCGTTGGCAGCAAGCACAAAGGGCGGAATGTCCGCAACCACACGGAAACCACCGCCAACCATTACGTGTTTCCCAATTTTCACAAATTGGTGAATCGGCGTACCTCCGCCAATTATTACCCAATCTTCCATTTCCACGTGTCCGCCAATCTGAACCGAATTGGCAATAATGCAATTGTCCCCGATGATGCAATCGTGGGCAACGTGGGCGTAAGCCATAATCAAACAATTTTTACCGACACGGGAAAATCCCGTTTCCTTTGTTCCGCGATGTAAAGTAACAAACTCACGAATAACGGTTCCGTCACCAATGTAAAAGAAAGTTTGTTCGTTTCCGAATTTCAAATCCTGCGGAACATTGGAAACCGAAGCGCCTTGAAAAATCTTTACATCCTTACCTATTCTTGCTCCGTCGTAAATAACCGCCGAGGGACCGATTACGGTGCCGTCGCCCATTTCCACATCGTCGTAAACAACTGCGAAAGGTCCAATCTTAACATTCTCGCCCAACTTGGCTTTTGGGCTTACGACTGCGGTGGGGTGAATTTCAACCATTATTCTTTTCCTCTCCGGCTTTGTCTTCCCTGTCAACAACGGCAGCGGTTAAATCCGCTTCCGCAACAAGATTATTACCCACGTATGCCTTTGCTTTAATTACAACAACCTTACTCCGCTTTGTTACAAGTTCGGCTTCAAGTATTAGCTGGTCGCCCGGCACAACAGGCTTGCGGAATTTCGCATTGTTTATTCCCATGAAATAAACCAACTTACTTGAAGGATCGATGTAAGAATTCAGCATTAAAATTCCGCCTGTTTGAGCCATTGCTTCAATAATTAAAACTCCGGGCATCACAGGTTGACCGGGGAAATGCCCTTGAAAAAACGGTTCGTTAATTGTAACGGATTTTAACCCTACAACTTTTTTGTCCAACTCGAGATGAATGATTTTGTCAACCAGCAAGAAAGGATAGCGGTGAGGTAAAATTCTCATTATTGCGTTGATGTCAAAAACAACGCCTTCCTTTTTAACGTGCTGGTATTTTTTCTCAAGCTGTTTTTGGTGGTAAAGCTGGCGGACTTTTTTAGCAAACTCTACATTTGCGTAATGCCCCGGACGCGCCGCCAATATTTGTGCTTTCAACGGTGCGCCAATCAAAGCCAAGTCGCCAAGCATGTCCAAAACTTTGTGCCTTACCGGCTCATTCTTAAAACGCAGAGATTTGTCATTTAAAAATCCCGAAGGTCCAACGGTAATTTTTGTTTTTAGTCCGAGCTTTTCGCTCAGTTTGTCAAGTTCTTCCTGACTGTACTTGTGATCCACAATAATGACGGCATTGTCAAGATTGCCACCCTTGATTAACCCTTGATCCGCAAGGGCTTCCACTTCGCTAAGAAAAGCAAAAGTTCTGCAAGGCGCAAATTCCTCTACAAATTCCTTTTCCAAATCGAACAAACCTGTGTGCTGACTACCGAGCGCAGGGTTTTGGTAATCCACCATTGCGGTAATTCTGAAGCCGTCCAGCGGAAGAGCAACAATGTCGATTTGTTTTTCTTCGTCGTGAAACATTATTGTTTTGTCAATAATCAGATAATCCTTCGGCTCGTCCTGCGTAACAAATCCGGCTTCAAGAAGTTTATCGACGTACGGCTTGGCACTGCCGTCGCCAACCGGCGGTTCGATTCCGTCAATCTCAATAACAATATTGTCTATTTGTAATCCGACAATCGCGGCAAGAACGTGCTCAACAGTGTGAACTTTTGCGTCTCCGATTCCAAGCGTTGTGCCTCTGGAAACGTCAACTACAAATTCGGCAAGGGCAGGAATTTCCGGCTTGCCGCCCAAGTCCACCCTAACAAACTTAATGCCCGAATTAGCAGGGGCAGGTTTGAAAGTCATTGTACATTCAGTTCCGGTGTGCAAGCCCATTCCCGACATCGAAACAGGTTTGCCGATTGTTCTCTGAAGTTCTAACATTATTTCACCTTGTTCAATTTTTCTTCAAGTTCCGATATTTTCTTTTCCAATTCTTTTATTCTTTTTGCGTAATCGGGAAGATTACGAATGTGAGATTCCAGCCTTAAACTTTGCCCCCACTCTTTTGCCGGGTAACCGAAATACTTACCCGGTTTGTTCAGCGATTTTGAAACGCCGGATTGTGCACCGACTATCACGCCGTCCGCAAGTTCAATGTGTCCGGCAATCCCTACTTGACCGGCAATAATATTGTGCTTACCGATTTTAGCACTGCCGGAAACTCCCGACTGCCCCGACATTACAGTGTGATCGCCAATCCGGACATTGTGCCCGACTTGCACAAGGTTGTCCAGCTTCACCCCGTTGCCAATTCTTGTAACTCCAATTGCAGCCCTGTCCACACAAACGTTTGCTCCAAGTTCAACGTCGTCGCCAATCTCAACTCGCCCTATCTGAGGCACTTTGTGGTAAACTCCTTTCTCATCCGTTGTGTAGCCGAAACCATCCGCTCCAATTACAGTGCCCGGATGAACAATTACCCTGTCGCCGAGACTGCATTCTTCCCTAATTGTAACGTTCGGGTAAATCAAACAATCCTTCCCGATTTTCACGTTTTCCATTAAAACCGTGTTGTGAAGAATTATTGAATTGTCCCCTATTTCACAGCCTTCGGAAATAACGACGTTTTTTCCGATGGTAACATTTTCACCCAATTTTGCAGAAGCGTCAATTTGTGCCGTCGGGTCAATTCCTTTGAATTTAATCTCGGGAGTAAAAAACTTAACGACAATTTCCCTTACTGCCTCGTGGGGTTTGTCGGTAACAATGTAAGTAATGTCGTCCCTAACCCTTTTGAAATCAGGTTTAACAATAATTACGGAGGCTTTGGTTTCAGGAAAATATTTTTCGTAATTAGGAAGGTAAAGAAAGGTTAGGTCACCCGGTTGTGCTTCGTCAATCCTCGAAATTTGCGAGAAGGTAACATTTTCGTTTCCAAATATTTTGCCGCCGAAAAGTTCGGCGGCTTTTTTTACTTCTATTTCCATTAAGCGTCATTTCAATAATTTGTCTAAAACAAGATTTGTAATATCGTACTTTTCCTTTGCGTAAAGGAAGAGGATGTCTCCGCTGCGGTCGAAAACGAAATCCAAGTCTTCTTCCTTTGCAACTTCCTGAATTGCATTAAATATTTTGTTCTGAACCGGCTTCATTATTTCGTCTTCCTTTTTGAAAAGCTCGCCGTTTGCGCCGAACTTCTTTTCACGGAAATCCGAAATTTTATTTTCCAAAGACACCAGTTCTTTTTCGACCTCCGCTCTTCTTTGCGGGCTCATTGTCAGCTTTTTCTTTTCGTAATCGTCGTACTTTGTTTTCCATTCCCGTTTGATTTTCTTCAGCTCGTCCTGCCATTCCTGAATAATGTTGTCCAATTTTTTCTGGGCATCCTGAGCGTCGGGCAGTTTTTTCATTATTGTGTCGGAATCAATGTACCCGATTTTGAGCTGTGCGGAAACGGAAAGCACGCCGGCAAAGAAAAAGACTAATGCGAAGACAAATATTTTTTTCATTTTAATTGCCCCTTAAAATTTTCCTCTTCTGAGTTTGTCCAATACTTTGTAAGTAATGTCGTATTGTTCGTCCGCGTAAAGGAGAAGCACATCGCCGCTTTTGTCGAACACGAAGTTCATTTTTTCTTCGTGCGCAACGGCTTTGATTGCCTTAAGAATTTTTTCCTTTACGGGTCCGAGCAATTCTTCCTGCTTGGTAAAATATTCGCCGTTCGGTTGTCCGAACTTTTGCTGACGGAATTGATTGATTTTCTGATCCATTTCAACAAGGCTTTGTTGAACTTGTTTTTGTTTTGCAGGGGTCATTGTTGCACCTTGTTGCTGGAACTTTGCGTATTGGTTTTGCAGTTCTTTGGTCATGCTGTCGATTTGCGTTTGCCATTTCTTAGCAAGTGCGTCCAAATCGCTTTGCGCCTTAATTGCTTCCGAATATTGAAGCAATATTGTTTGAGAATCGACATAACCGATTTTCAACTTTTTCTGCGCAAATACATTAGCGCCGAGTAATACTGCAATAGCAAATACTAATAACTTTTTCACTTTTTACCTCATTAGAATTATTATTAAATAATATTAAAATCCACGTCCGAATTGAAAATGGAAAAGCCACGCAGGGTCTTTTCCGTCAACACTTTTACGGTCAAAGCCGTAACCGAAATCAAATCCGATTAAACCGAGCGGGTTAATTAAAATTCTCGCACCTACACCGACCGATTTTTTCAAATCGAAAATGTCGGTTTGCTGCAAGTTGTAAAAAACATTTCCCGCTTCCGCAAAAATAAGAAAATAAATCGGCATTGGCTCTAAAGTTGCGGCGGCTCTTATTTCCGCCGTGTATTTAGCCATCACGCGACCTCCCACAACATCTCCGTTGCTGTTACGCGGTCCGACGGTTCTGTCGTCGTAACCACGCAAAGGTGTTGTGGCAATAATCAATCCGTTACCACCCATGAAATAATATTCAAACGGATTAATCGGCGTGCCGGCTTTTAGCTCTTTAATGTAACCCCAGTTCACACCGGTGTAAAATGTAAATCTGTTAGTGTGAAACAATTGTTTGTAAAAGTCCGCCTTAAAATCAATTTTGTAATAATCCACATTCCCCGGCAGGAACGGTCCGCCTGAAAGCTCGGAGTTAAAAGAAATTTTGGAACCGCGCGAGGGGAAAATAGGATTGTCGATGTCTGTCCTCGAAAGAGTAAATCCAAGCGTGTACTGCCTTGAGAGTCCTTCGTGGTAAAAATTCCTTCCATCAATTACATCGTTGTATTGGAAGCGTGCAAGCCCTTGAATGTAGAAGAAATCGTCGGGCCATTTTAATCGACGACCTACTCTAACAGAGCCGCCCGTTTGACGCAAATCGTAAAAGTAACGCTGGCGTGTGTCAAACACCTCCGCACCGACAAGCGTGGGAGTGTCCATAAACCACGGCTCTGTAAAACCGAGCGTCAAGGTTCTGTAATAATTACCAACGCCGAACTGCCAGTTGAAATTCAAAATTTGTCCGCCGCCCATTTTAAATGGGTGCGCCAAAGAAAAGTTAGTCAACGTAACGCCAATTGATCCGCTGAAGCCGAAGCTTCCCGAATAACCGACCGAGGCGTTAAGGTAGTCGCTCGACTTTTCTTCAACGTTGTAAACAACATTAACGGTGCTGTCGTTAGCCCAACGGTAATCAACGCCTTTGTTGTAAAGCTTTTCGACGTTGAAGTATTTCAAATTTGCCAACTGTTGAATACTTCTGAAAATGTCGCCGCGGCTAAAGTAACTGCCGGGCACGGTGTAAAGCTCACGGCGGATTACCTTGTCCATTGTTTTGTCGTTGCCAGTAATAATCACATCACCGATTTTAAAACGCCTTCCTTCGTGAACGGTAATGTGAATGTCAATGGAATCGGTGTCCACCTTTTGTTCCGATGTTTCAAGGTTGAAGCGGAGATAACCGTTGTTTTGGTAAAGAGAAGAAACATCGTTCTGGCTTTTGTTAAAGTGCAGGTTCTGATTAAACTTCTCGTAATCGTAAATATCGCCCTTCTTGAAATCGAGGCGCTCGTTCAAAACTTTTGCAGGGTAAACAGTGTTTCCTTCCCAAGTAATATTTCGAATATGGTACTGCGGACCCTCGTAAACCGAAATAACAATGGTTAGCTTGCTTTTGTCTTTCGAATAAATTAACGAGTCGCCGAGAATTGTAAAATCCCTGTAACCGTTCCTACGGTAAAAATTTGTTAAAAGTTCTTTGTCTTTTTCGAAATCTTCTTTTTTGAAATTGGCATCGCTCCAGAACTTCCACCACTTCTTTTCTTCAGTGTTGTCAAACTGACTCTTTAACTTATCGTCGTCAAACGCCTTGTTGCCGATAAATTCAATGTGCGCTACTTGAACCTCGTCCCCTTCTTTAATCCTGTAAAGGAGAAGAATTCTTTTCTTTACTTTGGCAACAATGTTTACTCTCGATTTCGGGTCGTAATCGTAGGTGGTTTCGTATTCATCTGTAAAATCTTTAATGTTGTGCCACGTAACGGTAATTTTGTCGCTTGAAGTGTCCGCCCTGTCGTAAGCAAATTCGACGGGAGTGATTTGCGCATTCAAATACCCCTTGTCTTCGTAGAGCTTGAGTATTTTTTCTTTCACGTTAAAAATATCCTGCGGTCTTAAAATTTGTCCGCGGATAAATGTAATCTTTGCCTTAATGTCATCTTCCGAAATTGCATCCTCGCCTTCCACTTCCGCAGTTTCAATTCTCGGGTATTCCTTAACTTTAATTAAAAGGAAAATGCCGTTATTGATTTTCTTGTCAACAATGAGTTGAATATCGGAAAAGATTTTTAATTTCCACAATTGTTTTATTGCCTGAATAGTTTTGTCGCCGGGGACTTGAAGTTCGTCATTGACGTGTAGCCCGCTGTTGGCAATAATAGTAGCCGCGTCGGCGGACTTGTTCCCCTCGACGCTAATGCCGAGAATGGTGTAAGTTTGCTTGCTGATTTGTGCAAGCGAACTAAATGAAAGAAACAAAACAAGGAAAAGGCTGAAAAGCAGCCGTTTACCGGGAATGTATTTTGCGAGCATTGCGTTTTTTAACCTGTTCACTGATAAGACCAAATCTTCTCTCTCTTTTTTGATAATCCTCAATAGCCAATAATAAATTCTTGTATTTGAAATCGGGCCAAAGAGTTTTGGTTACGTAAATTTCGGAATAAGCAATTTGCCAAAGCAAATAGTTACTAACGCGCATTTCTCCGCCGCTACGTATTAACAAATCGGGATCCGGAAATTCTTTTGTTTGTAAATGTTCGGAGAAATATTTTTCGTCAATATCTTCCAAACTTACTTTGCCGTCGGCGTATTCCTGTGCAATTTGTTTCACAGCTTCAAGAATTTCCCACCTGCCGCTGTAACTTAAAGCAAGGTTCAAATTCAAACCCGTATTGCCTTTGGTTTTTTCCACGGCAAGATTCAACTCTTTCTGAACCACATCGGGCAAATGCGAGTAATCTCCAATCATTCTCAAACGAACATTGTTTGCGTTAAGTTCGTCGGTTTCGTTCTGCAAACTTTTAACAATCAATCTCATTAAAGTGGAAACTTCGTCTTTCGGACGTTTCCAATTTTCCGTGGAAAAAGTGTAAAGCGTAAGGTACTTGATTCCAAGCTCGGCAGAGAGTTTAACAACCTTTCTTACCGTTTCAACTCCACGGTGATGTCCGGCAACTCTCGGCAAACCTTTTTTCCTCGCCCACCTGCCGTTACCGTCCATAATAATAGCAAGGTGAACCGGAATTTTTCCGTTCTTTTTTAACTTTTTTAGTAATTGATTATCGGCTTTTCCTAACTTAAGCACAACGTTTCCATTAAATTCTAAACAGACTTACTAAAATAAACCAGCATCCTCTAAATATCAAGAAAACGGATGCTTGCTCTTTACGAGTTAAAGCAGTAGGGGCTTTAACAACCGAAAACTTTTTTTGTGTCAAAAAAAATCGACAGGACTAATTTTTTGACCACCGGTTGTTAATTTCGGGAGGGTTAAAAACGACGGGTTTAATATTCCGCCTGAGCGGTTCTTCTATTTTACGCAGTACTTCCTGAAGCCGAGGCATCAACTCTTTGGCAACGCCCACAAACAAGGTAACGCTTGTATTAGAATATTTGGAACGGCGGGAAGCAAGGAAAGAAAGTTTACGAACAAGCTTTTCATCATTAAAATCTTTTTCGTACAAAACAATGCCGAGAACGTATTTCTTTTTGTATTTTCCGATTGCGTCAACTTTGTAATCGCCGATTGGTTCCGGCTCGGACAAATACTTACCGAATCTCCTGCGCAAAGTCAGGTAGCCGTTACGGTGGAATTGGCTAACCAATTCGTCAACGCATTCTTCCGGTCTGTACTTGTAATTTCCCATTTTCTTTTTTAATTCATTGAATAATAAATTGGAATAATAGGCGCAAATCTCGAATGTCTTAAAACTTTGACGTTTGCAATCTTGTCATATTCAAACATCCGAATCTCATTTGTATTATTTACTCTGCCGAAAACAACTTTTTTGCCGTTGCTCATTGTGCTTAAATAATAGGGTTCAAGGGTTACGACGTCCGTTCCGTAAGCAAATTGAAGTTTGTGCCTTTTAACCATTGCTTCGAATAATATTTCGCCTTTCATCATTAACTCCATTAGTTGTAATTCCTAAACAAGCCAATTATTTTCCCTATTATCGTAAAATCCGAAGATTTGTTTACACTAATCGGCGAGTAATTTTTATTTTCAGGGATCAAGTAAATATTCCCTTTTTCCCTTGAAAATCTTTTTAACGTGGATTCACCGTCAAGCAAGGCAACAACAATGTCACCGTTTCTAACGTTCGTAGTCTTGTTTACAACCACGATGTCCCCTTCCATTATTCCTGCGTCAATCATGCTTTCGCCCCGAACTTTGAGGGCAAACAGTTGGGATGCCGGACCGACAAAATGTTTGTCGAGTTTAATGCTTCCTTCAATGTTTTCTTCCGCAAGTACAGGGTAACCTGCGGCAACTCGTCCGACAACGGGAATCTCAACAAATTCCTCTTCGGAATTTTTAAGTCCAGCTTCCTTTTTAATTACCTTTATCGTACGGCTGGAATTACTCTCCACGAGCAGGTAGCCTTTTTTAATTAAAGCGTCAATGTGCCTTTTAACTCCGAATGTACTGGCAATGTCAAAGGCTGCACCTATTTCCCGCAATGTCGGCGGGTAGCCGTTGTCTTCAATAAAATTAAGAATGAAGTCTAAAATTTCTTTCTGTCTGTCGGTTAATCTTTTGCTCATAATAGTGTCCAATTGTTTACTACAAAAATAGTGAACAAAAAGGCACTTGTCAAGAGGCGGGGTAAAAAATCTTTCTGTGCTTATTGGTACAAGTTTAAATTTGGTGGCAAAAATAGAAGAAATAAGAAACG
>JALWGH010000232.1 GCA_027013735.1 Melioribacteraceae bacterium
ACCGGTTAATTTTTGCAGTTGCTGCATCAGGCTCATCATTCCGCCGCCGCTGCCCGGCTTCATCATTCCCGACAAAGCGCTTTGCATCAGCTTAGCCGTTTCGTTCAAGTATTTCATTGCACCGCGCTGGTCGATTACGGCAAGAGAGGAATTGCGGTCTTGAAGAGCCATTGTAGCCGCATTCATTTTTGCCTGTGCGCTTCCGATTGCCCGCCCCATTTCGGGAGTTATTGCAAAAGTCTTTTGCGAAAGGGAAGACATTTGTGAGATTATTCTATTCAAGTCTTCGCTAAGATTATTTTGCTGTCGTGCCTTTTCCCGCAGCGCAGGCGATTGGGGAGAAAGATTCTGCGTGGAGTTTTTCAAAGCCTCCTGCTCTTTGGAAAGCTCAAGCAGGTTGTTAATGGTCGAAAGCATTTTCGCCATTACTTCCATTTGATTTTTCATTCGTATTGAGCTTTGGATTTGCGAAAGCTGTTTTTTCGTTTTAGCAATATTTTGCTCGATTTGCATTTGCGTTTTGCTTGCCTGCTGAAAATCTCCCGCAGTCATTTGGCTTTCCGCCTTGTCGCTTAATTTTTCATTTTGTTGGTTTTTAAAATCTTTTGCAACCTTCTCCATTTCTTTTGCAGGCATATCCTTCAAATCTTTCATTTCTTTTGCAAGTTTTTTCATCTCCTTTTCAAGTTTTTGCAAATCCTTTTTAATTGCGGCTTGCTTTTTGCGCATTGCTTCCTTTTCCTGCGGAGAGAGTTTTTCGCCTTTCTTGATTTTTTCGGAAATATCTTTTTGGTCTTTACTTAATTTGTCTGCCCGCTTGAGCAGTTCGTCCATTTTTTGTTCAATGTGTATTCTCTTCAAAAGATTAATTGTACGCTCCAGAGATTTTTTAAATGCCTCCTCGTTGAATTTCAAATTCTGCAGAGACATTTGCGCTTTGTCCCGCATTAAACTCTTCAGCATTTGCTGCATTTTTTCGAATGCCTTTTTCAAATCCTGCGAGGTCATTTCGTCAAGAAGTTTTTGAAGCTCAAGGTATTTTTTCAGCGTCTCTTTTGAAAGAAGTTTGTGTTTGGCAAGTTCCTTCCGTGCTTTCTCAAGTTGCTTGGAAATTTTTTCCGCTTTCTTTTTAAGTTGTTGAAAGCGTTTGAAAGCGTTTTCGATTTTCTGTTTTTCTTCCCAATCTATTTTTTTCTTGTTTTGCTTCAACTCATTTGCAATCTTGTCGATGTCTTGTTTTAATTTTTCCGCTTCGTTGTAAGTCTTTTTAAGTTCGTCTTCGGAAAGTTTTTGCGTGTTTTCCGCCTCGTTGAAAAGTTCGTTCAGCGAAGGGACACGTACCATCCTTAGCCCTGTTTTAGCAGCCTTTGGACCGTTGACATTGTCGTTGTCCTTTATTTCAAGGTAATAACTGACTACGTCGTTTTCGGTAAGCGAAAGGGGGAAAAGATTCCAATTGTAAAAAACTTCTTCCTCCTTTTTCCCGCGCTCGAAAGGAATGTTAACAAATTTAAAATTCTTTTCGACTTTACCGAACTGCGATTGCGAAAGGCGGTAGTAAAGTTTGAGCGAAGTAAAACCGAAATCGTCGGAGATGTCAATAATAAAAGGCAGAATGTTTTCGCTGCCTAATTTAACATCCTTCGGCGGTTTTATTACTTCAATTACGGGATAGGCGTCCGTTTCCGTTTTTACGGAGTATTCAATCGGCTTGATGTTTGTAATTCCGTATTTGTCAACAAGCCTGAAATGGTAAGAGAATGGTTTTAAAATCCTTAACCTGCCGTCAGCCTTATTATTACTAACCGACATCGGTATTATGGTGCCGTTGTCCAATAATATCAGCGCAGAATCAAGTTGCTTGGAAGAAGTAATTGTGAGTTTTAAAATTGTGCCGGGCAAACCGCTGTAATTGCCGTTGTCCTTTTGCACGGCTTGAGGCAATCCCGTGTAAGCAGGCGGAATTGCGACAAGGCTTAATGAAGTAATCAACGGACGGTTAATTACTTTGACAAAAAAAGTGTCCGAGTTAACTCCTTCGGCAGTAACAAAATATTTGAAGGAAGTAGCGACGGCGTAAAAATTCTTTTTAAAAACTCCGGCGGAATCCTTTCTCAATTTAAAGCCGACAAAGTCGTAATCCTCTTCGGATTTTTTCTTTAACGTAATCTCATCTTTTTGTTCGCCTTTAATTTTAACCGTTACGGAGAGGTCGTCTCCTTTGGTTATGGTTTTGTTCCCGGGTGTAACAACAAAACTAAATTTTGGTGGTTCAATAAATTCTTTGTCGTATTGGTCCAAACGGGTTAAAGCGGCTTTGAACGCCGGCACGAAAAAGGTCAATAATACTTGAAAAACGAAAAGGGCTTGGAAAATAAATTCTTTAAATGAAATTTGAATTTCGTACGCACGGCTGAAATCCAGATGTTCCGATTTCTTGTAAACCTTTTTGAATGCTGCCTCGATTAAATCCGTTGAAACCCCAGCCTGACCGGAGTCCAAAATTTGAAGAGCGTTTTTAAGTTCATCCTTTATTTCGGGAAATTTTTTTCCTGCTTTTTCGGCAAGGCGGTAGTAGTCAATTCCTTTAAAAATTTTGTATTTAAGCGCGACGTCCCTGAAAAAGAGGTAAAAGAAAGTTAATAACAGAAAGGCAATGAATAAAAAGAAAATAATCGTTCTGATTTCCGAATTGAAACGAAATAAGATTTCCGCAATTTGCAACAACAAAAGTGTCCCGCCGTAAATACCGAGAAATTTAAAAAATGAAGAAGCCGAAGCTAAAAGGAGTTCTTTGCGGTAAAGTTTTTTTAACCTTTGCTCAATGTTTTTGCGGTAGCTTAATATCGTTTTGTTTGTATCGTTC
>JALWGH010000233.1 GCA_027013735.1 Melioribacteraceae bacterium
TCCCCATTCTTTGCGCCGTTGCGTCGATTATTCTGAGATTTGCCTGATGAGGCACGAGGTAAGCAATGTCCTCGCCTTTCAAGCCGTGTTTTTCCATTATTTCAACGGAAATATCTGCCATTCCCTTAACGGCAACTTTGAAAACGGCTCTGCCGTCTTGGTAAATGTAATGTTGTCTTTTGTCGATTGTTTCGTGAGTGGGTGGAACGGCGCTTCCGCCGGCTGTCATTATTAAAGCCTCGCGCCCGCTGCCGTCGCAATGAAAAAGCGAGTCTTGCAATCCGTAGTTCAAATCTTCCGTAGGCTCAAGCAGCACTGCGGAAGCAGCATCGCCAAAGAGGATGCAAGTGTTGCGGTCGGTGTAATCCGTAATTGCGCTCATTTTGTCCGCACCGATTACAACCACTTTTTTGTAATTACCGCTTTCAATAAGGCTGGCGCCTGTTTGAAGAGCAAACAGGAAGCCCGAGCAGGCAGCCGAGAGGTCGAACCCCCAGGCGTTTTTTGCCCCGATGTTGTCTTGCACAAGGCAAGCGGTTGCAGGGAAGAAATAATCGGGAGTAACCGTTGCAACAATAATTGCGTCAATTTCTTCTGGTTTTAGCCCTGTGGAATTCATTAAATCTTCAACGGCTTTGGTTGCCATGTCGCTTGTGGCGCCGTTTTCCATTATCCTCCTTTCAACTATCCCCGTCCTTGTTCTTATCCACTCGTCGTTAGTGTCAACGATGGATTCGAAATATTTGTTGTCAAGAACTTTGTCGGGAACGTACATTCCCACGCCGGTAATTTGTGCATTAAGCAACCTCTTTTTCTGTGTCATTTTTTTAAAAGACTCCTAAACTAATTATTGAACAATAACATTTATTGAGAGGATTTTAGATACCTAAATTTTCCATTGCTGCGAAAAGTTTTTCAACAAGACCTGCTTCCTGTTGCTTTGCGGCTTCGTAAATCATATTTTTAATTCCCGTAGCCGAGCTTGAGCCGTGACCGATAATACTGATTCCGTTAATTCCCAGAAGAGGAATACCTCCGTAGTAATTCGGATCTGTGTCGATAAGGGCTTTCTTAATAGCGTTTTTGGCAATTCCTATTTGAACTTTTGCCAAAAAGCTCTTATCGGCATAGTCTTTCAATTTCTTTCTGAGAAACGGAAGAACCGACTCGGCAAATTTCAGAGTAATGTTACCTACAAATCCGTCGCAAACAACAATGTCAACAGTACCTTTGAAAACGTCTCGTCCTTCGATGTTACCTTGAAAATTCAGGTGCGAGTTCTTAAGCAACTCGTAAGCCTCATAAGTTAGTTGGAGCCCTTTGGATTCTTCTTCTCCTACGTTTAGCAACCCGACGGTAGGATTTTCAACTTTTTGAACTTCGCGCATGTAAACGTCTGTGAGAGTGGCAAATTCCAACAAGTGTTCCGCTTTGGAATCGACAAATGCTCCGGCGTCGGAAATTCTTGAGAGTGTGCCTTTTTCGGTTGGAATAGGGGCGGCAATTGTCGGGCGGGCAACGCCTTTAATTCTACCGATATTCAGAATGGAAGCCATTACTACGGCGCCTGTGTTACCGGCGCTTACGAAAGCGTGGGCTTTCCCTTCCTTAACCAGCTTTGTGCCGACGACGAGAGAAGAGTCCTGTTTTGTTTTAACAGCCTTTGCCGGAGAGTCGTGCATTGTAATTACCTCTTCGGCGTGGACCACTTCGAAGTCATCTCCCTCGTAACCGGATTTTTTTATTTCCTTTTCGATTAAATCCTTTTTACCGACGAGGAAAAGAAACAAATCGTGTTTTTTTTCTTGAAGCGCTTGGATTGCGCCTTCTATTTCTACATGGGGAGCGTTGTCGCCCCCCATAACGTCCAAAGCAATTTTTATTTTGGAATTGCCTATCGCCATTTGTCTCTAATTATGATTCGGGAACGAACATTGATCTGCCTGCGTAATATCCGCAGTTAGGGCAAGCTCTGTGGCTTAATTTAAGTTCGCCGCAATTTGGGCAATGGCTCAGAGTGGGAGCGGTTGCTTTGTAATGCGTTCTTCTCTTATCCCGTCTGCTTTTCGATATTTTCCTTTTAGGATGTGCCATTCTTTTCTTACCTTTCTAATTAATCGTCAAATTTTAATTGTTTCAATTTATTCCAAATGGGATTGTCCGTTTCAGTCTCGCAGGTGCATTTTTCGTAATTTAAATTTGCACCGCAATGGGGACATAATCCTTTGCAATCTTCTCTGCACAATTTTTTCATCGGGATAGCCAAATAGGAGTAATCTCTAACAATTTTCGAGATGTCCAGTTTGTCATTGTCCCGAGAAATGTAGAAGACGTCATCGTCTTCTTCCGTAACTTTGCTTTTGTCAAAAAAATAAAGAGCGTTAAATTTATTTTTAATTTCGGTGTCGTATTCTTCGTTGCATCTGTCGCAAGTCAGGCGTGCTTTGGCAGTTGTTTTACAGCTTAACAAAATTTGAGACGAGGTCTTTTCGAGTGTGCATTCAACAACCACGTCGCCGTAAAACGGTTCCAACATGTCAATACTTTTGGCGCTTTCCGAAAGAATGATTTCGTGAACGCCAACTTCGTAATTTGTGTGTTTAATAAACATTTTAAAAGAACCTGAAAATAAATCCCCGAAATATAAGTCTGCAAATTTTCAATATCAAGGAATCGAAATTTACTAAAATTTGAGGTTATTTCCATGATGACACAAGGGTACAAGTTTAAATTTGGTGGCAAAAAATATACGCTTCAATTATTTTAAAAAGTATTCTCCATTTTTCCTCGGAACTCTCCCCCTGTTCAAACCAAGCTGAAAATTCCGGCGCAGCAGAATCCCCCTCTCTTCGTA
>JALWGH010000234.1 GCA_027013735.1 Melioribacteraceae bacterium
ATGCGAAAAATACCAATTGTTTTCCTATTATTCTTACGAACACCGGTTTACGCACAAAAAGATTTAACGTTTCGATTATTCCCGCAAGGGCAAAATTTCTTGCCCTTAAAAGCTAATATGGAGGAAGCCCGCCTTCGCGTAATGGTTTACGCATCCAATTTGAATTTGAAAGTTGACATTGGCAACAGTGCGGATTTACTGAAATTTACTTGGAACAATAATACCAGCGTTTTAACGGCAGACATTCAATTTATGGCTTACGCTCTTGCTACAAGTTACAGGCAATACCGTTTGCAGATTGACGCGGTTGACGGCTTTTTCGGCGGGGGAATCGCTTTTACTCAAAAGGGTGAAGACGGAAGATTCATTAGCAGATTCAGAATCATTCACAATAGCAGCCATCTTGTTGACGGGCACTACGATGAAAAACTTGATAAATGGATTAATGGTAAAAGACCGATCCCATTTACTCGCGATTTCGGTGAGTTGTTGGTTGGCAAAGAAACTTACGGTAATTGGTGTAATGCCCGCTATTACGGGGCGGTGGCATACGCAACACTTGTGCGTCCCCTTGCCGTAAAGAAATGGTCTGCTTCCGGCGGTTTTGAAATCTCGTTTTCAAAAATTACCGGAAAGGTTTACAACCGTCCTACGTCCCCATTTTTAGCGCTCCACGTTGTGTTGAAGGGAATGCCCTCTTACAACCTCTCGTACAATTTGATGTCGGGAATTAAAATCGGAGAGTGGAACGGCAAGGGAGTGAATTTTTACATTTCTTATTACAAGGGGAATAATTTTTTCAACGAATATTATTCCGAGAAAATAGATTTGCTTTCAATCGGTTTTTTCGTAGATTATTTTTGATTTGTTTTGAAAGAGCAAACTAAAAAAAGATTTTTAATCGCGGGGAAAATTTTTCTGACCCTTGCACTGTTCATTTACCTTGTTATCTACATTGACTTCCAAAAAATCTTAATCACTTTTTCGCGGGCGAAACTTGGTACAGTAATTATTATTTTAATCTTACTTGCTTTAAATCTTTACGTTCAATTTAAACGCTGGGAACTCGTATCCCAAAAAGTATTAAAGAACAACAACCGCCGTCAAATTTTATCTTCGCTTTTTCACGGATTTGCTTGGGGAATAATTACACCGATGCGCACGGGGGAGTTTGTTGCCCGCAAAATTCCAATGAAAGAATCATCAACTTTCGCAATTGTGTTGGCTACCTTTGTTGACAAATTTTTACTGATGCCTGTAATCTTCTTTATTGGCGGGGTCTTGGCAATAGTTTTCATCTCCGTTTTTACGGAAATAAGCACTTATTTATTAATATTGATTTCAGTACTGTTTTTATTAGCTTTTGTGCTTATTATGTTAATAATATTCAATTATTACAGGGCGAAAACGGTGTTGTCCAAATTTGTTCTTTTCGCAAAACTTTTTAAAAAAATGTCTTTGAATCTGGAAGGCTTTTCTTTAGTGGGCAGAAAAGATATTGTTTCTCTTTTACTCCTTTCTTTTTTGCTCTATTTAATTTACACTTCCCAATTCGCATTGTCGATTTTTGCCTTTACGGACAAAGCGGATTTCCTTACCTGTCTTTGGATTAGTAATCTTGTGATTTTCAGTAAGAATTTTATTCCTCCCGTTACATTAGGTGAAGTGGGAATACGCGAAGCAATTACGATTTATTTTGCTTCCAAGTTTGGAATTTCCGCCTCCGTTGGATTTGATGCCGGGCTTTTGATTTTTCTGATTAATATTCTCTTACCTTCGTTAATTGGCGTTTACTTTGTACTGAGGGAAAAGTAAATGATGATTGCTTTTCTAATACTGTTATTATTAGCGTTTATTAACTACGTGTTGTTTTTACTCTTTATTTACAGGGGCTTGGGCAGAATTAAAAAACAAAAAATAAATAATGAAACAAAAAAGTTCAAAGTTGCCGTAATTATCCCGTTCAGAAATGAAAGAGTGAATTTGCCAATTGTTGTTGAAAGTTTAACCAAACAAAGTTACGACAAAAATTTAACCGAACTTATTTTTGTTGACGACGGCAGCAGTGACGGCTCGAAAGAATTGCTTGAGAGTCATCCGTTAGTAAACAGATTTAAAATTTTAACTGTTGACGCAGAAAAATCAAAAACCGCTCAAAAGAAAATTGCAATTACAAAAGCAATTTACCAAACGGAAGCTGAAATTATTTTTATTACAGATGCCGACTGTACGCACAATGAAAATTGGATTACAGAAATGCTTAAATATTTTTCAGAAGAGACAGGTTTTGTCTCGGGTCCGGTTGTTTTTACAAATGGCAGCGGATTGTTCGGCGAATTACAAAAAATTGAATTTGCCGGAATTCAAATAGCGGCAGCGGGCTTAATAGGAGCTGGGAAACCGGCAACTTGCAGCGCCGCAAACATTGCTTTTAGAAAGGAAGCTTTCCTCGAAGTGGGAGGTTACGAAGACAATTTAAACCTCTCTTCCGGTGACGACGAATTCCTGATGCAGAAAATTCATTCCAAAACAAAATACAAAGTAAAATTTGCAACGGCGTAGCATGTAGTTGTTCGCACGCGTGCAACTATAACTCTGACGGATTTCCTCAATCAGCGCCGCCGTTGGGCAAGTAAATCGTTGCTTTACGAAAACAAAGCACTTGTCGTGGAATTGTTTCTTATTTTTCTTTTTTAATTTTTTACTCTTCTTGCAATTACGGTCGGGTCTTTTGTGAGCTTCGAAATATTTTTAGCTGGCATTCTTGCATTTTTTATTAAATGGTTTTTGGAATATTTGGTAGTAAATCGAGGACGGCGTTTGCTTTTCCCCGGAGAAAAATTCAAAGCCTTTTTTGTTGCCGAATTGTTACATATCCCTTACATTCTAATTGCATCCGTTCTTGGCGTTTTGGGAAATTTTGAATGGAAGGGGAGGAAAGTAAAAAGGTGAATGGAGATTAAAGAGTATTCAAAAATGAAATTATTTTACGACCCTTCGTCAATTGGAAAAATATTTTTTCCGGCTTCGGTGTGGAAAACGCACAACGACAAAATCCTTTTTACATTCGACGATGGTCCCAATCCAAAAACAACGCCGAAAATATTGGACTTATTGAATTACTACGGGTTGAAAGCGGTGTTTTTTGTTGTTGGTGAAAATGTAATGAAATATCCCGAACAATTAAAACAAATTGTTGAGGCAGGACATTCATTGGGAAATCACACGTTTAATCACAAGGTAATTACAAGATTAAGCGAAATTGAATTCAACCAACAGGTAGAGGCAACAAACAAGATTGTGGAGGATGTGGCGGGAATTCAATTGAATTATTTCCGTCCGCCGAAAGGAAGACTGAGTTTTTTACTTTCGCGAAAATTAAAATCATTCGGATTGACCAATATTATGTGGAATCTTTTGACCTACGATTACAAAAATGATTTAAATATTGTTAAATTTGCTCTTCAAAAATATTTAAAACGGAACTCTATTCTCATAATGCACGACAACGTTAAAAACTTGGAAATAATAGAAGATTCAATTCGTTTTGCGGTTAAAACCGCCGAAAATAAAAGCCTTCAATTTGGGGAACCGTCCGAATGTTTGAAATAATTTTTTTAATCATTATCACGGCATATTTTATTCAGACGGTTTTATTTACTATCGGATTAAAGAAGAAGTATCCCAAACTTTCCGGGGACGAACTTCCCACCGCCACGGTTGTGGTTGCCGCCCGCAACGAAGAGGAAAATATTCTTGATTGTCTGACTTCGCTTGACAATCTGATTTACCCAGAAGGCAAACTTAATGTGATAGTTGTGGATGATTATTCCACGGACGAGACCAACCGTGTTACGCGGGAATTTATTAAGGACAAACCGAAGTTCAGACTAATTCAACCCGTAAGGCAATTCGGCAAACTAAAAGGCAAGGCAAACGCTTTGGCAAATGCCATTAGCATTGCAAAGGGCGAAATTATTTTAACAACGGATGCCGACTGCGTAGTTTCTCCCACGTGGGCAAAAACATTGGCTTCTTACTACACTGACGGCGTTGCAATGGTAATGGGCTTTACAAATCAGACCAACACCAGACTTTTTGAAGGGATGCAGGCTGTTGATTCGATATTCCTGCTTGCCGCCGCTTCAGGTTCAATGAATTTGAACTATCCGATTAGCTGCATCGGCAACAATATGTCGTACAAAAAATCCGTTTACGAGGAAGTGGGCGGATATGCGTCAATTCCTTTCAGTGTTACGGAAGATTTTATGCTGCTTAAGGCATTCCAAAAATTGAAGAAGTACAAACTGATTTACCCGTTGGACCCTGAGGGCTTGGTTACCTCGAAAGCCTGCAAAGATTTAAAAACACTTTACCGTCAGCGCAAGCGCTGGGGCGTGGGCGGATTGGATGCCGGAGCTGTGGAGTTTGCCGTAATGACTAACGGCTGGCTTGCTAACATGGGAATGGTGCTTGCTCCGTTTTTCTTTTCGCAGGGTGTTTTGGCAATTTGGTTTTTCAAACTTTTTGTGGATTATTTCTTCTTAAAAAACGTTCACAGAAATTTGAAACTTGAAATGAAATTAAAAGATTTTATTGCGTTTCAAGTTTACTACACAATTTACGTAATAGTGTTGCCCTTGGTTGCAGGTTTTTCGAAAAAAGTTGTTTGGAAAGACCGTGAATTTCCCAAGGAATGATTTGAGCAAATGAAGAGAAAAATTTATTTAGTACTCCTTGTTTTTATTTTGCCTCTCGTTTTGCGTGCTCAAGGTAAAGGGGAGTATTTCCCCAAAAAATTACTGCTCCAACCTTTTGCAGCAAACATTTTTGAACCGAGACTCGGGTTTGATTTTAATTTGGAAAAGAGTTCGGTTGAATTGAATATTTCCAACTCCATTGAAATTTACGAGTGTCGAAACGGTAAAATTTCTTACGCCGTTGGAGCGGACTTGTTTACTTTTACCCGCCTGCGCAGGGAAAAGGAATTTCACTTTCCCGTAGATGCAATTGATTATTTGTTCGGACTTAATTTTGTTTACTTGAACAATACCGGCTCTTTTGGAAAAGGTGTGCGCGTAAGACTCAGTCACATCAGTGCCCATTTTGCCGATGGACATTTCGATAATTACACGCATTCCTGGCACGATAATTTACCTCCTGTTGTTTACAGCCGTGAGTTTATTGAAATTACTCCATTCGTTGTTTTCAACGATTTCAGATTTTATTCCACCGCTGCTTACATTTACCACATTGACCCGGATTATTTGGGGCAGGATTATTACCAAGTCGGTTTCGATTATTTTTCTTCGGTGTTTTCTTCCGCAAAGAATTTAACTCCTTTTTTAGGATATGATTTGCGCCTTGTTCATTTGCAAAAGTACGTTGTTGCGCATTCCATTAAAGTAGGATTAAAATTCGGGGAAAGAAGGGGCAGGGGAATTTCACTTTACTTTTCATTCTTTTCGGGCTACAGTTTCCACGGAGAATATTTTAGAGTTAAAAGGAACATCTTTTCTTTAGGGTTTAATCTGGATATTTAATGGACGAAAGAGAATTTTTTGAAAATTACTACGCGCCGAAAGTTGAGAAAAAACCGGTTTGGTCTTCGTGGGTGATTCATCTTTCCCTTTTTTTGTTGACTTTTGTTACCACACTTATTGCCGGAATGGAATGGGTGACGGGCAAAATGGGACCTTACGAATTTAACAGCTTGAGTCAAGGGTTGCCTTACGCTCTTGGAATTTTGTTTGTTCTGTCGTGTCACGAGTTCGGGCATTATTTTGCAGCGCGTTACCACAAAGTTGATGCTACTTTGCCTTACTACATTCCTTTCCCGCCGATTCCGTATTTTATTAATTTTGGTACAATGGGAGCGGTAATTAAAACAAAGGGACAAATAAAAAACAACAAAACAATGTTCGACATCGGAGTTGCAGGCCCAATTGCAGGCTTTGTGGCAAGTCTGATTGTCTTGATTTACGGTTTTACCCATTTACCCGGCGTGGAATACATTTTAAAAATTCACCCGGATTTTTTTAGTCCCGATTACGGCAAAGATGCACTCAATCTCCGTTTCGGAGACACGCTGCTATTTTCTTTTTTGAGGGAAATTTTTACAAAGCCGGGTCAATTTGTTCCGCCGATGTCCGAGGTTTACCATTATCCTTATTTGTGCGTGGGTTGGTTCGGGCTTTTTGTTACGGCAATGAATATGCTTCCCGTGGGACAATTGGACGGCGGACACGTGGTTTACTCAATGTTCGGCGAGAAGATTCACGAACATTTTGCCGGGATATTTATGCTGATTTTAGCTTTCCTCGGTTTCGAGGGAATATTTGAAGGGCTTGTTGGAATTGACTGGGGCTTGGGCTGGAGCGGTTGGCTCTTTTGGGGACTGATTCTTTACTTTGTAATAAAAATAAAACATCCGCCCGTTGCACATTTTGAACAACTCGGCAAGGGCAGAATGGCTTTGGGTTATTTGAGTATTTTTATTTTAATAATTTCTTTTTCGCCGGCTCCATTGGTTTTAACAATGTGAAAATAAAGAATATTGGGGTAAGAAATGAACATTTATTTAATCGTGCTGATCATTCTGTTTATTCTCGCCGTGTCGGATTTGGTTGTTGGTGTGGGAAATGATGCGGTCAATTTTCTCAATTCCGCTTTCGGCTGCCGCGTAGCGCCGAGGCACATTATTCTGCTGGTTGCAAGCATTGGTGTGGTTGCGGGAACACTTTTTTCAAGCGGAATGATGGAAGTCGCCCGTAAAGGTATTTTTAATCCTCAGCATTTTTATTTCCCCGAACTAATGACAATTTTTCTTGCCGTAATGTTAACCGACATCATTATGCTCGATTTCTTCAATACTTACGGTTTGCCGACTTCCACAACCGTTTCAATTGTGTTCGAACTGCTTGGCTCGGCTTTTGCCGTCAGCATTATTAAAATTGTTAATGCTTCCGAAGACATCGGAATGCTTGTTAAGTACATTAACTCAAGTAAGTCCATTGCAATCATCGGCGGTATTTTGCTTTCCATTGTTGTGGCTTTTACCGTTGGCGTGATTATTCAATTTTTTACCCGTTTGATTTTTACATTTGACTACAAAAAGAGATTGACCCGTTACGGCGGAATTTTCGGCGGAATATCTTTAACTGCTATTACGTTTTTTATTCTCGTCAAAGGCGCCAAAGGCGCTGCATTTATGAGCGAGGACACTAAAGCGTGGATAATGAGCCACGTCGGGCTTTTAATGCTCTATTCTTTTGTAGGCTGGACGATTGTATTTCAGTTGCTCCATTTTCTTAAAGTGAATATTCTCAAAATAATTGTTTTGGTCGGAACGTTTGCTCTGGCGCTTGCTTTTGCCGCAAACGACCTTGTGAACTTTATTGGCGTGCCGTTGGCGGGGTTAAATTCCTACCAAATTGCAATGCAAAGTTCCAATCCCGAAAGTTTGTTAATGGCTAAGTTGGCGGGAAAAGTTCACACCGACCCTCTGCTTTTGCTTGCTGCCGGTTTGATAATGATTGCAACACTCTATTTCAGTAAAAAAGCACGGGGGGTAATTCAAACTTCCGTCGATTTAAGCAGGCAGTACGAAGGAGACGAACGGTTCCAGTCTTCCCTCTTGTCCAGAAATGTCGTCAGAGCAAGCATTGAAATTTGGAATGCGTTCATTCAAATTATTCCCAAGTCAATTTACAAATGGGTTGAGAAAAGATTTAAGGGAGCGGGTAAAACCGTAACCGACGAAAAAGGAAATCCTATTGCATTCGATTTGTTAAGAGCCTCGGTAAATCTTTTGCTTGCAAGCATCTTGATTTCAATTGCTACTTCGTGGAAATTGCCCCTTTCAACTACTTACGTAACTTTTATGGTCGCAATGGGTACTTCGCTTGCGGACAAAGCCTGGGGACGTGACAGTGCGGTTTACAGAATTAACGGCGTTATTACGGTAATTGGCGGCTGGTTCTTGACTGCGTTCATTGCTTTTACCGTTGCAGGGACATTTGCAGTAATTATTTATTACGGCAAGTCAATTGCCGTGTTTGCCATTTCGCTTTTGGCTTTTTACCTCGTTTACAAAAGCCACAAATATTACAACCGCGTTACGGAAGAAGAAACTCCCGAGGAAGAACTTAATGTGGGAGCGGATTCCACGGCGGGTGTTACGCTTGAAAAATTGGAAAAAAGATTCAAAAAATTCTTTTCGATTATTGACCGCTATTTTACTTCTTCACTTATTGCGTTCACAAAATACGACCGCAGTAAGCTGAAGGAGAACTTAGATTCAGCGAAGAAGATTAAAAAATCGGCAAATAAAATTGTAAACGACATTATTTTCGTAGTAAAAAACCTTCCCGAAAAGGAAGTTAAAAAAGGTCGCCGTTACGGTAAAATAATGGGTTCAACTCAGGAAATTTCCTATCTTGTTCGCAGCACAATTGAAAAACTTTACGAACACATTAATAATAATCACAGACCGCTTAAGCCGTGGCGGAATGAAAATCTTCTAACACTTGCCAATGCCTTGGACGAACAAATCAAGAGTGTTTTGGAATACTTTGAAGATGTCTCGACATTCAAAAATGTGGAGGCTAAAACCGAAAAGGTGAATGCGTTATTGCAGAAATTGGACGAGGAACAGGTTAACCGGCTGAGGCAAAAAGAAGAAGAAGATTTCAGCATTCGCGGAAATATGCTTTACCTTGATATTTTGACAACCGCCGAAAATCTCTCGGGACAAATTTACCATTTGATTTCCGTGCTCAACAAAAATTATTTGGCAATAATGAAAGAAGAAAAACAGGGGAAATAAACTTCCCCTGTCCTCATTTTTTTGCTGTGACGAACAACAATATCTGCAAGCTATTCTTTTATTTCGTTCACGAATCGTTTATTTTTACGGCTCAAAATAGGAGAAAGAAAGTGAGACTTAAAAATATTTTTGTAATGCTATTTGTGGCTTTTTCGGTTACATCGTTTGCACAGGAACACAAAAGTATTCACCAACTTGACTACGAGAAATATGAAATCAAGTCGAGGGATTATTCGAATTCTCTCCGTAAAGGAGTTAATATTATTCCCTTGAATAATCAAATTAAATCGGGAGTTTCCACAACGGTTTTCGGCTACTTGCCGGACTGGGAATACGTCGGTGGTTCTTACAAATATTTGCGTTACGATTTGCTTACTCACATTGCTTGCTTTGATTTTTCAACCAATAAAGACGGCTACATTTCCAACCCCGCCGGCTGGCCCTGGACGGATTTAATTAACAAGGCACATTCCAACGGGGTAAAAGTAATTTTAACGCTCGTTAATTTTAAGAAGGATGAAATTAGAAATATTCTAACTAATTCCACTGCAAAAGAAAACGTAATTAAAAATACGCTCGCCAAATTAAAGGCTTACAAGTTGGACGGCGTGAATGTTGATTTCGAGGGACTTTATTCTGCGGACAAAACCTCGCGATTGGAAAGTTTTTTGAAAGCTCTGACCGATTCCGTTCACGCACATTTCCCGAACGGAGAGGTCTCCTTTGCCGCGCCGGCAGTTAATTGGAGCGGTACGTGGGATTTTCCCGGACTTGCAGCCTCGTGCGATTACCTTTTCATTATGGGGTACGACTTTTTCGGGCATTTCAGCTCTTACAGCGGTCCCACTGCGCCTTTAACGGGCGGGACTTACAACATTACGAACACTGTTGTTACTCAATACGCTTCCGTTGTTTCCACTCATCCCGAAAAACTTATTTTAGGCATTCCTTATTTCGGAGAGCATTACAGAACGGAAGGCTCGGAGCCGAACTCGAGAGTAAAGGAATTTGTCAGCTCGCCCCGCTTTCGCTCTTCTCAAGCTCAGGCACAAATCTACGGAAGACTCTGGTCGGACAAATACAAAACTCCGTGGTACCGCTGGAATGACGGCACGTGGAATCAGGTTTGGTACGACGACGATGTAAGCCTCGGATTAAAATACGACCTTGCCGATTCCAAAAAACTTAAAGGAATAGGGATGTGGGCTTTGGGCTACGACGGCGAACGTCAGGAATTGTGGAACTTGCTTGATATTCGTTACGGCAGCGGAATTATTCCAGCGCCGAACACTCCCACGGATTTCAGAGTGCTTGCAAATACAGATTCTACTTTACGCTTGAGATTTGAAATTCCCGCACGCGCTACAAGTTTCAAAATTTGTATGAGCAGGGACGGCGAGCATTTTCCCGACACTGCGAGTGTGGTGTCGAATAATGTAGTTGTTACGGGGCTTTCGCCCGACTCGGCTTATTTCTTCAAAGTGGCGGCGGTTAATTCAACCGGAAGCTCCGCCTTTTCCGAAGTGCTTGGAGGAATTCCGGGGGACAGTGCAAACGTAAAGATTTTGGTGGTAAACGGTTTTGACAGAATTGGCAGTACTCACAACACATTTGATTTAGTGAAGAAATACCGCGTGCCTTTTACAACATTGGGTAAAAAATTTGCGTCGGCAAGCAACGAGGCGGTTTTTCACGGTAAAGTTTCTCTGCAAGATTACGACGCAGTCTTTTGGATTTTAATGGACGAAAGTACTGCGGACGACACGTTTAATCCTATTGAAGAAAGTTTGGTCGAAAAGTTCCTTGACGCCGGCGGGCATTTCTTCGTTTCCGGTTCGGAAATAGGTTGGGACTTGGGACGCAGCAGTTCAAGTTCAAACGACGTTTATTTTTACCAAAATTATTTGAAAGCCGATTACATTAATGACGCGCCGGAAGGGGACAAGGGAGCGTACTATTCGGTTGAGCCAATTTCAACCGGAATATTTGCGGGAATTTCAACATTTAATTTTGACAACGGTACACACGGCACAATTGACGTTGACTGGCCCGACGCAATCAAAGCAATTAACGGTGCACAAAGCGATTTGAAGTTTGTCAACGTAAGCACAACAAAAGGTGTAGCAGGCATTTCCTTCCACGGACATTTCCCAAAAGGTACATTGCCGGGTAGAATGATTTACTTCTCTTTCCCTTACGAAGCCGTTTACCCGGATTCCAAACGGACGGAAATAATGACAAAAGTTTTTGAGTTTTTTGACCAACCGGAAGGTGTTCGGGAAAACGGGGAAACAGTTCCTAAAAATTTTGTACTTTACCAAAACTATCCGAATCCGTTTAATCCCTCAACAACAATTAGTTTTTATTTGCCCGTCGAAGGCAAAGTAACTTTAAAAATATTTAATGTGCTCGGACAAATTGTTTACGAAAAGGATTTCTCCGATTTAAACGCCGGAGATTACAAATTTGTTTGGAACGGCGTTAATTCCCAAAATGTTCAAGTGAGCTCGGGAACTTACATTGCAAGGTTGGAGTTCAAAAACTCTAATGGATTTTTTGTAAAAAATATTAAGATGATGCTGATTAAATAGCAATTATAAGTTAACAGATAACAGTGAACAGTTAACAGAGCATTAGGCTCGTTACTTAAGACTTATTCCTTAAGACTAAAAACTTTTTTCAAAGGAAGATAAATAAATGAAACTTCTAATAAAAATATTTTCGCTTGCTCTTGTCGCTTTGTTTTTGACTTATTGCGGCGGGAATAAAAAACAGGTCAATAAAGTAAAGAAAGATTCAACGGTTGTTAAAGACACGACAAGAGAATCCACACACCAACTTGATTACGAAAAGTTCAAGGGAACTTCTCCCACAAAGAAAACTCCCGAACAGATTATTCACTTTTAAGGGTGTGAGAAATGTTTAGGAAAATACTCTTGATTGTTTTGGCAGCTTTAATTGTTGCTTCTTGCGGAGGGAAAAAAGAAGTTAAAAAAAATCAGTTTGGCGCTTTCGCAGGAAAGTTAAATTTACCCGAAAAAATTTCCTCCCCTAAATTTTCGTTTGCGGAATCCGAATTAATGGAACTGCAAAAGGTTGTAGTACTCAGGGACGAAAACGGCAGGGGACTGTTTGTATTTGATCTTGAGAGCGGTAAATTAAAACAAATTTCCGAACGAATGGTCAAGTCGTTCAAAACTTTTGACAGAGCGGGAGCCATTTTTTACACCAAAAAAGAAATTGCAAATCCCCCCAAATACGAATTGCGAAAGTTCACGTTAAAGGACGAGGTAACGAGTAAAATTTTAATTTCGAACAAGCGAATTGAACATTTGCAAAAGATGGGCGAGCGAGCAATTTTGTACTGGTCGAACGACACAGCTTACGTTTACGATTTAATGACGAGCAGACTTATTAAAGCGGAGAAGTTAAAGAGCAAGTTGTTCTATTACGGAATAAAGAAAAATGACTTTGTGATTTACAATTTCGGCAAGGTGGAAAAATTTAAATTTCCGAAAGGCAGGATAATTTGGGCGGACATTAACACCGAAAAAAGATTGGCGGTTGTTTACGCTGCTCCTCAAGGTGCTTATTTAATTAAAGACGGAAAGAAAATTTTCATCGGCAAGTTGGAAAATCCTGAAATTTTTGCCGACGGACTTTTTGTTGTTGGAATGAAAGAAAGTTACGATAATCAAAAACTTTTACACTCCGACATTTATGTTTACGAAGTTTCAACAGGCAAGCTGAAAAATATTACAAACAGTTCAAACGAAATAGAGCTTTACCCGAGTCCCGGCAGCAACGGGACGTTTGTTTCTTATTCTACTCCCAACGGACAAATTAAGTTTTTAAATTTTACGGAAGTATTTAACAGAACAAATAAATTAAAAGGAATGAAAACCAAATGAAAAAATTTCTTCTCTTGTTGTTTTTAACGGGAGCGCTTTTTGCGCAAAGCGTTCGTGTGGAAAAAATCATTAAACTGAAAACGGAAGGTGATTTTGCCTTTCCGAAATTCTCGCCGGACGATAGCGAGCTTTTGCTCACAACTCCTAATTACAAAGGGTTGTTTCTTTACGACTTAACAAACGGAACGGTTAAGACCCTCTCCAATGAAAACGGTGCGGGATTTAAGGCTAAATTTTCTGCCGAAGGAGACAGAATATTTTTCCGTACTTACAAACTTGTGGAAGGTAAAAAATATTCCAGTCAGAAAATCTTTGATTTTAAGGAAAACAAAACCATTACTCTTGTTGCGGACAAAAGAAATTTGACTCCTCCGATTAAAAGTTTGGCAGGGAACGTATTTTGTTTTTCAAAAGGTGAAAGACTGGAAATTGAAAAAAGTTTAATGAAAAACTCCGCAAGCAACAAGGCGGTGTTTATTAGAAATTCCGAAATTGTTTTTGACGACGGACAAAACGAGAAAGTGCTTAAACCCTTGGGCGAGGGGATTTACGTTTGGCCCGCCCTTTCGCCGGACGGCAAATTTATTGCTTTTACTTTCGGAGGGAAAGGCAGTTTTGTAATGGACACCGAAGGTAACATTGTTAAACGGCTCGGGGATTTACATTACCCGCGTTGGTCTCCCGATGGTAAATGGATTGTTGGAATGAACGACAAGGACAACGGTTACGATTATACTTCCTCGGACATTGTCATTATTTCGATGAAAAACCTGAAAAAGTTTAACATTACAAACTCTAAGGAAAAAATAGAAATGTACCCCGAGTGGTCGCACAACGGCAAGGAAATAACCTTTAACGATTTAAAGGGAAATATCTACATTGTTAAATTAGTTCTGGCGGAGGGATGATGTTGAAGAAATTGTTTTTATTATTGATTTTTACCGGCTTGGCTTCAGCCCAAAATTTTAACGGAGCAAGAATTTACATTAACCCCGGTCACGGCGGGCACGACCCGAACAACGACCGTTACATCCCACAAACAGGTTTCTGGGAATCCGAAGGCAATTTAACAAAAGGCTTGAGACTCAGGGATTATCTCGTGTCGATGGGTGCAAATGTTAAAATGAGCAGAACCACAAATAGAGACGCAGATGATTTGTCCCTCTCCGTAATAGATGCAGATGCTAATAATTTCGATGCTGATTATTTCCACTCAATTCACAGCAATGCTTATCATGGGACTTCGAATTACACAATTGTTTTTTACAAAGAGACAAACGGCTCGCCGGTTTTCCCGAAGGCTAAACAAATGGCGGGGATAATGTCTCCCGAAATTTACAAAACGGACAGAACCACTAAGTACAGGGTCAGCGGCGACTACTCTTTCCTCGGTTTTCATTTGGGCGTGTTGAGAACGTTGAATATGCCCGGCACGCTTTCGGAAGGTTCTTTCCACGATTACATTCCCGAATCTTGGAGATTAATGAATCTTGATTACCGTAAACACGAGGCGCTTGCAATTGCACGTTCTTTCATCGATTATTTCGGTCTTAGCAGAAGAACTCTCGGAACGTTGGCCGGAATCCTGCGCGACCCGACGGAAGGGGTTAGCTATTACGCAATTCCGGGAACCAACGATAACAAAAGACCGGTTAATAATTACACCGTTACTTTGACGCCCGGCAATCGTGTTTACCAAGGGAATGACAAAAACAACGGGTTCTATTTGTTCGACAGTTTGACTGCCGGAACTTACACGGTGATTGTTACTGCTGAAGATTTCAAGGCAGACACTTTTCAAGTTAGTGTGGCGAACGGCAAAACGGTGTTCTACGACAGATTTTTACAAACCGTCCCGAATTACAATCCGCCTCAAGTGGTTGCGTTTTTGCCGGATACAACAATGGAATCAAGTTTAAAACCGGACATTAAAATTGAATTCGATATTAGAATGAACACTTCAAGCGTGCTTAGCGCTTTGCGTGTTGATCCTTTGTTTGCCGGAACTCCGGTTTGGCAGAATAACGATAAGACGCTTGTTCTTCAACCTACCGGAAATTTAACCCCGGGCACTACTTACACAATCACGGTATTGAAGGACGCAGAAAGTTTTTACGGCGTGAAAATGACCAATGATTTTACCGCACATTTTACTACTCGTTCAAGAATGAATCTTATTAGCGTTTACCCGCCGGACGGTGCGACGGATGTGAGCCGTTCCGTAATGATTTCAATTCAATTCGACAGTCAGGTTGACCCAAACTCTTTAACCGGCAGGGTGAGATTCCTTGACCCCGACGGCAAGGATGTAGGCATTATAGTTGACCCAAGCGGTTACGCTGAAGGAAAAATTCTTTTTGAACCTGCCAAGTGGCTTTCGAGAAGTGCAAATTATTCAATTGTTCTCTCGGAAGGAATTCGCGACAACGAAGGGCTTACGTTTCAGGAAAACAAAACGATTACGTTTAGAACGGAAAGTTCCCAATACGTTTCCGGCAATGTAGTTGACCCGATGGAAGAACGCGGACAATGGTGGGACCCGGACATTAGCGGTTCTACAAGTGGTACCGACCTGAACAAAACTACGTTTGAAATTTCAACGAAAAGAAAAGTAAACGGGAATTCTTCCGGTAAAATAACTTACGTTTTCACCGCCGACGAAGGCATTTGCCGCGAGTTTGACCCTGCTACTCCTTCGATTGGCAGTGGTAATGACGGTAATTTCGGAATGTGGATTTACGGTGACTTGAGCGGAAATATTCTTCAATATTGGTTTTACGATTCACAAAGAAATAATTCGATTGTTTCTGTGGATACCCTGAATTGGAGCGGCTGGAAATTGAAAGTAATTCCGTTTTCGGCAATACCTATTTCAGGTGAAAAATATTTCCATAGTGTAGTGATTAAAAAAATTAAAAGCGGTGCAAAGTCAAGCGCAATTTATTTTGACGACGTTCAGTACGGCGTTGTTACGGATGTGAATAATCGGAAAAATAATTTGCCGGAGAACTTTACGCTTGCACAAAACTATCCCAATCCCTTTAATCCTACTACGGTAATTGAGTTCACTCTTGCGAAAAACTCAAACGTAAATCTTACAATCTTTAATATTCTCGGGCAGAAGGTTCGGGAATTGATTAGTAATAGGAATTATTCGGAGGGTAGTTTTTCCGTTGTGTGGAACGGTAAAAACGACAACGGTATTCGTTGCCCTTCGGGAATTTATTTTTACAGAATTACTTGTAAAGGTAAGGGTGTTGACTTTACTGATGTGAAGAAAATGACGCTTATCCGATGAGGCGGGTTAAGCCGTAAATTAAAAGCGCACTGCTTACAATAAGTAAAATGACGAAAAGATAGCCTAATTTGATCTTACCGGAGGTCTCTTTTTCGGAAGAATAAGCGCCGAAATTTTCCGATGTTTGAGAAAGGGGAATTTCGGCGTTAACGCCCGTTGTGGCAAAGGAATTGAAATTATTTTCAGTTCGAACTGTTTTGTCGAAAGTAGATTGCGAACTGGGCGTTAAAGGATAAGAGTACTGGATAAACCTGTCCCGCAAGTGAAGTTCTTGTTCGTTCACAGCCATTTTCTTATCTCCTTTATTTTCTTTTGGGGAGATAATTCCGGCCTTTTCCAAATATTTCTCAAAAATTTCTTTCATAAGCCTTATTAATATAGCTTTTTTCTTGAAAAAGTCAAGAAATTGTTCATTAAACTGCAAACAGGGCAGATTTAGAATTAAATGCAAAAATAATCAAAATTCAGCATTCTACATTAAACATTAAAAATTAAGTTCGTAAGTAGAAACAATTTTAATCCCTGCGTTCTCCATTTCTTTGAACGCTTTCTCAATGTCTCCCGGGTTTACTTCTATTCCGCGTATTGCTTCCTTAATTACAAAAGTCTTGAAACCGTTTTTTGCAGCGTCGAGAGCAGTTGATTTAACGCAATATTCGGTTGCCAAGCCTGTGCAATAAACTTCTTCAATTCCTTTGCCTCTGAGGAAACTAACCAAATTAATTTCTTTTGTGTCGAAACCGGAATAACCGTCATCTTGAGTACCAGTGCCTTTTGAAACTATTTTGTCAATTTTTTCGGTATTCAAATCAGGATGAAACTCGGCTCCCTTTGTGCCTTGAACACAATGGACAGGCCATTTATCAAAATGAGCTGTCTTTTCGGGATGCCAGTCACGTGTTGCAAGGACAAAATCAAATTTGGGCATTAGCTTGTTTATCTCGGGTACGACTTTGTCTCCTTCTGGTACAGGCAAAGCGCCGCCCGGACAAAAATCGTTTTGCACGTCAATAACAAACAATGCTCTTTTCATTTTAGTTGTTTCTCCTAAAAATTTTCGACAATTTTATTTTTTAAGTTGTCTCTAAGTGTCATTAATTTTTTACTAATTCCAACTTTGTAAATGTGAGGATTTTCAAACCTCTTGTGGCTTTCGTCCAATAAATTCAAGCCTTCCGAAACCCGTAGAGTAATATCCTCAATATTTTCAGGCTTTTCAAGGCGTTTCCCTTTTTCAAAAACCAACGAGAGAAGTTTTTCGCTTTTCATTCCTTTAACGGTTTTTTGTTTTTCTTTGAAGACGGGATGGTAAAATTTCGAAACGTTTTTTTCTCCTTCCAGAATAATGGCGTCGCCTGCAAATAAACCGTTGCCGTTAACAAAACGGAGAACATTTTTCTTCCCGGGTAAAGTCATCTTTTCAATATTTTCAGAAAGTTTTAATGTGGGCTCTCCGTCAATTTCCGCCAATTTGTAAACGCCATCCAGTGCTGCGTCCGGCTTACCGATAACGAGATTTGTTCCTACGCCAAAAACATCGATTGGGGCTTGCTGCTCAAGCAAACTGCGGATTATTTGTTCGTCCAATTGGTTGGAAACGGCAATTTTTACGTAGCTGAGTCCGTGTTTATCCAACATCTGCCGGGCTTTTTTACTGTAATAAGCCAGGTCGCCGGAATCCAATCTTATTGCCACCAACCTTTTACCGATTGCTTCAAGTTCTTTTGCCACTTTAATTGCATTGGGCACGCCGGACTTCAAAGTGTCGTAAGTATCAACGAGCAAAATGCAATTGTCGGGGTAAAGCTCTGCAAATTTTCTAAAAGCCGTGAGCTCATCTTTGAAGCTTTGAATCCACGAGTGTGCCATTGTCCCCGTTGGTTTTAAACCGTAAAGCATTGCCGAAGCGACGTTCGACGTGCTGTTAAATCCCCCGATGATTGCAGCCCGGCTTGCCATTATTGAGGCGTAGCCTTGTGCACGTCTCATTCCAAAATCCAAAACCACACGTCCTTGTGCGGCTTTTTTTATTCTTGCGGCTTTCGTTGCAATTAGAGATTCAAAATTCAAAATGTTTAACAGCAAGGTTTCGATTAATTGAGTTTCGAGCAAGCTGCCTTCAACCCGTACAACCGGCTCTTTTGGAAAAACGGGAGTGCCTTCTTTTACGGAATAGACATCTCCCTTGAAATTAAATTTTTGAAGGTAGTCTAAAAACTCTTTTTTAAAACCAAGTTTCTTTAAGTATTTAATGGACTTGTCCGTAAACCTAAATTTTTCAAGCGCATCGAGGAAGTCGGACAAGCCTGCAAAAACAGTAAAACCGTTTCCAAAAGGATTTTTTCTGAAGAAGTAATCAAAAACAGCTCGCTTGTTTCCTAAGCCATTAAGAAAATAACCTTGAGCCATTGTTAGTTCGTAAAAATCGGTGTAAATTCCCGTTAAGCTTTCGGGTAAGAGAAATTTATTTGTGCTCATCATTGCCTCATAAAAAATTATTAAGCACCACAAAAATAGAAATAGCGCCAATTTTGAAAAATAATAACCTTAAAAAGTTTCAGTAATAAATAAAGAAATTTTTAACAGGTAACAGATAATAGTGAACAGTAAACAGTGAACAGAGAATTAAGCTCGTTACTTAAGACTTATTCCTTGAGACCTGTTTGCAGTTTCTCATTTTGCCTTCTAGTCCAAACCTGCACTAATTGGCAAGTGAACTGTACAAATAGTAATACTATATGTATAATATACTTGACAAATAGTAAAATATTATTTAAAATGGCTAGTGATTAAAAAAATTTTCTTGTGAAGGTTGTTAAGATGTATTTCCCTCGAAAGATACAAGATGATTTGCTAAATCATTTAAGTGAACGTCAGATTACTGTAATAACAGGGATGCGACGTACAGGGAAAACCACATTACTTAAATGGTTATTCGAAAAAGTTAATTCTCGCAATAAATTTTTTATTGATTTTGAAAGACTCGATAACAGGGCTCTTTTTAATGAGGCAAATTATGATAATATCATTAAAGCTCTTACATCTCAAGGATTAAAGACAGAGCAAAAAATATTTTTGTTTTTAGACGAAATTCAGTTTGTGAAGAATTTACCAAGTGTGATTAAATATCTTTATGATAACTACGAGATTAAATTTGTAGTAACGGGTTCAAGTTCTTACTATCTTAAGAATATGTTTACCGAATCTTTAGCGGGACGTAAAAAAATATTCAATTTAACTTCTCTTGATTTTTCGGAATTTTTAACTTTTAAAGAAATAACTGTGGATTCTCAGTCTTTCCCATTTCCTTCGTTTTTCTCACACGAATTTGAACGATTAAAATTTTACTACAATGAATTTGTTGAATATGGTGGATTTCCTGAAGTTGCAATGCAAGAAAATCTGGAGAAAAAAAAGGACATTCTGAATGATATTGTTAACTCCTATATTTACGTGGATTTGCAAACTCTCGCTGATATTAGAAAAATTGATAACTTAAATAAGTTATTGAAATTATTGGTAAATAGAATAGGTTCTAAACTAATTGTTAATAAGATAGCATCTCTTACAAAAATTTCGCGTATTACCATTAACAATTACATTCAACTGTTAGAAGATACCTTTTTAGTTAAAAGAATTCCTGTTTACGTGAAGAATCCCGAACGCGATATTGCAAAAGCGCAGAAATTATACTTTTGCGATAATGGAATGTTAGCCGTATTAGGGAATGTTTCTTCGGGACAACTATTCGAAAATGCAATCTTTAATCAACTATCTAAATTTGGCAATTTAAAATATTATTCACAAAAAAACGGGCAAGAAATAGATTTTATCTTAAACGAAACAGCTTTTGAGGTTAAAGAAAGTCCTGATATGTTTGACTTGAAAAAGCTAAGTCGCTTGGCAGATAAAATCGGAATTAAAAATTACAGACTGATTGGCAGATACAAAGTAGAAAACTTCTCCGATTTTATTTGGGGTGGAAGTATTAGGTAAGTTATTAAGCTGCAACTTACATTACTTTTTGAATCTTTTTCATTGTCTCTAAATATAATGAGAAACGGGATGCAAAGGCGTAGCAAAATGACAGAGAATTAAGCTCGTTACTTAAGACTTATTCCTTGAGACTTACTCCTTGAAAATTCTTCAAAGCCGTACCTTGAAAATATGATTGCAATTAACTATCTTATATAGATTAAATCTAAATAATATGTTGAGATTTTGGAGTGAGGTTTTTGAATGCGAACTGCGGCAAATCTAAGTAGTGGTGAGAAGGCAAAAATAATTAAAATAGATACCGAGAATCCTTCCGCAAGGAGAATACTTGAGTACGGCTTTACGCCGGGGCAAGAAATTGAGCTTTTGAGTAAATCCTATTTTAACGACCCGCTTGCTTTTGCAATAAGAGGGACAATTATTGCGATGCGGAAACGAGAGGCTGAATCAATTATTGTAGCATGAACGACGGAAACCATTCTCAGCCGGTAATAGCTCTCGTTGGACCGCCTAATGCGGGAAAAACAACATTATTCAATTATCTCAGCGGTAAAAACCTAAAGACGGTAAACTACCCGGGTTCTACAATTGAATACCACATTAGCAGAATCAATCCTAAATTTAATTGCGAAGGAATTCTTTTGGATTCCCCGGGCATTGTCAGTTTGATTCCAAATTCTCCTGACGAAGAGGTAACCGTAAATTCAATTTTTGACCATCCCAAATATGGACAGCCGGATGTTGTAATAGTTGCATTGGACAGCAGTCAGCTTTCGAGGCATTTGCTTTTACTCAAGGAATTAAAATCTGCAAATTTCAATTTGATTGCAGCATTAACAATGGGGGATATCCTTGCTGAAAAAGGTTTGCGTGTTGACGCCGAAATGCTTTCTGCGCTCACTGAAATCGATTCGGTGAACATTGACGGCAGGACAGGTGAGGGAATTGAAAAGTTAATTCAAATTATTAAGAAGAAAACTTCCGGCGAAAAGAAAACGCCTAATCGTGAAAATGTTAAAGTTTGGCAGGACACACAATATTTAATAGACGCCTACGATGACATTGAGCAAATTGTAAATAAGGTGCTTGTTCCTCTTGAGGAAGTTCCCGAGCAAAAGCTCAAAGACGCAGGAAAAAAATTAAAAGTTCTGAAAAAAGTTGACGAAGAAGATAAAATCCTTCCGACACAAACAACTTTGAAAATAGACAAATATTTGCTCCATCCGGTTTGGGGATTGGTAATATTTTTCTTCGTAATGGCTTTTACTTTTACTTCAATTTTTTGGGCGGCAGTTCCTTTAATGGACCTTGTGGATTGGCTGTTTGCCGCATTAAACAATTGGGTAATAGGAACGTGGGGGCATTCGTGGTTTACGGATTTGATTGCAGACGGAATAATTAACGGTACGGGGGCAGTTGCAATTTTTGTCCCGCAAATAATGATTTTGTTTTTAATTCTCGGTTTTCTTGAGGACACCGGTTACCTTGCGCGCAGTGCGATGTTAATTGATAAACCGTTAAGTAAAATCGGGTTGAACGGGCGCTCTTTTGTGCCTATGCTTTCGGGCTTTGCCTGTGCTGTTCCTGCAATGATGGCTGCACGTACAATCTCTAACCGCCGTGAAAGAATACTGACGATATTTATTATTCCTTTAATCAGTTGTTCGGCGCGCTTGCCTGTTTACGTGTTACTGCTTTCTTTCCTGACGCCGAGAGACAAACTCTGGATTGCCGGATTGGGGCTTGCAGGAATTTACCTGTTCAGCATTTTTATCTCATTGTTGGTTGCGGCAATTATTAACAGAATGAATAAGAAAATAATCCGTGCCGAGGACAAGTCATCATTTATTATTGAATTACCATCCTACAAAATGCCGAAACTCAAAGTTGTTTTTCACAATATGTACCTTAGTTCAAAAGAATACATTTCAAAAGCAGGCCCCGTGATTTTAACTTTTTCGGTAATCCTTTGGATTTTAACTTACTTTCCCAATTTCAATCCCAAAGTTGAAAAAGAAAGTTTATCGCAAGAAGAATACGAACAGCTTATTGTTTCCGAAAGGCTGGAGAATTCTTACGCTGCCGATTTGGGCAAAATAATTGAGCCCGTAATGAAACCCTTGGGACTCGACTGGCGCGTGGGAGTTTCTTTAATTACAACGTTTGCCGCAAGGGAAGTTTTTGTCAGTTCAATGGCGCTAATTTTTAAGGTTACGGCTAAAGAACAACGGTTACAGCAATCTATTGTTACGGCAATGAAAAGGGCTAAAATTTACGGTACGAATGAAAAACTGTTTACGCCTGCCAAAGTAGTGGGACTAATAGTCTTTTTTATTTTTGCGCTTCAATGTATTTCTACGATTGCAGTTTCCCGCAAAGAAACGGGCGGATGGAGAATTCCAATGCTTCAACTTACAATCTATTCTTCGCTTGCCTACGTTTTGGCTTTTATTACAATCCACGGATTGCAGTTACTTGGAATTCCTTAAAAATTATTAAAAAAAATATTTTAACATTGAAACCTTTCAGAGCAAAAAACATCAAACGGTGTGTTAATTATTAATCACTAATCAAAGAGAAGGAAAAATGATAGAACATTTGACAAAGCAGACTTTTTTAGAAAAAGTTTTTGACTATGAGCATAAACAAGAGTGGGAATATCAGGGAGATAAACCTGCTATTATCGACTTTTGGGCAGAATGGTGCCAGCCGTGTAAAATGATTGCTCCCGTTTTGGAAGAACTGGACAAAGAATACGACGGCAAAATTCAGATTTACAAAATCAATACCGAAGAAGAGCAGGAATTAGCTGCTGCTTTTGGCATCAGAAGTATTCCGTCGTTGCTTTTCATCCCGTTAAACGATAAGCCTCAAATGGCGGTTGGCGCATACCCGAAAGAGACGATGAAAGAAATAGTTGAAAAAGTTCTTTTTGCTGAAAAAGTTTCCGAATAAAAATAAAACACTCCCTGAGAATTGCCGGTTGCAAGACCGGCTTTTTCATTTTAAAGAGGTGAAAAGAACAAACGTCATTGCGAGGAGGGAGTGTAGCGACTGACGAAGCAATCTATTGTTCATTCGGCTTTTGTTTTTTAGGCAGACAGATTGCTTCGCTTCATTTCATTCCGCTCGCAATGACCGGTTGCTCGTCATTGCGAAGGAGCGCAGCGACTGAAGCAATCTGTTGCTTTCCCCGTCATTGCGACCCCGCCGTGGCGGGGGAAGCAATCTGTCGTTTTAATACTCCAGTGCAAATATTCGGCAGTGGCTTACCGGAACAATAGATTACTTCCCCCGCATTCTGCGGGGGTCGCACGCAATGTCAGTTTTAATTGACTTTTTCGTCATAAGTGCCCTCGGATGACATAACGGATAGAGTTGCAAAAGCAAACGGCAATTTTGACTGAATTATTTAAAATAATAAAACACAAAATTGCCGTCGGTTTCAACCGACGGCGGGAAGAGAACAAATAAACTTAATGGGCTTTAGCCTCATTATTTGTACTTTGAGGAAAAACGGAATGTGGCTAAAGCCGATAATGATTTTTTCTTCTCTACGCCGTCAGCTAAAGCTGACGGCAATGTGAATGAATAATGTTTCTCGTGGTAGGGAAACCGTTGAAACGGTTTGGATTGTGCGATATTTGTTGTTTTGCTCCCCATGGCTAAAGCCGTGGGTTAGCGGGAAAGCGTAGCTCAGATTGCAGAAGAAATTGCTGACGCAATTTTATTTTGTACTTTCCACTAAATAAGTCTTGTATCCAAGAATGCATTCCTCCAATTATGCAGAAATCTCGTTTTAGCGAGTGTTGTGTCGCTCCGCTGGAGCTAATTTTTTGTTTTCGGATTTTGAACCTTACAAAGGTGTCGTCCCGCTGGGACTCATATTGAAAAATTTTTAATTAGTATGTCTTGCGTCTCGCGTCTCGCTTCTAACTTGGAGTACATTTCTTATTTCTCGTTTCTAATTTCTTCTTATTCTTTGACATTAAGATAAAAAGTATTATTTTTACGCCCAATGAAAATAAAAGTTTTAAAATATCGTCCCTCAACAAAAAGAGTTTCTTTTAAAGACAATTCTTTTAACTCCTCTTTAAATTCTACTTGGTGGCTTTCCTGCTAAGGGAAAGCGCATATCTTAACATATAGTCCAATCTTTTAATTTTAAATAATTTTTCAGCAACAATTATTATGAGGTAAACTAATGTCAACAAAAAAAATCTTTCTTGAAGAAAGCGAAATGCCGCAAAGCTGGTACAACATTCAGGCGGATATGCCGAACCCGATGCTGCCGCCGTTAAACCCGCAAACACTTGAACCTATTAAGCCCGAAGACCTTTCGGCAATTTTCCCAATGGAATTAATTAAACAGGAAGTTTCACAAGAGAGATGGGTGGAGATACCCGAAGAAGTACAAGAAGTTTACCGCATTTGGCGTCCTTCGCCGTTAATACGTGCAAGGAATCTTGAAAAATTGTTGGTCACTCCCGCAAAAATTTATTACAAGAATGAAGGTGTTAGTCCTGCCGGCTCGCACAAACCGAATACTGCCGTTGCGCAGGCTTATTACAATAAAGTGGAAGGAATTAAAAAACTAACCACGGAAACGGGCGCAGGGCAGTGGGGAAGTGCACTTTCCTACGCAGCTCAAATGTTCGGAATCGAGCTGGAAGTTTACATGGTTAAAGTCAGCTTCCAACAAAAACCGTACAGGAAGTCGATGATGAACACTTGGGGAGCAAAGGTATTTGCTTCTCCTACGGACAGAACCGAATCGGGCAAAAACGTGCTTGCCGTAGCACCTGATTCCCCGGGCAGCCTCGGCATTGCAATAAGCGAGGCAATTGAAGTAGCGGCTTCGAGGGAAGATACAAACTATTCGCTTGGCAGCGTGCTTAATCACGTGTTGATGCACCAAACAATAATCGGGCTTGAGGCAGTAAAGCAGTTTGAGAAAGTAGGAGATTTTCCCGATGTTGTTGTTGCTCCGTTTGGCGGAGGCTCGAACTTTGCGGGAATTTCCTTCCCGTTTTTGCAGTACAAATTACGCGAAGGTAAAAAATTAAGAGCCGTTGCCGTCGAGCCTGCTTCCTGTCCCAAACTTACCAAGGGCGAGTTCCGTTACGATTACGGCGACACTGCCGGTTTTACTCCTCTGATTCCGATGTACACTCTCGGGCATAATTTTGTGCCTGCCCCCATTCATGCGGGCGGCTTGCGTTACCATGGAGCAGGAGCAATTATCAGTCAATTATTGAAAGATAATATTATTGAAGCCGTTGCCTTGCACCAGCTCGAATGCTTTGAAGCGGGAGTTAAATTTGCCAAGGCGGAGGGGATTATTCCCGCACCTGAAACCACGCACGCAATTGCACAAGTGATCCGAGAAGCTGAGAAGGCAAAGGAAGAAGGGGTCTCAAAGACAATTTTGTTTAATTTCAGCGGACACGGGATGCTGGACTTGCAAGCCTACGACGACTATTTGTCCGGCAAACTGCAAGACCATTATTTAACGGACGACGAACTCTACTCGGCGCTCAGGAAACTCGACACGCCGAAAATAGAAGAAAAATAATTTTGCTTTCCGAGCAAAAACAGCAAATCTACTCGAGATAACCTCCCGAGTAAATAGCTGTTCTCCCCCAAGATTCCCCCTTGGTAACAAGGGGGAATTTTTTTACCAAATGCGAATTGAAAAAGTGAGAATTATGAACGAGAAATGGAAATAGGATTTTGGAAATGTACGAACACCCTGTCCTTGCGGGAAAAGATTCCAACGGTAGTCAGAAAGCTGACGAAGCAATCTGTTGTTTTAACAACCTCTTGTAAAAATTCAGCAAATTGCCACAGAAATTGCTGAAGTAATTTTATTTTGTACTTTCCACCAAATAAGTCTTATATCCAATAATGCATTCATCCAATTATCCAAGAGTCCCGTTTGGGCGAGTGCACGAGTGCTTCTGGATGATTGGATGAATGGATAGTTGGATGGAAAAATCACAATTATTGAGGAATAATCATTTCTCTCTGTTAACTGTTCTCTGTTCTCTGAATAGGGCGTCTTGCTTGTCGCGCCGTAGTCCCGCGAAAGCGGGACGAAGGCGGATTCCTCGTTTCTTCTTTCTTATTTTGTTATTTGGACAACATTGTGAATGTCAAAAAATAATTCACAAAGTCGGAAGTATTTTTGTGGTAAGAAATTGTTCTTAATCCGGCTCAATTACTGGTTTTTTGCCGGAAGCAGTGTAGCGTATTATTTCCGCTTTCTCAAGAGTAATTAATCCTCCCGAGTCGGATTCTTCAAATATTTTTTCAACAACGGGGATGAAACTGTTTATTTTTTCTTCTCCGTCAACAATTTCAACCACAAGGGGTAAATCGGTTGAAACGGCGAGGAATTTTGCCGAGTGGACACGGCTGTTTCCGCCGTAGCCCATTATCCCCCTGTAAACGGTAGCTCCCGCAAGCCCTGATTTTCTTGCTTCCATTACAATCTTTTCGTAAACTGTAACCGAGCCGATTTTGTCCCTTTCGCCAAGGAAAATTCTTAATAATTTTGCTCCGCCGACTATTTTCATTTTAATTACCTCTTAATAATGTAAGCAACGTACACAGCGCCGAAAGAGAGCAGTAAACTTGCAAGAATGTAAATGCTTGCCAAGAGATATTCGGTGTCCCTTAGGAGCTGAAATGTTTCAAGAGAGAAGGTGGAAAATGTTGTAAAGCCTCCGCAAAATCCGATTGCAAGTAGTAATTTCATATTTATTGAAAGCAGTTCTTTTGCGTCGAGCCAAAAAATCAAAGCACCCAAAATGAAACTGCCAAGCACGTTAACAATCAACGTTCCCCAAGGGAAAAAGAGGGGCAAGTGCTTGTAAGCTTCGTCCGAAATAAAAAAACGTAAACTACCGCCGAGTCCGGCTCCTAAAAATACAAGTAAAAATTTAATCATCGCTAAATCAAATCCGGAATTTTTCTGGCAAAGTCACTTAATTAAATATTAAACCAATTGTTAAGTAATCTATTTGTGCTATCTTGAAAAGTTTTGTGTGTGAATTCATTTGTCTTCGGGTCGTAATCGTAATCTTTGCTCCAGTCGTCCACGTTGTTAATGATTTCCTTAATTGCATTAAGGATGTATTTTACCTCATTGTCCGTCATTGTGGGATGCAGAGAAACCCTAACCCAGCCGGGCTTTTCGGAAAGGTCGCCGCGATTTATTTTCTCTGTTATCTTGTGTGAACGGGTCGGGTCGAGATGGAGCAAATAATGTCCGTACGTTCCTGCGCAAGAACAGCCGCCGCGCACTTGAATTCCGTACCTGTCGTTAAGGAGTTTTACCATTAGATTGTAATGAACATTTTCAACGTAAAAGGAGAGGATACCCAGTCTGTCTCTGTGATTATCTGCGAGCAAGTGTAGTTCGGGAATGTTCTCCATTTCGTCCCAAATAATGTTGAGCAATTCTTCTTCCCGTTTTTTAATGGTTTCCGTTCCCATTTTTTCTTTGAGTAAAATTGCAAGGGAAGCTCGGATTGTCTGCAAAAATCCGGGAGTTCCGCCGTCCTCCCGCATTTCAATGTCGTTCATGTATTTGTGCTCGCCCCACGGGTTTGTCCAGTCAACAGTACCGCCTCCAGGATGGTCGGGGATTTTTCTTTCGTAAAGGTCGGAATTAAAAATCAGAACGCCCGACGAGCCTGGACCGCCCAAAAATTTGTGAGGAGAAAAGAAAACAGCATCCAGTCTTTCGTCCGGGTTTTCCGGGTGCAAGTCGATGTCCACGTAAGGCGCGGAGGCAGCAAAATCCACAAAGCAGTAACCGCCCGCCCGGTGCATCATTCCCGAAAGCCTTTTGTAATCCGGTTGAATGCCCGTAACGTTTGAACACGCGGAGAAAGACCCGATTTTGAATTTACGGTTTTCGTATTTTTTTAATAGTTCATTCAAATATTCGTAGTTAACCAAACCTGTTTCGTCGGGAGGAATTATTTCCACGTCGGCTAAGGATTCTTCCCAGCCAAGTTGATTTGAATGGTGTTCCATGTGTGTGATGAAGACAATCGGTCTTTCTTCCTCGGGAAGTTCAATTTTGGAGCGAACCTGTTCTGGCACTGCAATGCCTAAAATTCTCAGAAATTTGTTAATTCCGGCAGTCATTCCCGAGCCCAAGTTAATAATTACATCTTTCTCTCCGGCATTTACGTGATTTTTAATAATGTGTTTTGCCTTGTGGTAAGCCCTTGTCATTGTTGTGCCGGTTACGCTGGTTTCCGTGTGAGTGTTGCCAACAAATGGACCGAAATCTTGCGCAATTTTTCTTTCAATGTCCTCGTAAAGTCTCCCGCTTGCAATCCAATCTGCGTAAACAATTTCTTTTTCGCCGTAAGGAGTTGAAAACTTTTTGTTTCTTCCGATTGTTTTTTCCCTGAAAGGAGCAAAGTAATTTTCAAGTTCGCTCATCCGGTTCTCCAAATATTTTTCCGATAATCAAACTATTTGAAAAACAAAAATAATATCTTTGGGGTAGAATTAAAAAGAGCGGTGTTTGTTAGCCGTAACGGGTTCAGAGTTGAAAGTTGAAAATGGAAAGTGGAAAATCAGTTAACAGTGAGCAGATAACAGTGAACAGATTTGCAATGGAGTGTTTTGTCATTTGGGGCTGTTCAAAAAGCATCAAACCCGTCATTGCGACCCCGCGGAATGCGGTGGAAGCAATCTGTAGTTCATTCAACAAATTTTAATAATAAGAATTTTTTTTCGATACCTTCGGTGGAATTTTTTTCGTTATTTTTTCCTTTTCTAAACCCTATCCCCATACCCCTTTCCCTTGAGAAGGTTCAAATGCGCATTGTAAAGAGTCTCGCC
>JALWGH010000235.1 GCA_027013735.1 Melioribacteraceae bacterium
GAAAGCTAAACTTGAAACGTATTTTTCCGATAATACTTACCCGGTGCTTATTTGCGCAGGGGAGGAGGAAGATGGGGCATTTGACGAAACCGAGCGTTATTTCGTTGTGCCCGCCAATTATCCTCAGTAGCTTTTTATTTAAGTAAAAAATAAATATATTAAAAAAGATATTTTAATACTTTGGTGATTATGGAAATAAAAGCAAGCGCAAATATTTTTTTAAAGAACAAATTTTTTTATTTGTTCTTTATTTTAATTTTAAATACAATCACATCGGCTCAACCTAACAAAGTAGTTCAAGCCCAAACAGGTAACGAAGCACTTTACATTGCCTCCCTCGTAATATTATTGCTAATTATTGTTTATCTTCTTGCCCGGGAGAAAAAACAAACTAATTTAAAAAGTGAAGATCAATCTCTTGAAGATAAATTTACGGAATTGAACGAGGCTTATTCGGAGTTAAAAAAGGCTTTCGAGAGCTTAAAAGAAAAGGACAAGAAAAATCTCCGGAAAATTAAAGAATTCAAACATAAAATTGTTGAACTCGAAAGAGTAAATGTCGAATTATTACGTAAAAAGACAGAGCTCGAAGAAAAGAAAGCCGCATTGGAGATTCTTCAAAAGAAGAAAGACGAAATGTTTGCAATTGCTATTCACGATATTAAAAATCCGATTAATGCAATTAGGGGCTACATCGAGCTAATCAAATCTTACGATCTTACCGCCAAAGAACAACAGGAAATAATGGATTCTTTGGCTTCTTCTGCCGACAAAATAATAAAGCTTTCCCGCGAAATGACGGACGTCATTAATAAGGGCGATTTTATTCCGGGTGAAGACAGGCAAGAGTTTTCCGTTAAGCACATAATCGATAATATTTGCAAAGTTAATTCTGCGTACGTAAAGAAAAAATCGATAAGATTGATTAATCACGTACAAGACAACCTTCCTAAAATTATGTGGGATCCGAACAAATTTGAGGAGGTTGTGGACAACCTTGTCAACAATGCAATTAAATACGGACCTCCCGGAACCACAGTTGAAATTTTTGCACGTACGGAAAACGGCAGATTAATAGTTGAAGTAAAAGACGACGGAGTGGGACTTTCCAAAGAAGATATTAACAAAGCTTTTACCCGCGGAGGAATATTGACCCCGAAGCCCACCGACAATGAACCACAGTCGGGATTGGGCTTGTGGTTAGTGAAGTTAATAGTTGAAGACCGTGGTGGTGAAGTGTGGATTGATAGTGAGCTGGGCAAAGGTTCAACTTTCGCCTTTAGCGTCCCGATGAAGTAAACAACGGTTTCGCTTCTATTTCCCTTTTTTGGAAATCAAAAAAAATTATTAGCAACATTTAATTTCCCTCATTTTGGGGAATTGTTTTTCCTCCACATTCAATTATTTCCCCAATTTACCAACTCGTCAACAATCTTTTCTCCGGCGTGTCCGTCGCCGAAGGCATTTGTTTGCTCGGCAAAATTTTGTACCGCGACTTTCTCGAGAATTTTTTCCTTGTCCGCGCCTACAATAAAATTCCAATTCCCTTCTAATGTCTCAATCCACTCGGTTTCGTCGCGTAATGTAATGCAAGGCTTTTTCAAAAAGTAAGCTTCCTTTTGTAATCCGCCGCTGTCAGTCAAAACTTTTTTGGAGTTCTTCAACAACAAGACCATTTCAAGATAACTAACGGGTTCAAGTATTTTAACGTTGTCCGAGTATTGAATTCCGCTCAAGAGTTTACGAGTACGCGGGTGGAGCGGGACTATTATCGGTGCGTCCAATTCCGAAAATGCAGAGAAGATGTTTTGCAGCCGTTGCGGCGCGTCGGTGTTTTCCGCACGGTGAACCGTGCCGAGGTAAAACTCTTTCAAATCCGTAATTTGTTCGAGGGAAAATTTCTCCTCGGCCAATTTTTCGTAAAATAAAATCGAATCGAACATTACATCGCCGGAGAGTACGGCGTTTTTACTCAACCCCTCTTTGGCGAGTAAATCCATTGCGTTTTGTGTGGGGGCAAAAAGGAGATTGGAAATTCTGTCCGTTGTAATCCTGTTTATTTCTTCGGGCATCAAACGGTTGAAACTTCTCAAGCCTGCTTCTACGTGTGTAATTTTAATGTGGAGCTTTGCAGCCGTAAGCGCCGCTCCTATTGTTGAATTTGTGTCTCCGTAAACAAGCACCCAATCGGGTTCTTCTTGTGCCAATACTTTTTCAAGACGCATCATTATTTCCGCCGTTTGTACGGCATGGCTTGCCGAGCCGACTTCCAAATTGTAATCGGGACGGGGAATTTCCAACTCGTCGAAAAAAATGCGGGACATGTTTTCGTCGTAATGTTGCCCCGTGTGAACTAAAATATTTTCAATGTCGTTTCTCTTTTCAATTGCTTTTTCCACAACCGCAGCTTTAATGAATTGCGGTCTTGCTCCTACAACGGAAATAATTTTCATTTAAGTGTTTCCTCAAAAACTTTTGTTAATTCTTTGGTTATTTCTTTTCTCGAATATTCTTCGGATTTGAAAGTGAACGGCTGTTTGTTCTCTTTCCAATTTTCGTAAAACTCTTTTAAAAGTTTGTAAGCTCCTTCTTCGTCCTTGTAATCAATCATTTTACCGCTGTCCGTTTGGCGGAGAATTTTGTTGGCGTCACCGTCCAAAGGTCCAATTGCAAAAATCGGTTTCTTGCATCCCAAGTATTCAAACATCTTACCCGTGAGAAAGCCTTTATTATCAGGCACGTTGTCAATCACAAGCAGGAGAACGTCCGAGTGCAAGAGGATTTTTGTTGATTCGTTGTGCGGGACAAAAGGCATTAGTTCAAAATACTTTTCGAGTCCTCTCCGTTCAATTTCTTCATGAAATTCGGGCGCAAACCTTCCTGCAAGGCGGAAGTGTAAATCTTCAATTCCTTCTTCTTTAAATTTTGAAAGAGCTGCGAACAAAGGGTAGGGCACTCTGTCTTTTGAAACGGAACCGGTGTAAGCCATTGTGAATTTTTCGTTTCTCAGGTTTCCCACTTTCACAAAGTCTGTCTCGTCGTAGCCGTTGGGAATAATAAAATATTTCTTTTCGCCGATTTTTTTTCTGAACAGGTTTACAATGTCTTCGCTTATAGTAACGATTGCGTCGGCGGAGGAAATGGTTTTCTTCTCTAATCTTAAGTCGATTGCCACGGCGAGTCTGCTGCGTTTCAGACTTTGGTAATAAACAATTTCGAGCCACGGATCGCGGAAGTCCGCTACCCACTTTACTTTCGTAGCCTCGGTAAGCTTTCGCCCAATAATAGCAGTTGTTGGAGGCGGTGCACTGGAAAATATCAAATCGATTTTTTCTTTCTCAATTATTTTCTTGCCTTTCTTTACGGCAAAAGGTATCCAGCCGATTTTTGCATCCGGGATGAAAAAATTTGCCCGCACCCAGCGAGCAAATTTTTCTCTAAGAGAAATATTTTTCTTGGGGATTAAAACATCGTTGGGAATTGTGTCCGTTGGTTTTTTGCCTGTGAACTTTTTGTAGAACGAAAAAGGTTCGAGTGATTTTGTTTTAATTATTACCGCTTCGTTTGGAATATCGCCTGCGAGCGATTCGTCGTAAACCGGAGCGTCGGGATGTTGAACCGTAAGCACGTAAGGTTTCCAGCCGAATTCGGGAAGATACTTCACAAATTTCAGAACCCTTTGCACGCCCGCTCCGCCAGCAGGAGGCCAATAATATGTTATGATTAAAACCTTTTTCAAATTCAATCCCTAACTATCTTTTTCGTTAACCAAGTTCATCATTTCTTCTACAAATTTTTCCCACGAGAATTTTGACAATTCATTTTTAATGTTTGAGGCAAAATCGATTTTGTCTTTCCTTTCAAAAAACTTTCGGATTGCTTCCGCTAAAGCGGACGGATTTTTTGGCTCGGTCAGGTAACCGTTGTAATCGTCTTTTACTATTTCGCCTAAGCCGCCGACATTAGTGGCAATAACCGGTTTTAGAAAGTTGTTGCAAATTTGCATTATCCCGCTTTGTGTGGCATCCTTGTAAGGAAGCACAACCGCATCGGCGGCGGAAAAGTAATATTTAACTTCGGAAGCGGGAATAAATTTTTCGAACAAAATTACAAAATCGCTAATGCCGAGACGGTTAATTAAATCAATGTATTTGGAGCGGTCAACGTAAAATTCGCCTGCTATTATTAGCTTAAACTTAAATTCATTTTTTAATAATCCGACTGCTTCCAAAAGTGTGTCCAATCCTTTGTAATCTCTGATAAACCCGAAGAATAAAAGCGTGTTGCCGTCGGGAATATTTAATTTTGCAAGTGCTTCTTGTTTCGGTATGGTTTCGCCGAAGTTCGAATAAACCGGATGAAAAAGCAATTTGTATTTTGCGTCCGGCTTAATTTTGAGCAAGTCGTCCGTTACGGCTTTACTCATCGTAACAAAATAATCAACCGATCTGAAAAAATATTTTGTGAATACAATGTCTCCCGGTTTTCGTTCGTGGGGAATTACGTTGTGGCAAATTGAAACGATTTTTGTGTGATTATTTTTCTTTACGATTTTGCCGATTGTCCCGAAAGCAGGACCAAAGAACGGCATCCAAAAATTAAATATTAAAATGTCGGGGGATTCTTTTTTTATTAGCTTTCCAACCTTGAACCAATTTATTGGAGAAATAGAATCAACGTACCTTTTGCTGGGAATTTTTTTTGCATTCTCTTCATTTTCAAACTGGGTTTTGCCCGGAAAAAATATCGACGGATATTGCCTTTTGAAAGTTATTACTTGAACATTGTGTTCGAGCTTTATTAACTCGTGGTACAAAAGTCCCGTAAAGTTAGCAATGCCTCCTCTAAAGGGATAAGCTGACGAAAGAATAAAAATCTTCATAAATTACGTGTCGCAATGAAGTAATAAAAATAAGTGCTGTAATTCAAAAAAGACACTCCGCCTGTTTAATCAAAGCAAATATTTTTCCCGTTAAATCAACTCTGTTCTTTGATGTTAATATCGTCTTCGCTCGGAAATTTGTGCACAATCATTTCACCCAAAAGTCCGAGGGCAAAAAGTTGAACGCCGACAATCATCAACAGCAAACCGAGCAAGAGTAACGGTCGGTTGCTTAGCGGCTTGTCGTAAAAAAACCAGAAGAAAGCTAAAACGGCGTCAATCAAAAAGCCGGCTGTAAAGCTCAATGCTCCGATGAATCCGAACAAGTGCAGCGGGCGCCTGATGTAGCGCGTTGTAAATATTACTGTTATTAAATCAACAAAGCCTTTGAAGAACCGGGAGATTCCGAATTTTGTTTTACCGTAACGCCTCGGGTGATGTTTAACCGGAATTTCGGTAATCTTAAATCCTTTCCAGCCAGCAAGCACGGGGATGTAACGGTGCAATTCTCCGTGGACGTAAATCGATTTGACAACTTCCGCACGGTAAGCTTTTAGTCCGCAATTGAAATCGTGAATTTTAATTCCGCTGAAGACACGCGTTACCCAATTAAAAAACTTCGAGGAGTTTCTCTTAATAAACGGATCGTAACGGATTTTTTTCCAGCCGGAAACGAGGTCGTAGCCTTCGTCGAGTTTTTGTAATAGGTTCGGTATTTCAAGCGGGTCATCCTGCAAGTCGGCATCCATTGTAACCACAACATCGCCCGTTGCATTTTTGAAGCCGATGTTCAATGCGGCGGATTTGCCGTAATTTTTCCTGAAGCTGAAATAACGAACACGCGTATCGCGTTTGCTGAGTTCTTTAATTACGTTTAAGGATTTGTCCGTGCTGCCGTCGTCAATGAAAATTATTTCGTATTCAATGTTTAGATTTCTAACACCTTTACGAATTTCTTCAAACAGAGGTTTTAGCGATTCTTCCTCGTTGTAAAGAGGAACAACTATTGAAAGTTTCTTAAAACTAAATTTTTTACGGTTTCTGTAATTTTTGTACGACCTGTAATGGCGCGGTTTATTTTGTACTTTCTTTTTTGCGGGCGGATTAATCATTTTTTCCAATCATTAAGTTGCGAAATTCTTTTTTTACATTAAGTCCAAAATTAAACGATAATAGGCTCATAATCAATTGTGCGGGATTTGAAACGGGATGTTAGAAGAAACGAGAAATAAGAAAGGTACAGGTTTAAAATCGGTGGCAAAAAATAATTAGGAATAATTTCTTCTTTTTAACACATAAAGTCTTCGTAAAATTCACGTCAATCTTTGCAAAATTTTTCCTTTCTAACAATAATCAATCGTAGGGGACGCAAATTTTGCGTCCCCTACAATCTTAAAATTGTTTTTTTCAATTGTAGGGACAACTCATGAGTTGTCCCTACCGTTCGGACAGTTTACGAGTAGGGGCTGCCCTCGCATTTTGAGTGGTTGCAACACTTACAGTTTAAACCTTAACATTCATCTATTTTTAGTTACTTTATAAAAAAGTAATTTAGAAATACCCAAAAAGTCATTAGATTTTTAAGTATCTAATGACTTTTTGGGGTGATATTTTATCGCTTGCCATAATTAAATCTCCCACTGAATTTCTTTAATTCTCCTTAAATTATTTATTGTGATTTTTCCTGTCTTCAAACTTTTGCCACTGATTTTAAACTTGTACCATAAGAAATGGCTTTTACGCGAGACGCAAGAAGTTAGTCCTATTTAGAGAACAGAGAAAAATAAGACGTCATTTGCTCCGTTTCACTACACCCAATTCGCTTTCTGATAAATTATTACATTTACAAAAAATTTGTTATCCTACCAAACTAAGAGAAATAATTTACTTGCCATTTTCAATTATTGAGGGGACTACCCTCCCATACAACAACAATTGTGATTATTTCAGCAATACAATTTTTCTTATAATGGATTTTGAAAAAGAAGAAAATTTTACAAAATAAATTCCTGTTGGCATTACCTTTCCGTGTGAATCTCTTCCGTTCCACTTAACAACGTATTCACCCGTTTTAGCTTCCCTTTTGACCAAAGTTCTTACCTGTTCTCCAAGAATATTGTATATACTTATTTCAATTTTCTCATTTGTATTAGGAGGAACTTCGTACCTGAAATTTACTTCCATATTGAACGGGTTGGGATAACCATTGCTTAAAAAAAACTTATAGGGACGTGAGTACTTGTTTTTAACAACTTCACTTGTCTTGGAATAAATAAAAGCAGGAGCTTGTTTCATTTCCAATGTATTATTGGAAAAATCTGTCATAACCAATTTTAGAGAATAAATACCCTCGTTTAATTCTGGAATATCCGCTTTAAAATAATATTTATCCAAAGGAGCTATGTCCAATCTGTGCCATTGATATTCATTCTTCTCTTTGTAAAACAATTTTAATGAAGCAATTCCTCCGTTATCAACGGGGAAAAAGCGAATAAAGTTTTTTTCTCCGGCTTTCAGATGATGGCTTAAACTATTTCCACCAATAATTTGAAAAGAATTCAACCCTGGTGGGTTTTTATCTGATTTTCCCAAGTCACATACCGATTGAGCGATTATTACAGAATTCAAGCTGTCAATTTTATTTGTATTATTAAGTAATATTATTTCATATTTACCGGTTTTAACCGGAAAAGTTAAAAAAGAACGAGGATATCCATAGTCAACATTTACTTGACCCTGAATTTCCGGGAGATAAAGATATTTATCAATTATAACGGAATTATTGTTAATATCCTTTATTATTAAACGAAGTGGATTTTGAATAAAAGCATCGTTTGTTTGAGAAAGGAAAAGTTGATTGTAGTTGTTGTTACCAAAATAATACCATCCCCATTTACCAAATATTCTGATGGAGTCTTTTGTATTAGACATTTTGCCGTTGTAAAAACTCGGAGTTAAACCCAATGTTACATTGGATGTCTCCGACAAAGGGATGTAAACATTAGTATCGGAATAAAGTCTGCCATAAACTCTGTTTTGCGAAATTTTGAATTGAAGAGTTGACAAATCTCCCCATTCTTGTTTTCCTAAAAATAAAGTATTTAAAAAATTTGCCCATTTTATTTCGTTAGAAAATGTAGTATCTTGAAATACGGAAATTGATAGAGGTAATGACAACGGTGGATCATCAATTGTTAGATGTGTCATAGGGAAAAAAAACAGTTTTATATTAGGATTCTTTGGGATTTTTTCCGAATCAAGTGAATAATAAAAAGTAGCATGCATTAAATTTTTCGGATTGTTTGCAAATACAAACGAAGAATCATAGTTAGAAAATTTACCGGTAAGCCAGTAATAGTCACCGGACATATCGATTGGCTTTTTTACTACTCTGAAACCAAAGTTAATAAAATTGTCCGGAATTTTATTATAAAATATGTTATAATATTGCATATGTATAGTATCATTATAATCCTTTGCTAATCTTATTGAATTGTTTTTGGAAAAGTAGAATGAAATATTTTTGAATGTTAAAATTGAATTATTTTTGTCATAAAATTGAATTTTTATTTTTTTCTTAAGTGAGTCTTTAAAAACGTTAATTGTCGTATCGCTCATTATGGATATTTCCTTAAAATAATAATACTCGTTTAGTCTTTTATTTCTAATAAAATACACAACAATTAAGTTTTTTCCGGGATCAATATTATGATTATTATCATACGGTTCGCCCCATATAAACGAATCTTTGCCATTTTCATTTAATATCCAACTAAAGGACATTGGAAAATTTGAATGTATGTGAATGTTTATATTTGAAGTTGCTTTATTATCCTGATGAGGATTTATGCAGTTGATGTTTATTTCTTTTCCTTGTTGTTCCCTAATAAATATTGTATTGTTTGTAAAGACTTGAGAAATCAATTCATAATTAATTAAAATGAGTAATAAGAAAATTTTGATAAAAAAATTCATTTTCCACCTTTATATTTTTTTAATAATAAAGCTAAAATTTTATAACCGACCCCATTTTTTAATGGAGTCGGTTAAT